>JBOHSB010000111.1:0-26578 GCA_050733015.1 Gemmatimonadales bacterium
GGGTCCGCCCCGCGCGGGGCCAGGAACGAGGGGTCCTGATTCAGCACGTCATCAGTACGCGATCGCGTACCGGGAAAAGTGATCGATCGGCGCGCTCACCGTCCGCGAGAGCCGCAAATCGAGCGACTTGAGGAGCTCGAGCACCTTGAGGCCCTCGGTCGTGTAGACGATGCGCTTGGTCGGAAGGGCGAGCAGACAGTTGTCGTAGCTCATCGTCAGCCGCGCGGGCCTGGCGAACCGGAGACCGGAAGGCGAGAACCGGATCGAGTTCGCCGGACCCGGCATCTGCTCGGCCTTGATCGTCACCCGCGACGCCAGCGCGCCAGGGGGCACGACCAGGGTCGACTTGCCCACCTGTATGGCCCCGCCCTCGCGGCCGACCGTGGCGGTCGCCGTGGCGTACGGGAGCGACTTGCACGTCAGCAGCTCCAGCGAGGACAGGGTCGACGACAGGGTCGAGGACAAGGTCGACGACAAGGTCGAGGACACCGGCGACGAGAGCAGCGCCGCCTCCGGCGCGCCGGTCGAGGGACCGGCAGGGCTCTCGTCGGTCGAGCTGCAGCCCGCACCCACCAGGAGTACGCCACCGGCGACCAGGCCCAGCAACCAGCGATTCCACGAGGACATGTTGCGCACTCCGAGTTGAGGTGAAGGCCGAGCGACGATACCGCGGCCGGACCAGACCGACCGCCGGAGCGCGTCTCGGGCCTTTCCCCAGGCAGGGGCAGCAGCCCGAAATCACACCCCGGTACGCGGGACACGGTGAAAGCTCGACCGGGAGGGGCAATCGTCGTGCCTGGCAGGCGGTTACGAGGCCCATCCGAGCTGTCGTTCGGACTAGGTCCGCCAGCGCAGGCCGGGATAACGTGTTAGCAGAAGTGCAATGGATGGCTCGCTTAGTTCCTGTACGACCGCGTCGATTGTTGCAGTCCGGTCGAGGCGAGCTAGGGGGGAGAAAGCGCTGGATTTCCTGGCGATTTCCGGTGGTGAGGTGGCGCTCTCCTGTTGGGCCGTTCGGGCGCTCCCAGGCGGGTCCTCATCCCGAGCGCGCAGCGAGGCATCTACTCACCCGAGTTCGATACCGGCGGAGTAGATCCCTCGCTGCGCTCGGGATGACAACGCGGTCGCCTTCCCCGTCCTTCCGTCCCTCACCGTTGCGCCTCATATTGAGGGCACTCCCCACACAATCCGGACCCGCCATGACGTTCGCGCCGCGACCGACCGTGGTCTTGTGCCCGAGAGGACGCGGCTCCCTCTTCGCCCTCGTCGCGCTGTTGGCGTGCAGCGGCGGCGACCGCCAGGGCGGCAACTTCGTCAACATGTACGACAACGCCTTCAACGCCACCGTGGTGCGCGTACCGGTGGGCGTCCGGGTCAAGTGGATCAACGTCGGCAAGAACGTCCACAACGCGGTGGCGGCCGACGGCTCCTGGTCCACCGGCGGCCCCAAGGCTCCCGACCTGGCGCCGGGGGCGGAGCAGGACCTGACCTTCGCCACGCCCGGCATCTACCGCTACTACTGCACCTACCACGGCACGCGGGACGGCAAGGGCATGGCCGGCGTCGTGGTGGTGGGCGACGTCGGCTACAGCCCGGGTCCGCGGGGGGCCCTCAAGGTGGTGGCCGATGCCACCGGCTCCGTGCGTCGAGTCCCGCGACAGTACCCCACCATCCAGGCCGCCGTGGATGCGGCCGATCCCGGCGATCTCGTGCTGGTCGACCGTGGGGTGTACCGGGAGGAGGTCACGGTCACCACCCCGTCCCTCACGATTCGCGGCGTGGATCGGAACGAGACCATCATCGACGGGGAGTTTGTCCGGGGGAACGGCATCGCCGTGCTGGCCGACGGCGTCGCGATCGAGAACCTGACGGCCCGGAACGCCGTGCTCAACGGCTTCTACTGGACCGGCGTCACTGGCTTCCGCGGCAGCTGGCTCACGGCCTACAACAACGGCGACTACGGCATCTACGCCTTCGACGCGCGGGACGGGCTGTTCGAGCACTCCTACGCGTCGGGGTCGCCCGACTCGGGGTTCTACATCGGCGAATGCTACCCGTGCCGGATCGTCATCCGGGACGTCATCGCCGAGCACAATGCGATCGGCTACTCAGGCACCAACTCCGGCGGCGAGCTCTACGTCGTGAGCTCCATCTGGCGCAACAACCGCTCGGGGCTGGTCCCGGCGTCGCTCGACCTCGAGCTGAACCCGCCTCAGCGCGAGACGGTCATCGCGGCGAACCTGATCGTGGGCAACAGCAATCCCAGCGCGCCGGCGGCCCCGCTGCCGGCCATCGCCTACGGCAACGGCATCCTCATCGGGGGCGGGGTCGGCAACGTGGTCGAGCGGAACGTCATCGCCGATCACGAGCAGCACGGCATCCTGGTCATGCCGATGTACGACCGGAACTGGTGGGCCGCGCGGGGCAACATCATCCGCGAGAATCGGGTGGCGCGATCCGGCCGGGCCGATCTCGCGCTCGGCGGCCCGGCAAGCTTCGGCAACTGCTTCGCCGGCAACCAGTACGCGGTGGCGGCGCCGGCGGGGCTCGAGCTGTTGCACGGCTGCGCCGGCCTTCGACTGCCGCTCGGATTCGACCCGCTGCCCCTGGTCGCCACGGTGGGCTATCGCGGCTTCGCCGTGGCGTACCGGACGTTCCCCGATTGGCGCGGCCAGCCGGTGCCGCCCCCCCAGCCCGTCATGCCCAACGCCGCCAGCGCTCGAGCGCTCCCTGCCGTGGGCGTCTTCGAGAGTCTCCGGTTCGACGCCGCGCGCGCGCAGCTGCCGGCCGGCGCGGAGGCCGTCCTGCGCGTCACCCCGCCGAATGTTCGGCCGATGACTGCTCCGGGATTCGCCCGGCGGGCGCTCTCCAGCGCGACGTTTTGGCTGATACCGGTGCTCGTGCTGGCCTGGGCCACCCGGGGCCGGCGGCGACCGATTCGCTCCGGGCTCGGTGCGCTGGCGGTCTACCTCGCCGTGCTCGCCGTGGCCGCGGTGATCTATGGACGGATCCGATGATTGAGCTCTCGCGGCGGGACCTGCTGCGGGTGGGCGCGGGGCTCGCGGCCGGCGCGCTCGGCAGCGCGCTGTTCGGCCTGTGGCGGGACGAGGCGCACCCGACGGCGCCGGTACGGGC
Organism: Gemmatimonadales bacterium; assembly: GCA_050733015.1. Taxonomy (GTDB): domain Bacteria; phylum Gemmatimonadota; class Gemmatimonadetes; order Gemmatimonadales; family GWC2-71-9; genus CAVVWJ01. Next base: position 3,136 of record JBOHSB010000111.1, read on the forward strand.
CGAGAGCTACGGACACGGTATCGAGCCGCCACCCGAGCTCGGGGCCGGCGCGCTGGACCCGTCGCTCTATCCTCCGCCACCGCGCGGGGGAAAGTCGCCCGCGGTGCTGCCGACCGAGCTGTGGGTCTCGGAGCAGCCGGTGAAGGTGGCGCGTGCCACGCGATTCGACGCGTGGACCTTCAACGGCGCCGTTCCCGGTCCCGTGCTCCGCGCCAGGGAAGGCGACGAGCTCGCGATCCGCCTCCGCAACCTGGGCACGCGGGCCCACAACCTCCATCTGCACGGACGCCACGACGTGCGCCAGGATGGCTGGCAGCCGGTGCCGCCCGGCGGCGAGGCGACCTACCGGGTGCGCGCCGAGCCGTTTGGCCTGCACCCCTACCACTGTGACGCGAGCCCCGCCGCCGAGCATCTCTCCCGGGGGCTCTACGGCCTGCTCATCGTCGATCCGCCGTCACCCCGGACGCGGCCGGCGGCCCACGAGGTGGCGCTCGTGCTCTCGGGCTTCGACCTCGACGGCGACGGGCACAACGAGCTGTACGGCTGGAATGGCGTGGCCGGATTCTTCGAGCGCTACCCGATCAAGGTGCCGGTGGGGAGGCTGGTGCGGGTGTACCTGCTGAACATGGTGGCCGACGATCCGGTGGCCTCGTTCCACCTGCACGCCGAGACGTTCGACGTATACCGGAGCGGTACCCGCCTCACCCCCGACGAGCGGACCGACGTCGTGACGCTGGCGCAGACCGAGCGGGCGATCGTCGAGTTCCGGCTGCCGCAACGGGGGCGGTACATGTTTCATCCCCACCAGCGACACATGGCGGAGCATGGGGCGATGGGGTGGTTCGCGGCGGTGTAGGCGGAGTTCTGGGAGTCGCTGTCAGGATGACTCCCTGTTCCTCAGCGACGTACCCGCCAGGTCCTCAGTCCGCTCATCCAGCTGTAGGGATCGATCTCGACCCCTTCGACCCGCCGCGACACCACGGCCACGTTGGCCGGCGCATAGAGGAAGATGGCCGGCGCGTCGGCGTTGAGCGTGTCCATGGCCTCCCGATACAGCCGCCGCGCCGAATCCACCGTCCCCGCCCGGCCCGCGCGCTGGAACAGCGCGTCGAACGCGGGGTCGGCATAGTGGCCGTAGTTGAGCGCGTCCCACCCCGCGCGGGTCCACTGGTCGGCCAGCCCGCGCGGACTCGGCTCGTCGAGCCAGGCCCCGATGTAGCTGTCGAACTGACCCTTGCCCAGCCGCTCCTGGAACACCGGAAAGTCCACGGCGGTCACCGTCACCGCGGCGCCGACGGCCTGCCACATCGCCTGCAGCGCCACCGCGATCTGCCGCCGGCTGGGGCTGGTGCTCGGCACCAGGATGTCGAACGAGAGCGCGCGGCTGCCGCGCTGCCGCGTGGCGGCGCTGTCCGCCCGTCGCCACCCCGTGGCGTCCAGGGCACGGTCGGCTTGCACCGTATCGAACGGGAGCGTGCGGATACCATCGTCCCAGATCCAGAGCAGCTGGGACATCGGGCCCGGCGGCGCCTTGGCTTCGCGGCCGAACGTCGAGCGGGCCAGCGTCTCGCGGTCCACCGCCAGGGCGAGCGCACGGCGAGTCGCGGCCTCGCCGAAGATCGGGTGCGCGCCTTCGGTTCCGTGCCCCCGGATGCGAAAGCCAAGGAACCCGTAGGTGGCGGAGGCGTACGGCACGACGGTGACGGTGGAATCGGCCGCCGCGCGTTGGGCGTTCTGCGCGCTGCCGGCGGTCTCCAGCAGATCCGCCTCGTGGCTCAAGACGAGGTTGAGCGCCGCGTCGGGATCCTGGGCGAACCGCCACACCACCTCGCGGACACCGGGAGTCTCGCCGCTCGTCGTGTCCGCCACCAGCCGCAGGTACTCGCCGCGCCTCCACTCGGCGACGCGGTAGGGGCCGCTGCCGACCAGATGGGCGATCGCGGTGTCCGCCGGCCAGCGGTCGCGCGGGATCTGCGACCAGATGTGGCTGGGGAGTACCCGCACGTGATAGGTGGCGTCGAACAGCTCCTCGCTCGAGGAGCGATCGAACCGGATGAGCACGGTCGCGGAGTCCTCGGGCGTCACCGTGATTCTGCCGGCCAGATACTGGCGCGCGCCCGTGTCGAGCGCCGAGTCCGCGAAGGCATCGAACGAGAACCGCACGTCCTCGGCGGTGACCGGCCGGCCATCCTGCCATCGGGCGCCGGGCCGGAGGTGGAATCTCCAGGTGACCGAGTCGACCCGCTCCCAGCGGGTCGCGAGGCCCGGCCGGTAGGCCGTGGTATCGATCGGGGCCGCGCCCGGGGCCAGGTTTGCCAACCGCTCGTACATCTGATCGCCGATGTCCCGGCCGACGGTTTCGACCGCGAGCGGCGGCAGCAGGTGGCTGGGCTCGCCCGTGGCGGCAACTACGAGTCGCCCGCACCGGGGGCAATCGGCCGAATCGGGGCGGCAGGCGGGAGCGAGCAGGACCAGCGCTGCCGCAGGGATGAATCGGGTCCATCGCTCGAAACCAGGGCGCACGCGTGCCTCGCGCAAAGGATCAGAGGGTCGCACCGCACCCAAGGGTCCACTCCGCGAATCGCCAGCCGCAACGACGGGGTACGGCCAGGAGTATCGCGATACCAATGCGAGGCTTCCTCGGATCAGAACCTAGGGTGTATGTTGTTATACGGTAATCTATTGCGATATAGCTGCCATCGGCATTGCCGATGGTCTCCGTGAGCGTCGACACCGTGCTCACGTTCGTGGAGGATCTTCAATCCCGGCGCAGGCTCGGACTTCGGCCCGCGGCGGCCGGTCCGATGCCGGGCCATCTTTTGGAGAGCGCCATGCGTAGCGTCCATCCCAGCCGTTGCCTGCTGCCCGCCCTCCTGGCCGGCGCCGCCGCCTGTTCGGACGCCGGCGAGCCCAACGGCGGCACCAGGCCGCCGAGCGAGCTCAATGTGGTGCGCGTGGCGCCCTCGAGCCCGCCGCTGCTCAACGCCACCGTCAGCTTCTATGCCAAGCGCGGCGAGGATCGCGAGGTACAGATCTTCTTTCAGGACGCGTCCGGCGGCCAGGGCGACGAGTACGTTCACCTTCAGGTGGACGCGGGCTCGCTGCTGGCCACGGCCGACGGCAGCCCCATTCTCCCGGGCGACTCGGTGCTGATCCAGGTGAGCGTGGTGGATCCCGCCGAGATGCTGTTCGATCTCGAGCCCACGGGCCTCAAGTTCAACCCGGTGGCGCCGGCCCGGCTCACGGTCCACTACGATCACGCCGGTGGCGACCTGAACCACGACGGGGTCTCCGACGGCCGCGACGGCTCGATCGAGCGGACGCTCTCCATCTGGCGCGAGGAGCGCCAGACCGACCCGTTCGTGCGGCTCAGCTCGGTGCTCACCATCGACACCCACGCGGTCGAGGCGGAGCTGACCGGCTTGAGCCGCTACGCGATCGCCTATTGATGCGTCCAGAAGCCCTGGAGAGCGTGCGTCACCCTGAGCAAGGCGAAGGGGGCATGCGTCTGCTCATGCCCCCTCGTGGAGTGTACCCTGGGCGAAGCCAGGGCTCAGGGTGACTTCGGCCCTACCTCCCCTGCCCTACGACGCCACCGCGTGCTCCTTCTGGTTTTCGGCCGCGACCTTCGCCGCTACCTCCGGCGGCGCCTCGGCGTACCCGTGGAACTTCTCGCGGTGCGCGCCCCGCCCATGGGTGATTGAGTGGAGCGTCGTCGAGTACTTGTACAGCTCGGCCTCGGGCACGATGGCCCGCACCTTGGTGAGCCGGCCGTCCTGTTCGGTGCCGAGGATCTGGCCTCGGCGGGCGCTCAGGTCGCCCATGACGTCGCCCAGCAGGTCGTCCGGCGCCCAGGTGGTCACCTCGATCAGCGGCTCGAGCAGCACCGGCCGAGCTTTCGGGGCCACGTTCCGGAACGCGAGGATGCCGGCCATCTTGAACGACATCTCGTTGGAGTCCACGTCGTGGTACGACCCGTCGAAGCACTCGACCCGGAAGTCCACCATCGGATAGCCCGCCACCACGCCGCGCTCGGCTGATTCCTGCACCCCGCGGTCCACCGCCGGGATGTACTTGTTGGGGATGACGCCGCCCACGATGTCGTCCACGAACTCGTAGCCGGCGCCGCGCGGCCGGGGGGCCATGCGGATCCAGCAGTCCCCGTACTGGCCGCGGCCGCCGCTCTGCTTCTTGTGCTTGCCCTGGCCCTCCGCCTTGCCCTTGATGGTCTCGCGGTAGGCCACGCGCGGCCGGGCGAGCTCCGCGTGCACGCCGAACTTCCGCTCGAGCCGCTGCAGGATGGTCTCGAAGTGGCGCTCGCCCATGCCGTGGATCAGGGTCTGGCCCAGCTCGGAGCTGTACTCGAAGTGGAAGGTGGGGTCTTCCTCATGCAGCTTGTGGAGCCCAGCCGCCAGCTTGTCCTCCTCGCCGCGCTGCTTGACGACCACCGCCGACGTGGCCTCGGATTCGGGGAGCGGAATGGGAGGGAGCCGGACCGGGGCGTCGCGGCGGCAGAAGGTGTCGCCGGTGTGGGTGTCCTTGAGCTTGGCCACCGAGCCGATGTCACCCGCGCTCAGGCGCTCGACCTCGAGCCGCTCCTTGCCCTGCTGGATGGAGAGATGGTTGAGCTTCTCCGGCGTCTCGTGCTCGGCGTTCCACACCTCGTCGCCGTTGCGCAGCTCGCCGGCGTAGAGTCGGAACAGGGTCACGTCGCCCACGTGGGGCTCGGACATGGTCTTGAACACGCGCCCCACCAGCGGGGCCTCCACCGGGGCCGGCCGCTCGGCGGGTGACGGGAACAGCTCCACCATCTTCCGGAGCAGGGTGCGCAGCCCGTAGGTCTGGGTGGCGCTGCCGCAGAACAGCGGGACGATCTGCCCCGCCAGCATGGCCTTCTTCACCGCGCCGATGAACTGTTCGCGCGGAATCTCCTCGCCCGCCAGGTAGCGCTCGATCAGATCGTCGTCCGTCGAGGCGACGGCCTCGGTCAGGTGCTCGCCGTATTCCTGGTAGCGGGCCTGGTACTCGTCTGGGATGGGTACCACCTCGTTCTCGCCCTTGCTCGCGCCCTTCTTGTAGAGGTGGCAGTGGCCGGAGAACAGGTTGATGATGCCGTGGAAATCGGGGCCGTCGCCGACCGGCACCTCGACCGGGACGACCTTCGGTGTCAGGTGGGCCTTGACGTCGGCGAAGACCCGCTCGAAATCGGCGTGCTCCTTGTCCATGAGCGAGACGAACAGGAGCCGCGGGAGGTGGAGCTGGTCGCAGACCTCCCAGGCGCGCTCGGTGCCCACCTCCACGCCGCCGGTGCCGCTGACCACGACCACGGCCGCGTCGGCGGCGTGCAGGCCGGTGACGACCTCACCGAAATAGTCGAGGTAGCCCGGGGTGTCGAGGAGATTGAGCTTGGAGTCCATCCAATCGGCGTAGCCGAGGGCGAGATTGATCGAATGCTGCCGGGCGATTTCGTCGGGGGAGTAGTCGGTGAGCGTGGTGCCGTCTTTGATGCTGCCATGGCGCCGGCTGGATCCGGATACCCAGGCGAGGGCGTCGACGAGCGACGTCTTACCGCTGGCCCCGTGGCCGACGAACGCCACGTTGCGAATGGCGCTGGAGCCATAGACCTTCATGGCCTCCACCTCCTTGCGAATGTTGGATTCTCAAGGTGGAGGGCGGCCCGCCGGTTGTCAATTCAGGGATTGCCCGCGGCCGTGTGGCGCTCGATGCCGATCGACGCGGCGATCTGCAGCACCGGGATGGCCAGCAGGACGCCCCACTGACGGCTCAAGGCGGCCGCGCCCAGGCCGGCGGCCGCGATCCCGACCGAGGCGGCCAGCGCCGGCCCCACGTCTCCCCGCCTGCCGTTCCCCAGATGGACCCCGAGGGGGATGGCCAGGCTCTCGCCGACGAGCGCGCCGAAGAAGGCGCCCAGGATGCAGTCCTCGCAGGGGGAGCCCTCGAACTGGTGGCCGATCAGCGCGCCACCAATCAGGCCGCCCGCGCCGAGCAGGAGCCCACCCCCCATCATCTTCCCGGCGTCGGCCACCTCGTCGGGCACGCGCGTGCCCGTGAGTCGGGCCGCGTCGGTCCGGCTGTAGGAGCCGAGGTCGGCCCGGGCAAACGGGCTGGGCTGGATCCGCTGAGCCGCCAGGGGAGCCCGGGACAGGGTGAGGGCGGCGAGGAGCAGGGTGACGGTGCGCACGGGGCCTCCGCGAGGGTCGCAAGTGGAACTCCGCGCGAAGGTAGGGCCGCGCCGTGACCTGTCCGTCCATCCGTCGCGTGGGTCCGGTGTCCCCGGTGTCCTCTTGGGAGGATAGTCCGAAGGGGTGACCTGGCTCCTGCGCCAGCTGAGAGGCGCCCGCGCGCTCGCGCGCGGGCCCACCGACTTTTCGCGGGGGCCCTTCCGAATCGTTGCGGGCCGCGCCGAATTCCGGGAGCGCGGATCGCAATCGCACCCTGGAGGATCGAAATCGCGCATTGAGGGTTTGCTCTTTTGCGACAGGATCCCGCGACGCGGCGGCGACCATCCGACTTCGTGCGGCGACCGACCGCGGCGTGCGGCGAGCTTCGGAAAAGCGCCGGGGCAGATCCTCGGCGCCGCAGGGGCGCCCCGATTCGTGCGGCGCGGGCCGACTTTGTTCCGGCGCGGTGGCGGATCTCGTTGGGGCGCGGCCAGATCGCGCAGCACGTTTGGCGATTCCGCCGGCGCCGCAACGGACCGAGACGCGGGTTCCCGTCCAGCTGCGGGGCGCGTGGCGATTGCCCGAGGGTCCGCCGGATTCGTGCGGGGCCGGCGCGTCGTCGTGCGGACTCGAGCCGTCGTCGCGCGGGCTGACGCGCGCGCGTGAAGTGCCGCGCCGAATGCGACGGGGCCGGGCCCGATCGCTCGAGGGTGGATCCGCATCGTGTCGGGGTCAAGCGCGATCGCGCGGGGCGCCGTCCACACGACGAACGGCGCACGTCGGTGCGTCCGGCCTCGCACCGGCTGCAACGAGTGGCACACTTCTTACGAGGAGGTCCTCTCGCCCGCTTCGCCGGACCGGAGCGGACGGGTGCGGATCCCATTTCAGCAGTCGAGCCGCCGGTGCGGCTCCGGTCGCCCGCCGGCCAACGAAAGCGAGGAGGGTATGCAACGGCGAACACGCAGTTCGATCACCACGGGGACCAGCGTCAAGAAGTTCAGCGTGGCGCACCCGATGGAGAGCAGCGGCTACCAGGCGGCGGTGGCCGGGCTCGACGGCGCCCTGAGGGAGGCCGGGACGCTCGAGGACCAGCAGCGCGAAGGCATCATCACCGAGCGGCGGGGTATCGCCGTGCGCCGTGGGGTGATCGACAGGGTCTGGGCGGTCCATCTGCCGCACCTGCGGGCCGCGGCGCGGCGGGCGGAACGGGAGCAGCCGGACTTGGCTCGCACGTTCCGGCTCAAGCCCACGAAGAACACCATCGCCGCGCGCCGGGCCGCGGCGGGCAGCATGCTGGATGCCGCGCAGGCGAACAAGGAGGTGCTGGTCCGGTACGGGATGGACGACTCGGTGGTGAACGACCTGGTGCAGGCGCTGGCGGAGTTCGACGCCGCCGACGAACAGTGCATCGCCGGCCGCGGGGCGCATGTGGGCGCGACGGCGAGGCTCGAGGTGGTGGGCCAGGAGATCGTGGAGCTGGTGCGGGTGATCGACGGGCTCAACCGGGTGCGGTTCAGGAACGACGAGGCGCTGCTGGCGGAGTGGGTCAGCATGAGCACGCTGCGGGCGGAGCCGAAGGGGAGCGCGTCGGAGGAGGCGGCGCCCGGGGCAGGCTCGACCGGTGGGCCGCCGGCAGGCGAGGTCACGAGGCCGGCCGCGTGAACCGGGGTCGGGGGTGCAGGAGCAGGGAGGGATGACTCGCCGCCGATGGTCCGGACCGTCGGGGCCTTTCTGGGCTGGGCGGCGAGGCGGATATTGGTTGTGGGGGTTGCCGGGCGTCATTCCTATCGCTTCCAATTCCGATCTTTCCGCGTTGCGGTGCTTCGGCTGCGTGCTGTGCAGCCTAATTGGGGTGGGTGGGGGGGATTGGGTGGTCTGCTGTGCAAGTGATTGCGCGGGTGATTCTAGGTTTCTTGCAGTCTATTAATAGTTAGGCAGCCCCGAGCGTCGAGGAGTTTGGGAGCATGGTTCGAACAATAGGTCCGCTCTGGACGGTGCTCATCATCAGTGGCTGCGCTGGTCGCGTGGGCGCGGAGGCTGACGTCCGAGCTGCTCAGACACTTCCCGATGCACGATGCGAAGTGATCGACGCGCAGAGACGATGCGTTCTGTGGGGCCCTTCCCTTGTTGAGCTGGTTACGCGGCCCGAGCTCTACGACGGCAAGCCGGTTCGAGTCATCGGCTTCGTCAATCTTGAGTTCGAAGGGAACGGGCTCTATCTCCATGAGGATGACTGGCGCCATGCGATCTATCGCAACGGCGTCTGGATCGATCCACCACAAGGACTCGATCCCGACAGCGATGGCACGAACGTGCCCGTCAACCGCCAGTACGTGCTCGTCGAAGCTGTTTTCGACGCCAATGATCACGGGCACCTGGGGATGTGGAGCGGGCGCCTACGGAAGGTGACTCGATTCGAGCCCTGGACACGGCATGAGGCACCAGCACCGGTTTCGGGGTCACCACGCTGAGGGGGTGCCTGCCGGACTTCTTGATCGCAGAGCGGCTGCCTAACCCGCAAATGCAGCCGACAGGCCGGGGTGGCCGGCGCTCCGAATGGGCGCCGTGCTCCTCGAGGCCGAGCAGCAGAAGCGTTGATTTGTGCGGGCGCCGACATAATCGCCCGCAGCTGATTTGCATCTCGTTAGGCGGCAAGGTTAAGGAGGGAACCTCATGCTGAGGTGGCTCAAGTCGCTGTTCTCCGGGCCCACGCCGGTGGGGCCCCCGCAGGTGCTGCGAGCCTTCGCGGCCGACCAGCCCACGATCACACAGGATGGCATCCGCGCCGAGCAAGGCGCCTGGCGGATCGACGCCCGCGGGAAGCAGACGATACGAGTCTTTGAGGTGGAAGATCCCGGCGTGGAGCTGTGTCTGCTGACCTATCGAGCGGAGCTCAAAGCTGACGGCCTCAAGGGCCGTGCCTTTCTCGAAATGTGGTGCCGCCTGCCCGGTCGAGGCGAGTTCTTCTCCAAGGGCTATCAGCAGGCGGTCTCGGGTACCGTCAACTGGGCTCGCTACGAGATCCCTTTCTATCTGAAGAGGGGCCAGAAACCGGACCTCCTCAAGCTCAACCTTGCGGTCGAGGGTCCGGGCATCGTATGGCTCAGAAACGTCGAGCTGCTCCAGACCCCGCTCGCGTCGTGAGGCAGGAGGGCCCGGCGCTTGCCGCCTAACCCGCGCATGCAGCCGACAGGCCGGGCGGGCGCTGGGCTCCGCGCGGGCGGCACTCTCCTAGCGCGCGATAGGGAACGTAGGTTAGTGCGGGCGCGGGCCTCAGGGCCTGCAGCTGATGCGCATTTCGTTAGGCCGCAGCAAACCAGGATCGGTCCGAAATTGAGGCTCTGTTGAACGACGATCGTAGCGACCACCATCCGGCCACGACGGGGTCAGGGCCTATCAGCAAGGAACGAGCAGCGGTGGGCTCCGAGCCGGTTCCCTTTCAAGTCGCGCTTCCACGACGCGACACCCTCGGCCTCGACGGCGCGCGGTCGGTGCGGTCCCGCGTGCACGGCCTCGTGCACTTCGACGGGAACATCGTCACGTTCGAATGGAGCACGAGTCGGCGTGTCGAGCAAATCTCTCTCACGGGCGTCGGCGTTGTGGATGACGTCACGGTGCCCGACTTGCTCGACGTTCCCGCCGCCTGGATTGCCGATGCACGTCTCACCGGCGGATGGTGGGCCCCGCGGCTGAGACTACGAGGGCGGCGGCTCGACGCGTTCGACGGCGTGCCTGGCGCCGGACAAGGTACTCTGGTCCTCCTAATCGCCCGGCGCGACCGTGTCATCGCCACGGCAATGGCCGACGCGCTCACCCGAGCGCGCCTACTGGGCCCGGCCGAATCAGGACCTGAGCTGCTAGGGGGGCCACCCCAGAGATGAGACCCGCCGACGAAGCCGCCAGCTCGGGCCGCTGCGCCCTAACCAGCGCATGCAGCCGACAGGCCGGACCGACCCCGAGCTCCTTTCGGGCACAAGGTTCCTAGGGTTGGAAAGGAACGAAGGTTTCTGCGGGCGGAACCATGATCGCCTGCAGCTGATGCGCGGTCGTTAGGCGTGCAGCCCACCGTTTCATAAGGACGGCATCCGCGATGACCGGCATCCGGTATGTGTGGCTCGTGTGCGGGCTCGCGGTGCTGATTCTCGATACCCTGGGCTCCTTGGCAGCGCGACACTGGGGCTTCAGCTACAGCAATCTGAGCGCCATTTCCTTCTTGATCTATTTCTGCGCTGGAGCCGGCGCAGGTCGGCTCGCCGGCATCTGGGCCGGTGGGGTCGCCGGGGCGATCACCGCGCTGATCGATGCCACCATAGGCTGGGCGATCTCCTCAGGGCTGGGGGCGGTTCCAACGAGTGGGCCGTCTCTGAGGCCGATCGCCCTGCTCCTGGTGGTGCTCAGCGTGGTGTTTACCGGCTTCGGCCTAGGACTGGTCGGCGGCGCCTTGGGAAAGACAGTGCATCGGTCCGTAGCCGCTGACGCCTAACCCGCAAATGCAGCCGACAAACGCGGGCTGGCTGGAGCCCCGCTGAGGCGCGGGCCTTCTTGAGGCGACAATGGAACGTAGGTTTTCACAGGTCGTTTGCAGCTGATTTGCATTTCGTTAGGGCGCAACCGAAGAGGTCTATGCACACTGCGATCCGCAGCGTTCTCTTAGCTACGCTTACCCCGTGCCTCGTGACGAGTGTCGCCGCTCAGCTTCCCTCAGCTTGCGGCAGGTCAGACAGCGTTGCTGCCACCAGGATTCGCCAACGACTGCAGCAATGGGTGGAGGAAACCAATCGCGGCGATCGTGCCGCGGCCGGCACCATCTGGGCGCCGCACGTGGTTGGCTGGTTCCCAAGCGGTGCTGAGTTCGGCGACAGTGCTGCGTTTGCCGCTGCGGGCATCTCGGCTGATACTGGGCGTGCCATCACTAGGTTCGAGGTCCGCGTCGACGACGTAGCGGTCTCGAATGGACTTGCCGCCGTGCATGATATCTGGCAGGAATGGCGTCACTTTCCCGGTGCTTCGGTTGGGGTGAAGCGCGAGATCCGGGGCTCCGAACTGTGGCGGTGCCAGTCCGACGGTTCCTGGAGGATCGTGCGGTGGGTCAGCGCCCCGGAGCACTGGACGCGCTCGGAGTGACGGTGTGCCGGTTGCGACCTAACCCGCGTATGCAGCCGACAAGCGCGTCCAAGCGGAATGCTGGTGCGCCGCCACCCGCCGATGGCAGGCGGCGGAACGTAGGTTAGTGCAGGACGAGCGAGTCGCTTGCAGCTGATGCGCAAGTCGTTAGGCACGCGGCACCAACTCCGGAGCGTGCGATGAGCACCCTTCAGCCGAAGTGGGCCTACTCAGTCGCAGCCGCAACGGGCGCGGTCGGATGGATCGCGATCAGTTACCTGACCCATCGGAGAGAGGCCTGGGACAGCGACCTCTATTTCTCATGGTTTCTGCCCTCGGCCGCGCTCGTCGTGGCGGGCTTGGCCTTCTTCGCCCCAGAGCGAGCGTGGCGATGGGCGTTGGTGCCCTTCGGCGCGCAGGCGGTGGTCGCGTTCGTGCAGAATCCGACCGCCAACTTGTTGCCGCTGGGCCTGGTGGTGTTTGCGTTCTACGGGGCGCTCTGTCTGGTCCCAGCGTGGGTAGGCGCTGGGCTACGCCGTCGGCTGGACCGCTCCCGAGAGTCCGCCAGCGTCGCGCCCGAGCCGTGAAGTGCCCTCGGGCACCTCCGCAGGCCGGTGCCTAACCCGCGCATGCAGCCGACAGGCCGGACCGGCCGAAGTTCCGAAGCGGGCGCGCGGCTCCTTGAGGCTGATAAGGACCGTTGATTTGTGCGGGCGCGAGGATGATCGCCTGCAGCTGATTTGCATTTCGTTAGGCGTGCACGACGATTTTCGAGACACCTCGGCAAGCTGTGCATTGGAGGGACACCGTGGCGCACGTAGTGCACTTTGAATTGAGTGTTCCGAATCCAGAGCAGGCTGTCGCGTTCTATCGCGGAGTGTTTGGCTGGTCGGCCAGCAAGCTGCCCGACCCCGTGAACTACGGGCAGTTGCAAACCTCGGAAGCGTCAGCGCAGCAGGGTATTCCGGGTGGGATCGTCGAGTCCCGTTCAGGCGAAGCACGCGTCTCGGTCATTGTCCAGGTGGACTCCATAGATGAGGTGTGCGCTCAGGTCACACGCCTCGGAGGGCGACTCATCACCGAACGTCTGCGTGTGCCCGGGTACGGGGTCCACGTCCTTTGCAGGGATCCACAAGGTTGCTATTTCGCTCTGCTTGAGCCGTTCGCCGAGGAGTGATCGGCGTCTGTGCGCGCTTGCGAGGCGTGACGCCTAACCCGCGCATGCAGCCAACAGGCCGGACGGGTCCCGAGCTCGGCTCGGGCGCAGCGTCCCTGGAGGACGCTGTGGACCATCCGTTTGTACGGGCGCGGGCTTGAGAGCCTGCAGCTGATGCGCATGTCGTTAGGCCGCACGCAGGCCGGCATGGTAGATTGGGAGGGTCCTCTCAGGAGTCGCTATGACCTTCGAAATCGAGCGGGATCAGGAGGCAGACGGCCGCTGGATGGCGCCCAGGCGGGCTGACCTACGGTGTGACGCGCACGGACGCCGTTGCCAAGGTGCAGGCGCTGGCACTGCAGGTCCTCGCCGAGCGCCTCGAACATGGTGAAGCCGTCCCCGAACTCCTCACGGTCACCTTTCACGCGGCGTGAGTAGCTGGGGAGCCGCCAAAGCGCGGCGCGTCCTCGCGGCGCTCCTCCGCCTTGGTTGGAGTATCAAACGGCAGTCGGGCTCCACCGGACGCTCGCCCGAGTTGGATGGCCCGATTTCATATTCCGCTTTCACGACGACGAAGAGATCGGGCCCAAGATGATGGCTCGCATCGCGAAGCATATTCGCCTGCGATGCACTAGTTCCTGCATTGGGGTTGGGCCCAGGTGACCGAGTGGCGGTTCGGCTCCTTCCAGGCGTCCACCTTCGACTCGCGGCCTAACACGCGCTTGCACCTGCCGGGCGCGCCGCGTGCTAATGGAAGCGAGATGGTCGTGCGCCTAAATACCAACTTCTCTACGTCCACTATGCCGCCGCCGGCGGCCGAGTCGCCCACAGGTGAAGCGCCAAGCCGTTAGGCGGCATTTCTCAACTGCGTGACCGCCACGACAGGGCCTAGGCGGCCTTGCGTTCCTCATTTGCTGGGGCCGGCTCGCGATCCGCCTGATGGCACGATAAGCTGTCATATACTACAAGTTCGGCTCGCAAAAGGAGGTCCCATGTTTGCCGTCATCCGCCATTACCACTTCGACAAGAAGGACAGTGCCGAGATCGATCGGCTCATCCAGGAACAGTTCGTGCCCATCATCCGCAAGGCCAATGGCTTCGACCGCTACTACTGGCTGGATACCGGGAATGGTGAGGGCGCCTCATTCGGCGTCTTCAAGGACAAGGACGGTGCGGACGAATCGGTGGCTCTCGCGGCCGAGTTCGTGCGCACGCATATGGCGCAACTGCTGAGACAAAAACCCGAAGTCATCGAAGGATCGATCAAGGCGCACGACTGATCGACGACCGCTCAGCGATTTCGCTCAATCGCCGTCATCGCGCTTCGCCCCGAGCGCGGTCAGAGAACGTCTCCGATCGTGTACGTCGGTCGTGTAGTCCGCCCAACCGGCCGCTGCAGCCGACGAGCGGCAGTTGGTTTGGACTTCTTCGCGTGAACGTAGCTGCCGCTCGCGACTGAGCCGCAGGGCGCTAGGCGGACAGCGGGAGGAGTGTTGGTGAAGCGAGCTCTAATGCTGATGCTGGCGCTTGCTCTCACGGCCGGTGCCATCTTCGCATTACAGCCAAGACGCTGGCCCGACGCGCCGCCTCGAGAACCCCTGATCCGACCCAGGCGAGGCTCAAGAGTCTCGCGACCCATCTGGTATTCGGACTCGGGCTCTATGTATGTGCGCTGGGGGCAAGCTACGTACGGCAGACTCATACCTGACGATGGGGCGACTAAACCGGGGGTGGCACGAGCGGTGTGGTGATCGCCTACAACCGATGCGCCGGTCATCCCGCCGGTCCTAGGGAGGGTCACTAGCATGACGAATGCGCCCGTTGCCGGCGCCCCAAGGCTCACCAGGATCGCACCGCAGCTCCTGGTGGACGATCTTCGCGCCGCGATCGCGTATTACCGCGACCAGCTCGGCTTCGACCTCGACTTCTGCTACGAGTCGTTCTACGCGAGCGTCAGTCGCGATGGATGCGCGATCCACCTCAAGTGCGCGGCGAAGACGATCGCCGACCGAGCACATCGCCACCAACAGGAACACCTCGACGCCTACATCGCCGTCGTCGGCGCCGCGAGCTTGCACGACGAGCTGCGTGCGCGCGGCGCGCGAATCACCCGGCCCCTGGACGAGCGGCCGTGGTCGTGCAGGGAGTTCTACGTCGAGGATCCCGACGGATACATCCTCTGTTTCAGCGAACCGACGACCTGACCTGTCGCTGCAGCCGCGCCTGGGGCCTGCACGGAGAGACGCCATGGACGACCACCTGGAGCGCACAAGCGGACGGTCACGACATTTTACGACCTCATGTTCAATCAATCCCGCCCCGCCGAGGCGGTCGAGCGCCATGCGGGCGCCACGTACACCCAGCACAACCCCATGGTCGCGGATGGGAAGGCTGCCTTCATCGCGTACTTCGAGCGCATGGCTCGCGATTACCCAGGCAAGCGGGTGGAGTTCAGGCGGGTGATCGCCGAGGGCGACTACGTCGTGCTCCACTGCTACCAGCAGTGGCCGGGCGATCGCGATTGGGCCGGGATCGACATCTGTCGGCTCGATGGCGCCGGGAAAGTGGTGGAGCACTGGGACGTGCTCCAACCGATTCCCGAGACATCGGCGAACGGAAACACGATGTTCTGACGGCAGAATACGCAAGAGAAGGGGCCTCGGGAGCGATCCCGAGGCCCCGTGCCTTTTCGGCGACCCTGCTCAGCGACCCGAGGCGCCGGCGGCCGCGGTCTGGGACACGCCGGAGGGGCGGGCGAACCCCTCCCGCCTCTCGACCGGGAAGTACTCGTTGCGGCTGATGCGGCCAATGCGAGGCTCCAGCAGATCGCGAAGCACGTCGACCGAAGCGCTATGGCGAAGTCTGTAGATGGGATCGTTGCTCGGCGTTGTCAAGCCGGGAAGCCGCCGCTCCTGAATTCTGTCGAAGTGCAACTCCGGTGGCGCCGGCACGTAGGTATCTGGGGCTCCTTCGACATCGATCTCGCCGCTCTGGGGGAGCCGCTCCGGCTCACACCTCGAAAGGCCATCAGATGAAGCGCTCGCCGCTCCTCGTCCTGCTCTTCCTCGCCTGCAACGCCGCGGCGCCACCCGAGCGCTACGGCTTCGTGGCCCTGCTCGGCAACGACACCGTCTCGGTCGAGCGCATCTCGCGCTCTCCCACGCGGCTCGTCACCGACGGCGTGGATCGCTGGCCGTTCGTGCGACGGCGTCACACCGAGTTCGACCTGGCCAGCGACGGCACGATCCGGCAAATGGTGATGGACGTGCGAACGCCGAACGGCCCGTCGCCGAGGGAACGCGGACGCCGGGTCACGGCCAAGTTCTCCAAGGACGCGGTGACCATCTCGGTCCGCGACAGCGGCGGCGTGCGGGACACCTCGTTCGCCACGGGCGGAGCGATCACGGTGCCGCACGTGTCGATGATGTACAGCGTCATCGAGCTGGAGATCGCGGCGGCGCTCCGGCGCGCGGCCGCCACCGGACTCCAGTCGGGCGACAGCGTGCGGTTCCGGCAGTTCTATCCGGATCGGGATGTGGGGCCGAGCTTCGTCCTCCACAGGGGCTTCGTGATTCCGCACGCGGGGGGCAAGGTGGAGCTGCGGCACGACTGGCTGGCGGGGACCGGTGATGTGACGGTCGACAGCGGCGGGCGGATGCTGACCTACTCGGGGATGCGGAGCACCTACAAGGTCGCCGTTACGCGCACCACCACACCACCGGACGTCGAGGCGATCGGGGATCGGCTCACGGCGGCAGAACGAGCCACCGGCCTGGTGCAGCTCAGCGTGCGCGATACCGCGCGAGCCACCATCGGCGCCGCCACCTTCTCGGTGGACTACGGTCGCCCCCTGGCGCGCGGGCGTACGCTGCTAGGCAACGTGATCAGCTATGACCGCGTCTGGCGCACGGGAGCGAATGCCGCGACCCAGCTCACCACCTCGGCGCCGATCACGCTCGCGGGACTGGCACTGCCGGCAGGGACGTACACCCTGTGGACCGTCCCGCACGTCAGTCGCGTCGACCTCATCGTGAATCGGCAAACCGGGCAGTGGGGAACGGAATACAACCGGAGCCAGGATCTGGGCACGGCGCCCATGACAGCGGACAGCGCGGAACCACCGGTGGAGAAGTTCACCATCTCGATCGAGGCGAGCGACGCCAGGCACGGCACACTCGCGATGGCGTGGGGCACGTTTCGGTGGACGGCGCCCATCGTGGTGCGATAAGTCGGGCGCTCGGACGGGAAGGAGCCAACGGCCGTGGTCCCGAGTCACGAGTAGCCAGAACGATGACCGCCGAAATCCCTTCCTAGTGGGGCCGGCCGATGCCGCTCAGCTCCCGGGCGACATTGAACAGCGCCGACAGGCCAAAGGACAGGGTCGTCCCGACGGCGACGTCCGCGGCGCCGCGACTGTGGTCCCAGGCGAGGCCGGCGAAGCTCCCGGCGTAGCTCCCGGCCACGCGGGGAACCGAGAACGCCCGGCTCCCGTCATCCCGGCGGTCGGTGAAGGCCTGGACCACGGCATGCCCCACCCGCGGACCGAAGCCGCGGCATTCGCAGAACTCGTAGTGGTAGTCCGTGTTGCGGTGCATCAAGGCGGCAAGGCCGTGGCGGACGCTCACCTCCGCCGCGTGCTGCGTCGCCCGAGAAGCGATCTCTCTCTCCAGGCCGCCGGGGGCATCGTGCTGACGAAGCTCCTGGAGCACGCCGCCCCCGACCACGCCGATGAGGGCGCGCGGCCCTGCCAGCTCGTGTAAGTAGTTGCTGACCCGAGCGTTATCCGACGTGATCCGGATGGACCGGGACTCCCGCCGGAGCGCGGGACCCGCCGCCGACGGCCCCTGGGCCGACACTCCACCAGCTCTCGCGACCACTAACGCCGCCACCATGCAGCACTGCATCGCACCGCGACGCGATGCCCCGATTCGAGGTCCCGCTGACGTCAGCATTTGTTCACCCTGGGTATCGGACAGGCGCGGCCGAGGATCGGCCGGCGGCAGCAATGTCCCCTGTTGCCTGCTTAGGTACAAACAGGTCGGCCGTAGGGTTCCCGGTGACGCTACCGATACCCCGCCGCCTGCAGTTGAAACAGCTCCGCGTACAACCCGCCCTGCGCGACCAGGGCCGCGTGGGTTCCGTGCTCCACCAGCTCCCCGTTCCGGAGCACCAGGATCCGGTCGGCCATGCGCACCGTGCTGAACCGGTGGGAGATGAGTACCGCCATCCGCCCCGCCGTGAGCTCGGAGAACCGGAGGAACACCTCGTACTCGGCCCGGGCGTCGAGCGCGGCCGTCGGCTCGTCGAGGATGAGGAGCTGGGCATCGCGCATGTAGGCGCGGGCCAGCGCCACCTTCTGCCACTCGCCGCCCGACAGCTCCACTCCGTTGTCGAACCGGCGTCCCAGCATCTGGTCGTACCGGCCCGCCAGCCGGGCGGCGACGGTGTCGGCCAGGCTGCGCTGGGCCGCCGTCTCGATGCGCCGCTCGTCCTCGCGCTCGGCGATGTTGCCGACCGCGATGTTCTCCTTGAGCAGAAAATCGTAGCGCACGAAGTCCTGGAAGATCACCCCCACGTTCCGCCGCAGGCTGTCCACGTCGTACTCGCGGAGGTCCACCCCCTCCAGCAGGATCCGCCCCTCGGTCGGGTCGTACAGCCGGGCCAGCAGCTTGACCAGCGTGGTCTTCCCCGCGCCGTTCTCGCCCACCAGCGCGATCCGCTCCCCCGGCGCGAGCGAGAAGTCGAGGCCGCGCACCGCCCAGCGGTCGGCGCCCGGATAGCGGAAGCCGACGTTCTCGAACACGAAGCCGGTCCGGATCGGCACCGGCACTTGATGGCCTTCGGGGTTCCGGCGGATACCGGGCTCGATCCCGAGGAAGGAGAACAGGTCGTCGAGGTAGAGGCTCTGCTCGAACACCTGCGACAGCGACAGCAGCACCCGCTGAATCAGGTCGCGGCTCTGGCGGAACGATCCCGACAGGAAGGTGAGCACGCCGATGGTGAACGGGCCTGCCGGCGAGCGGTACCCGGTCACGGTGAGGTAGATGATGACCGCGTAGGCCCCGTAGTAGCCTAGGGTGCCGAGGCCCGCGAGGAGCGTCGAGACGAAGCTCCGGCGGACCGCCAGGCGCTTGTTGGCCTCGTAGAACTCCTGGCTCAGCCGGTCGTAGCGGCCCACCAGGAAGTCGGACAGGCCGAAGAGCTTGAGCTCCTTGGCCGACACGTCGCTGGCGCCGATGTAGCGGAGGTAGTCGAGCTGGCGGCGCTCGGGCGTCCACGAGTACAGCAGCGAGTACCCTAGCGACGCGAAGTGGGTCTCGCCCAGGAGCGACGGCAGCACGGCGATCACCAGGAGGAGCAGCAGCCACGGCACGTAGACCGCGAGCGCCGCCGCCAGGGTGACCAGCGTGATCGCGTCCTGCACCGACGCGAGCAGCAGGGTGAAGAGCCCGATCCGCCCGACCGTCTGCCGCCGGGCCCGCTCCAGCTTGTCGTACAGCTCCGCGTCCTCGAACTGCTCGAGATCGAGCTCGGCCGCGTGCCGCATGAGCTCGACGCTGGTCTGGTTGGCGAACAGGTCGCCCAGCAGGCTCTCGAGCAGCGCCGAGAGCCGGGCCAGGCCTTCCCCTACCAGCGCCACCGCGAGCTCGAACGCGAGCAGCTCGGCCAGGCGCCTCCAGTCCACCGCGCCGCCGTGTCCCGCCGCGCCGATGGCCCGCACCACCTCGTCCACGATCAGCTTGCCGATCCACAGGACCACCAGCGGCACCAGCGAGCGGAGCACCCGGAGCACCAGGATCCCCGCCACGTAGCGCGGCTCGGACTCCCACACCAGGCGGAGCAGCCGGGGCACGTGCTTCAGCGCCTGGATCCGCTCGCGCCAGCCGGGCTTGGGCGCGTCAGGCTTACGGCTCCCGCGGTTGGGCCGTACGATTGGATGCTGAAGCGGCAGGGCCATGTTGAGGAAGCTAATCGCCGGAGAGATTCCGATGCCCCACCTGGATTGGCACACGCTGTGGCTCCACCTGGTCCACCTGGACTGGCAAGCGCTCTGGTCCAATCTCCTCTACTTCGGCGCGCCGGACAGCGCCACCCATCCCGTGTCCCTGGTGGAGAAAGTGGTCCGGCCGGTGCTGGTGTACCTCCTGCTCGTGGCCCTGCTCCGTAAGGCCGGGAAACGGGTGCTGGCGCAGCTCAATCCGTTCGACCTGGTCGTGCTGCTGACTCTGTCCAACACGGTGCAGAACGCCATCATCGGCAACGATACGTCGCTCCTGGGCGGGGCGGTCGGCGCCGCCGCACTCCTCCTGGTCAACGCCATCCTGGTGCGGATCTACTATCGCGGGCCGGAGGAGGAGCACCTCTCCAAGTCGGACCGCGACATCTGCCTGATCGCGGGCGGCAACCTGCAGTACGCCGAGATGCGGCGGCTCCACATCAACGCGGGCGAGCTGACCGCCAAGGCGCACGAGCGGGGCTTCGACAGCCTGGACGAGGTGAATTACGCCGTCCTCTATCCCAACGGCACCATCTATTTCCGGGGCAAGGACGCGATGTCGGAGAGCGCCCGGTACCAGGAGATCATCCAGCGGCTGGACGCGCTCGGCGTCGAGGTCGCGGCGCTCCGGCGGTAGGTCGCGTACTCAGGGGACGTCGTTTGGCGGGGATCCTGCGGGCATTTCACCACGAAGGCACGAAATGCCTTCGTGGTAAAGGGCCGCACGATCTCAACCGAGATCCTTAAACCACTTTAGATTTCGCCATGCCCCCCGAATCCACCGCATTCATCACCGGCGCGACCCACGGCATCGGCCGAGCCACCGCGTTCGCCCTGGGCCGCGCCGGCTACGCCGTCGGCGTGTGCGCCCGTACGGCCGCCAACGTCGAGGCGCTCGTCGCCGAGCTCCGGTCCGCCGGCATTACGGCCGCCGGCGCGGCCGCCGACGTAGGCCAGCCGGAGCCGGTCGCGCAGGCGGTGGCCCGGGTGACCGAGGCGCTGGGTGAGATCGGTCTCCTGGTCAACAATGCCGGCGTCCTCCTCGCCCGGCCCTTCGAGGAGCTGACGCTCGAGGACTGGGACACGACCATGGCCACCAACGTGCGCAGTCTCTTCGTGGTGACCCGGGCCGTGCTTCCCGGGATGCGCCGGCGGCGGGCGGGGACGGTGGTGAACGTCGCGAGCCTGGCCGGCCGGAACGGCTTCGCGGGCGGCACCGCCTACACGGCATCGAAGCACGCCGTGCTAGGGTTCGCCCGGTCCCTCATGCTGGAGGTGCGGAAGGACGGCATCCGGGTCATCACGATCTGCCCCGGCTCGGTGGACACCGGCATGCTGCGCGACCAGGCGATGCTCAAGAGCGATCCCCAACGCATCCTGCAGCCGGAAGACGTCGCCGAGGCCATCGTCGCCGCCGTCCGCCTTCCGCCCCGGGCCATGGTGAGCGAGATCGACGTACGCCCGACCAATCCCTAGCCGTGGCCGGCGTGCTCGTCTCCATGTGCGTCTGCCGCCGCATGCCCTTCGCGCAGGTGCTGCCGCTCGCCCGCGCGGGCGGCTGGGGGCTGGAGGAGATCGCCCGGGCCACCGGGTGCGGCGCCGGGTGCGGGCTGTGCCGGCCCTACCTCCGCCGGATGCTGGCCACGGGAGAGACCGAGTTCCGCGAGCTGCTGTCCGAGGGCGGCGACGGATGAGACAGCCGCTCGGGCCCGCCGCCCTTTCGGCCATCGCGGTGGTCGTGGGCTGGGCCGGGGTGTACTTCGCCTTCCAGTCGAGCTGGCTCGGCATCGTCCTGCCGCTGATCACGACCTGGCTCACCTGGCTCGCCGTGCGCCGGGGCGACCGGATGGGCCGCGAGCGGAGCGCCGAGCTGCGGCGCGCGCTCGAGGCCGCCGCGGCGAGGAATCGGGAGCTGGAGCGGCTGCGGCATCTCGCCGCGACCCTGCTCGCCGGCACCGACACGCCCCGGCTGATCCAGGAGGTCGCCACCGCCGCCGCGGATCTGCTCGAGGCCGAGAGCGGCGGCGTCACGCTCATGGTCGAGGAGGGGCGCTTTCTGCGGGTGGCCGCCGCCACCGGCCCGCTCCTCGACGCGGTAGGCGCCCTCATCCCGGTGGACCATTCGATCCTCGGCTGGGTCGTCACCAACGACACGCCGCTCATCTCCGACGATTTCGCCGCCGACACCCGCTCCTACAGGGTTCCGGAGGTGCCCGTCGAGCTTCGCACCGCGGCCATGGTGCCGCTCCGCTCGGCCGGGGTGGTGATCGGCACCGTGAGCGTCTACAACCGGCGCGACGGGCGCCGGTTCAGCGACCACGATCTCCAGCTGCTCCAGATCCTCGGCGACCAGGTGGTGGTGGGGCTCGATCGCGCCGCGGTGCTGGAGCAGAGCCGGCGGAACGAGCGGGCGCTGGCCGCGAAGAACGTCGAGCTCACGCGGGCCACCCGGCTCAAGAGCGAGTTCCTGGCCAACATGTCCCACGAGCTCCGGACGCCGCTCAACGCCATCATCGGGTTTTCCGACCTGATCCTCGAGGGCGGGGCCGGCGAGGTACCGGCCCAGCAGCGGGACTTCCTCGAGTCGGTGCTCCGGAACGGGCGCCATCTGCTGGCCCTGATCAACAGCGTGCTCGACCTGTCCAAGATCGAGGCCGGGCGGATGTCACTCACGCTGGCGCGAACCGACCTGCGCGACGCGATCACCGGCGCCGTCTCCGACACGGCGAGTCTCCGTGGGGCCAAGCGCCAGGAGTGCACCCTGAAGCTCGACGACGGACCGCTCCCGGTGCTCGCGGATAGCGTGCGGGTGCGTCAAATCCTGTTCAACCTGCTCTCGAACGCGTCCAAGTTCACCCCCGAGGGCGGGCTGATCGAATTGACCGCGGTGGCCACCCGCGCCCCCCTGCCGCTCCCGGCCGACCGCGCCGGCGACGAGCGGCGGTCCGTGACCCAGGACGTCATCTGGGTCGCGGTGGCGGACTCCGGCATCGGCATCGCCCCCGAAGACATGGCGAAGCTGTTCCAGGAGTTCAGCCAGGTCGAGAGCTCGGCGAGCCGGCAGGCCCAGGGCACGGGCCTGGGGTTGGCCTTGTCGAAGAAGTTCGTGGAGCTGCACGGGGGCCGGATCGGCGCGGAATCCATCCCCGCCAAGGGGTCCACCTTCTGGTTTATCCTCCCGACCGAGGGCCCCGTCCGCCGGGTTTCGGTCAGTGACGCGGGATGAGGCCTTGAACCCGCGGTCCCACCGGTCCACCTTTCAGCCGATGCGCATCGGCCGACTGCTCCGGCTGCTCCTGCTCGCCCTGCCGCTTGCCCTGGGCGTGGCCGCAGGCGCGGAGCATCCTCCGATCCCGACCGGTGATTCGGTCCCCACCATCGGGACGCCGCGGGAATCGCTCCCCACGCCGGTGCACAACGAAGCGACCTGCGCCTTCTGCCAGGCCGCCATCTTCCCGCCCTGCGCGCCGCAACCCACCAGTATCTCGGTCGAATCGACGTTGCTGGTCCGGCACGAGCGGGCCGCGCCCCAGGCCGCTCAGCCGCACTCCACCTCCCACCGCCCCGCCAGCTCCCGAGCTCCGCCCCCGCTCCGATCCGCGTGACGTTCGCGCGCCCAACCCGGGCGCGTGGTCCCCTACATCGGAGCGTTCATGCCCGTCCGTGCCCGGACGGTCGTCTTCTTGGCCTTGTGGCTGGGAGGCGCGACCGCCGCCAGAGCCCAGGTCCCTCGCGGGGCCGCCACTGATTCGGTGGCGCGCGGACTGCGCGGGCTCACCGCCCGGCTCGATTCGCTCGAGTCGGGAACCTGCCCCTCCGGGCCGCCCATAGTGGCGCCCGCACCCACCGGGGAGGCCAAGACCGACAGCCTCATCGCCACGTTCGAATCCCTGAGCCGGCGGCTCGAGGCGATTCGGGGGGCCCGCTGCGCGGCGGCCGCCAACGCGGCGGCGCCGGTCCAGGCTCCGACACCGGCGGCGGCCGACACCTCGGACGAGCTGGCCG
>JBOHSB010000112.1:0-4278 GCA_050733015.1 Gemmatimonadales bacterium
GTTCAAGGCGGTGCGCGGGTTCAAGATCGCGCTAGCGATAGCCGGCAGCCTGGCCATCGAGGGCCCGGTGCTGAGCTGGGTCGCCGATCACCGGCGGCACCACAAGTACAGCGACCGGGAGGGCGACCCGCACTCGCCGTGGCGGTTCGGCAACGACTGGAAGGCGCTGACCAAGGGCCTGATATTCGCGCACGTCGGCTGGCTGGTGGACGGCAATGTCACCTCGACGGAGAAATTCTGCCCTGACTGGCTGGCGGACCGCGATGTGTCCCGGATCTCCCGCTGGTTCGGCGGCTGGGTGGCGGTCTCGATGCTGGCCCCGGCGCTGATCGGCGGGTTGTGGTCGATGTCCTGGGCGGGCGCAGCCACCGCGTTCTTCTGGGCCACGCTGGTGCGGATCGCGCTCGCGGTGGCCGGCAGCATGTCGCTGGAGATGAGCGTCACCGACTGGGTGGCGACCCACCGGCGGCACCACAAGTACTCCGACCTGGAGGGCGACCCGCACTCGCCGTGGCGGTTCGGCAGCGACTGGCGCGCCCTCACCAAGGGCATGGTCTGGGCCCACGTGGGCTGGCTGTTCGACAGTGAGCGCACGTCTCCGGACAAGTTCTGCCCCGACCTGGTGGCCGACAAGGACATGCGGATCGTCAGCCGTCTCTTCCCGGTCTGGGTCGCCGCCTCGCTGCTGCTCCCCGCCGCGCTCGGCGGGCTGCTGACCATGTCGTGGTGGGGTGCCGCCACCGGCTTCTTCTGGGGCGCGCTCGTACGCATCTGCGTGCTCCACCACGTCACCTGGTGCATCAACTCCATCTGCCACGCCATGGGCGAGGAGACGTTCGAGTCCCGGGACAAGTCCCGCAACGTGTGGTGGCTGGCGATTCCGTCGTTCGGCGAGTCGTGGCACAACCTGCACCACGCCGACCCGACCTGCGCCCGGCACGGAGCGCTCAAGGGCCAGCTCGACAGCAGCGCTCGGGTGATCTGGGCTTTCGAGAAGGCCGGCTGGGTCTCTGATGTCCGGTGGCCGAATGCCGAACGGCTGGCCGCGAAACGGATATCGTAAGCATAACTAAACAACTCCACGGCGCCCCTGGCGGCCGATACCGGCCGCCGGGCGCGCTCAGCGCGACGCTCACCCGGAGACCTCCCGTGCCTCGTGAGCAGGGCGCCACCCTCCAATCCCCATCCGAGTACGGCACCGCCGGCGTTCTCCCGTTGACGAGCCGCCAGGCCAGGAGAAAGTGTGACCGTCACAATTGATGATGTGAGCGAACCCCCCCGGTCCCGTCGTAAGCGCATGACCGGCAAAGAACGACGGGAGCAACTGCTCGACATAGGCCGGACCCTCTTCGCCGAACGCGGCTTCGACGGCACCTCCATCGAGGAGATCGCCACCGTTGCCGGCGTCTCCAAACCCGTCGTGTACGAGCACTTCGGCGGCAAGGAGGGCCTCTACGCCGTCGTGGTCGACCGCGAGATGGAACGCCTGCTCGACACCGTCACGAAGGCGCTGGTCGGCGGGCATCCCCGGCAGAAGATCGAACGCGCCGCGCTGGCCCTGCTGGAATACATCGAGGACAGCAGCCAGGGCTTCCGCATCCTCGTACGCGACTCGCACGCCGCATCGGCGACCGGCACGTTCGCCAGCCTGCTGAGCGACATCGCGAACCAGGTCGAGCACATCCTCGGCGACGAGTTCCGCGACAAGGGCTATGACCCCAAGAGCGCTCCGCTGTACGCCCAGGCACTGATCGGCATGGTCGCCCTGACCGGGACGTACTGGCTGGACGTCCGCAAACCCAAACGCGAGGAGGTCGCCGCGCATCTGGTGAACCTCGCGTGGAACGGCCTGTCCGGCCTGGAGCCGAAGCCGTACCTCACGACCGACCACAAGGCTCGCCAGAAGGACCTGAAGGCCAAGGCCAAAGAAGCCGCCAAAGAGGCCAAGGACACCGCGCGAACGGTCCGCACCACGCGCCGGACGAGCATCGAGCCAGAGATCACCTGACTCTGTGTAGCCGTATTGTCACTCCCTTGCCCTATCGTTCGGATCATGAACTCCAGCGAAGGGACTCCTCATGTGGCACGGCGCCGCCGGCTCCGGACAACGGCAGGTCAACTGGGCGCGGCTACGAGCGCGGATGGACCGCTTCGTCGACGAGCAGCGAGCCCGCGAGGCCAACGACAACGAAGCCGATGCCTGCGCGATGAGATTCGCGGCAGGTCTGGAAGCGGCGGTGCTGGCCCTGGAGATCGAAGAACACCGCTTCGCGCTCGCCACCCGCAAGGCCGACCACGCCGAGGAGCTCCGCCGCGTGCTGGCCATCCTCCTCGACATCCTGGCCGACTGGGAGCTGGCCACCGAGCGGATCTAGGCGCTCTGTCCCCGACGGGTCGGTGATGCGACCGGCGGGTGGGTGGGCGGACGAGGGGTCGGCGGGTGGGCGGACGAGGGGTCGGCCCGGGCTCGGCTGTCGGCGAGGCGGCGAGGCGTCGGCTGAGGGCGACGCGGCTAGATGTCGCCCGGGCGCTGCGGCAAGGTGTCGCCTGGGCGCTGAGCCGCAGGACGGCGGGAGTTCGAGACAGGCCCTACCTGCCTAGCGGGCGGGGTCGGGCTCGAGTAGCTCCAGCCGGTTTCCGACGGGGTCATCGACGTAGAACCGCCGAAACCCCGGCAGCAGGTCGTCGGGGCGCACCTCGTGGCCCGCCGCCCTGAGCAGCTCGGCCATCGCGTCGAGGTCCCGCACGAGAATGCCGGGATGCGCCTTGCGCGCGGGCCGAAAGCCGTCCTCGACGCCGATGTGGATCTCGACCCCGGCGGCCCGAAACCACACCCCACCCCGCGCGGCGAGCACGGGCGGCTTGGCCACCTCGGTCAGGCCGAGAGTGCCGGCGTAGAAGTCCCGCATGAGCGACTCCGACCCGGGCGGCGCGGCAAGCTGTACGTGGTGAATACCGGCCAGCAGCGTCATCGCCGTTCTCTCCTTCGCGCCTTGTCGGGGGGAGTGCCTGTGGCGGTCGGACGGTGCCAGGCCGCGAGCTTCACGACGAACGAGGAGGGGATGCCTTCGGGCGGGCGACGACGAAGACGCGACGGAACGGGAACACGGTGCCGTGCCGCCCCGGCGGGTACGCCTGGCGGAGCAACACCGCCAGCTCGCCGAGAAACTCCTCGCGCTCTCCCTCGTCGGTGAGCACGTCGAGGGCCGGCCGCAGAGCGGTGCCCTTCATCCAGGCGAGCACCGGATCGAGCCCGTGGAGCACCTGAAGGTAGGTCGTCTCCCAGGCGTCGACGTCGCAGCCGAGGTCACTCAACAGCTCGAAGTAGTCGGCGGGGTCACCGACCACGTTGTGCCGATTCACCGCACCGAGCCGGTCACCCCAACGCGGCGATTCACACAACTCACGGAGCAGCACATGACTGGGCCCCTCAAAGTTCCCCGGCATGCCGAACGCCAACCGCCCACCGGGCGCGAGCGCCTCCACCCACCGCGACAGCAACCTCCGATGCTCAGGCACCCACTGCAACGCCGCATTGGAAAAGATCACATCAACGGCCCGATCCGGCGCCCACTCAGCGAGATCCCCGACCGAAAACCGCAACACCCCGCCACCCTGCGCGGCGCCGGGTGCGTCTTCGGCGTTTGGGTGGGCCGGCGTGTGAGTGTCCGTTCCGGGTGGCTGGCGGAGCATATGGCGGGCTTCGCTGATCATTTGTCCGGAGCTGTCGACGCCCTCGATGACCGCGCCGGGCCAGCGGGTGGCCAGGTCCGCGGTGCGTTCGCCGGGGCCGCAGCCCAGATCCACCACATATGCCGGGGCCTCGACGTCGACGCGGGCCAGAAGCTCGAAGAACGGCCGGGCGCGTTCGGAGGAGTACGCCCGGTACTGTCGCGGGTTCCAGATATCTCTTGACATCGAGATAGATGATGTCCGCTAGATATCTCGATGTCAAGACAGGTAAGGTGATCGATTGTGGAGGACGAGGTAGATCGCCTGGTTGCGGCTTGGCACATGGAGCGGCCAGACCTCGACACCGAGCCGCTGCATGTCCTCAGCCGGGTCTCCCGGCTGGCCCGGCACCTCGACCGCGCGCGGCGGGCGGTGTTCGCGGCGCACGACATGGAGTCCTGGGAGTTCGACGTGCTGACCGCACTGCGGCGGGCCGGACCACCGTACGAGCTCAGCCCCGGCCGCCTTCTCCACGCCACGCTGGTCACCTCCGGCACCATGACCAACCGGATCGACCGGCTGGAAAGTGCCGGCCTGGTCAAACGC
>JBOHSB010000113.1:0-6448 GCA_050733015.1 Gemmatimonadales bacterium
CCTCGGCGAGGTCGCAGGCCGCGATGGCGATCTCGCAGAGCACCCAGTGGAAGTACGCGACGGGCCGCGAGTAGTGGTCGCGGCAGGCCTGCGCCAGGTCGCGTCCGGTCACGATGCCGAGCTTGAGGGCGAGCGCCTGCAGCAGGATCGCCATCAGGTTGGAGATGAGGATCACGCTGAGCAGCAGGTACCCGAAGCGCGCGCCGCCGGCGAGGTCGGTGGCCCAGTTGCCCGGATCCATGTAGCCCACCGCGACCATGTAGCCCGGGCCGGCGAAGGCGAGCGCCTTGCGCCAGAACGGGACCCCACGGGGCACGACGATGGTGTGGTGCGACTCGGGCAGGCTGGGCAGCGTGCGCGGATAGCGCCAGCCGGCGAGATCCTGGACCGGCGTGGTCGACGCGGCGCTCATCGGGTGCCCTCGGCGGCCACCAGGACGACCTGTGCGAGCTCGGCGCCAATGATGTGCCGCTCGCCCGCCGATTCGACCGTCACGGGGCCCCCGAACGGCTGGCGATCGCACAAGGTGACAACCACGCCGGGCACCAGCCCGAGCATCGCCAGGTACCGCAGCCGCTCGGGCTCGCTCTCGTCCACCCGGCGGATCTCTACGGTCTCGCCGACGTCCATGTCCGCCAGCGGGGTGCAGGCGAGCTCGTGAATGGACCCATCGGCGTCGGGAATGGGATCGCCGTGGGGGTCGACCACAGGGTGTCCCAGGGCCGCGGCCATGCGCTCGGCCAGGGTGTCCGAAACCGCGTGCTCCAGCCGCTCGGCCTCGACGTGCACCGTGTCCCAGCTGTAGCCGAGGAACTGGACCAGATAGGCCTCGATGAGCCGGTGACGCCGCACCATTCGCAACGCGGCGAAGCGTCCGGCATCAGTGAGCTGCACGCCCTTGTAGGGTATGTGCTCGAGGAGGCCAAGCTCGGAGAGCCGCTTGACCATGCCGCTCACGGACGGGGCGGAGAGGTCGAGCAGGCGGGCGATGTCGCTGGTCGAGGCCGGGCGGCCCTCTGGGCTAAGCCGGTAAATGGCTTTGAGATAGTCCTCCACTGAGCGGGTCAGCGTATCGGCGCTGGCAGTTGCGTTCATGCGAAATCCTGATTTAGTCTTGACTAATAATGAGGTGAGGTCGCGCGAATGTCAACTGCGGCTCGCAGGGGCGCTATACCCTGAGCTGGTCGAGCAGCCCGGTCAGGATCCGCTCGGTCATGCCCCAGACGATGGATTCGTCGACGCGGTAGGCGGGAAAGTCGCGCGGCTCGCCCCGGATCTCGAGCCGGGCCGAATGGTAGGTCTCGGGATGCAGCAGGTGATCGAGGTGGACCCAGCGGACGCCGGCCACCTCGGGATTCAGGGTCAGAGCCGGCCGTTCGGCCAGCCCGAAGACGAACGGCCGGACCGCGATCGGCGGGAGCACCGGCATCCGCGGCACCACGTCGTCGAGGCCGCCGAGGAGATCCGATCTGGCCAGCTGGAGGCCGACCTCCTCGACGGTCTCGCGCATCGCGGTCTTGACCAGATCCACGTCCCCCGGCTCGCGGCGCCCGCCGGGCAGCGCCATGTGGCCGGACCAGGGATCGCCGGCGCGCTCGGCGCGGCGGATGAGGAGCACGGCATCGGGCGTGGGGACCAGCACGACGGCGACGGCCGCCCAGATCAGGGAGGCGTCGCCGTCGTCGGTGACGGGCCGGTGTCCGGCCAGCCGCTCGCGCAGCCGGGCGAGGCGGGGGCTCAGTGGTTGTGCGAGTGACATCCGCCGCCGCAGCACCCACCGCCGGGCGGCGGCCCCAGACGACTGTAGTCGGCTGGGCCGGCGCCGCCGGCCGGGCGGGCCGTCAGCGACATGAGCCGGTCGAGCTTCCGACCGTCACAGCCGGGGCACGCCACCTTCGTCTCCGAGCGGACCAGCCGCTCGAACTCAGTGCCGCAGGCGGAACAGCGATAGGCGTAGATGGGCATGCCGGAGATTCGCCGCCCCGCCCCGGGCGGTCAAGGTGTGCCGGCATCCACCATGGAGGTGAGCCGGGCGCTCTCCTCCCACAGCGCGTGCTGCAGCGTCTCGTCGTAGGACACCGGCGACGACCGGCCTTCCCGTCGGCCGACGAAATACCGTCCGGTCACGTGCTCGACCTCGGGCGAGGCGGCGAGGTGGACGATCGTGCCGGCGCCCTCCTCGGGGTCGGCCCCGAAGGTCCGCGCCACCGCCCCGCCCACGAGCGGCACGTTCATGTAGTCGGCAAGCAGCTGGGTGGCAATCACGCCGGGGTGGAGACAGTTGGCGGTCACGCCAGTGGCGCGGATCCGGCGCGCCAGCTCGTAGGTGAACAGCACGTTGGCGAGCTTGGTGCGCCCGTAGACCCGCACCGGATCGTAGCGGCGCTGGCTCTGAAGGTCGGCCAGGTCGAGGGTGCCGCCCTGGTGCGCGCCCGAGGAGACGTTCACGACCCGCGCCGGTGCCGCGGCCGTGAGCGGGTCCAGCAACAGGTTGGTCAGCAGGAAGTAGGCGAGGTGGTTGACGGCGAATTGCATCTCGAGGCCATCCACCGTGGTCTCCCGCTGCTGCGGGACGACGCCCGCGTTGTTGATGAGGACGTGCACCTTGGGATACCGGGCGCGCACGGTCTCGGCAGCCTCGCGGACGGAGCCCTGCGACGACAGATCCACCACGATCACGTCGGGGCGCGCGGCGCGATGCGACTGTGCCAGCTCGTCGGCGATCCGTTCGCCGTCCTCCTGGCGCCGGCACAGCAACACCAGCCGGGCCTCGAGCGCCGCGAGGCCGTCCACGGTGGCGCGCCCGATCCCGCGCGTGGCCCCGGTGATGAGGCAGACGCGGCCGCTGAGGTCGGGGAGCGAGCTCCGGGGCGACATGGCTAGCGCAGGGTCTCCGCAAAGAAGGCCAGCGTGGTATCCTCGACCCGCTCGAGCGCGGGGGTGGCGCCCCGCCACGGGTGGACCGCGCCGAAGGTATGGCCAGCCCCCTCGACGGCGAGAAAGCGGGCTCCCGTCGCGGCGGCCGCGAGCCGCTCGCCCTCCGCCAGGGCAACGGCTTCGTCCTCGGTACCGTGGACGATGAGCCACGGGACGGCAACGCGGCCCGCCGCGGCCTCGATGTCGAGCGCGGCGGCGTTGCGCTCGATATCGTCGAGCACGTCGGGGTACAGCGGCAGCACCTGTCCGGTGCGGACGTTCTTCACCTCGTTCACGCCGGCGCTGCGCCATGCGGCGCGCTGAGACATGGGCCAGCGCTCCACGGTGGAGATGGCAGCCCAGGTCGCCAGCGCCTTGATCCGGGCATCGTTCGCGGTGTGAAGCACGGCCACCCCACCCCCGCGCGAATGCCCCAACAGGCCCACCGCGCTGGGCGGTGCCACGCCGAGCTCGCCGCCGGCGAGCGCGTCGGTCACCCGGCGCAGGTCTTGCAACTCTGCGGAGAAGGTGTTGTGGCCGAACCGCTCGGGGTACACGAACTCGCCCGAGTCGTCCACGCCGCTCCCGCTCAGATTGAGCGTCACGGCGGACAGCCCGGCCCGGGCCAGCCGCTCGGCGAGCGTCGGCCATAAGCCCCAGTCCTTGAATCCCTTGAAGCCGTGAACGACGACGACGGCCGGCCGCGGCGATCCCCGGCCCCCGGCGCGCACGTCGACCAGGATTTCGCCCAGGACGCCCGACAGGCGGTGCCGCGTGAGGGTGGGAGTCGCCATGTCGAAAGCTAACGAATGGTGAGGCGGCCGCGACGCAGTGGGGGCAGAATACCACGGTCGCGATCGACCTCGATCTAGGCGACCGCGGCCTCCAACAACTCCACCGATCCCGCGTCCGCGTCCATCCGGGCGCGCACGCCCAGCGGCAGGGTCCACTGGTCGTCGATGTGCCCGATCGGCAGACCATACAGCACGGGGACGCCGAGGGGCGCGAAGTAGTGGGTCAGGACCTGGTCGACGCCGAACGAGCCGTCTTCCATGTGGCGCTTGAGCCCGGTGAATCGCCCGACCAGCACCCCACGCAGGCGCGCGAGCGCGCCGACCCCGCGCAGGTGCGCCAGCATCCGGTCAATGCGGTACAGGTCTTCGTTCACGTCCTCGAGGACCAGCAGGGCCCCGTCGAGGTCCGGGAAGTAGCGGGTGCCGATCAGGCATTGCAGCAGGGTGAGGTTCCCGCCCGCCAGCACCCCCTCCGCCCGGCCGCCTCCGAGCGCGGTCACGCGGTGGGTCCGGGGCACCAGCACGTCGGCAGGCGGGACCAGCGGCTCGAGGAGACCGGCCGGCTCCGCGGCCGCCAGCACCATCGCGAAGTGGCGGCGGGTGAACAACGGCATCTCGGCCCGCGCAGTGGGCGCGTGGAAGGCCACCATTCGGGCGCAGCCGACCACGGCGGCCAGCAGGGCCGTGATGTCGGAGTAGCCGATCACCGGGCGGGGCCGGCGGGCGAGGGCCTCGAAATCGATGCCATCGAGGATCCGGGTCACGCCATAACCACCCCGGAGGCACCACACCGCATCGATGGCGGAATCGCGGAGCGCGGCATTGAGATCGGCGAGCCGCTCCTCGTCGGTACCTGAGAAATACCCGTAGTGACCGCGGGCGTGCGGCCCCAGGATGGGTTCGTAATCCAGCGCACGGCAGAGCGCCTCGGCCCGCGTTATATCGTCCAGCTCCAGCAGGGGACCTGCCGGCGCCACCAGCGCGACGCGGCTACCGCGCGCGAGTCGTGGCGGTCGAACGAGCGGTTTTGACCCCATCAACGCTCCACGGTTAGATTGCCGCAACCTTTTTTCAGGGGAGGACGGTTTCGTGCGCGCTTCGCAGCCCGCGCTGCTCGCCGCCGGCCGTGTCATCGCCGAACTGCGGGACCAGATGGTCGCCCAATGGGCCGATTGGCTCGGCGACCGCATCACCGCCGCCCCCACGATACCGCGGGCTCTCGTCGAACGGGAGTTCCGCATCCTCCTCGACATCATCGGCGAACTGGTCGGTCCGCTCCGCCGGGAGGTCGGCACGGTCTGGCTGCATGCCTGCGAGCACTACGGCCGGATCGCGGCCACCCGCGGACTCGCCGCGGGGGAAGTGGTGGAAGAACTGCAGTTCCTCCGCGAGCTGCTGATCCGGAACCTGGCCCCGGTGCTGGCCGCGATGCGGGCCCGTCAGGGCATGGCCATCATGCTCCGGCTCAACCGCGTCATCGACAAGGGGATCGCCGTGGCAGTGGTAGGCTATACCGACGCCCTGGTGGCCACGCTGTTCGCGCAGAACGGCGTCCCCGCCTTCGCGACCGAGTACGACGCCGGCGACGTCGAGCGTCAGCTCGACGCGATCGAGCACGAGCTTCACGGGCTGGTCAAGCAGCAGGAGCGCTAGCCGGCCCGACCGTGGCCCCCGCCGACTTCATTCCGGCCCTGCCCTGGCTCGTGCCGTTCGCGAGCCTGTTCCGCCTGGCGGACACTCGACCCAGCCTCAGCGATGTGCCGCCCGCCGAGGGGACGCCGGTCTCGGTCATCATTCCCGCCCGCAACGAATCCGCGACGATCGAAACGGTGGTCCGCTCGGTCCTCGCATCGCGCTACCGGCCGCTGGAGGTGATCGTGGTCGATGATCGCTCGACCGACGATACCGCCGCCAGGGTGGCCCGTCTGGCGGCGGACGACGGCCGCCTGCGGCTCCTGTCCGGCGCCCCGCTTCCGCCGGGGTGGTTCGGGAAGCCCTGGGCGTGCGTCCAGGGGGCCCGGGCGGCGGGTGGCCGGCTCCTGCTCTTCACCGATGCCGACACCCGCCACGAGCCCGAGCTGCTCGGGCGGGCGGTCGCAGCACTCGAGCGAGAGCAGGCGGCGCTGGTCACCGTCGCACCGCATCAGCGCTGCGTGACCCTGTGGGAGCGGCTCATCATGCCGCAGATCTGGCTGCTTCTCGGCCTGCGATATCATCCCCGTCACGTCAACCGGGCACGCCGCGAGCGGGACGTGATCGCCAACGGCCAGTTCATCCTGACGACGCGTGAGGCGTACGATGAGGTGCGCCCTCGGCTTCTGGCTGGTGCCTCCGGCGGTAGCCTTCGCCGGGCTGATCGGAGTGGAGGTGGGCGGGCTCTTCCCGGCGGCGCTGGCGGCGACCGGGCTCGCCGCGCTGTTCTGGTGCCTCATCTCCTACGGGATGGAGATTCCGCCCGCCTATGGCCTGGGGTATCCAGCCGGGGCCGCGATGGCGCTGTACATCGTGATGCGCTCGACCTGGCGAGGGAGGCGGCGGGTGGAATGGCGCGGGCGGGTGTATGGAGGTGACGGGGGGGAGCAAGTCGAAGAGGGGTCCGTGGAGCGGCGTTCGGACTAGCGGTGTCGGAGTAGCGGAGTTCAGAGTAGCCGCGTTCCCTCATCCCGGGCGAAGCGAGGGACCCACCGCAATCACCCCGAACCCCGCGCGGTTCCGGGCAAGGCCGGCAAGGTCCCTCG
>JBOHSB010000114.1:0-4963 GCA_050733015.1 Gemmatimonadales bacterium
GGCATCGCCCTCACCGTGCGCAAGGGACTGCCGCTCGCCGGCGGCCAGGGCGGCAGCGCCGCCTCGGCGGTGGCCGGGGCCGTCGCCGCGAACGCGCTCCTGGGGGCGCCGCTCGACCGCGCCGGCCTGCTCGCGGCCTGCCTCGTGGCCGAGGAGACCGTGGCCGGCCGCCACCTCGACAACATCGCGCCGTCGCTGCTCGGCGGGATCGTGCTCATCCGCTGCATGGAGCCGCCGGACCTCGTGCAGCTGCCGGTGCCCGACGAGCTCACCGTGGTGCTGGTGCGGCCCGAGCAGTCGATGCGAACCGCGGATGCCCGGGCAGTGCTGCCGGTGACCGTGTTGCGCGACGTCGCGATCCACCAGGCGGCCCAGGTCGGCGCCATCGTGGCCGCGCTCGCCGGCTCGGACTACGAGCTGCTCGGCCGAGCGATCGACGACCGCATCGCCGAGCCGGTCCGGGCGAGCCTCCTCCCGGGGTTCGCCGAGGCGAAGGCGGCCGCGCTCGCGGCCGGCGCGCTGGGCAGCTCGATCTCGGGTAGCGGCCCCACCGCGTTCGCGCTCACTCGGGGTCCGGCCGTCGCTGCGCGGGTGGCCCAGGCGATGATCGCCGCGTACGCGGCGGCCGGGCACCGGGCGGCCTCGCGGGTCGCCCCGGTGGATCGCGTGGGGGCGCGGCTGATCGAGAGGACGGAGGGTACCGGATGAAATTCCAGACCGAGCGGCCGGTCACCTGGCAGGTGTGCATCACCTGCGGCAACGAGACCACCGAGCTGGACCCGCACCCGCGGTGTCAGGCGTGCGGCGGCCTGCTCGAGGTCCAGCACCGGCCACCCGCGCTGACCTCGGCCGAGCTGCTCCAGCGCTTCACCGAGCGACGGGGTCAGCGCCCGGGTGCGCTCGCGTCGGGCGTGTGGCGGTTCCGCGAGGTCGTCCTCCCGACGGCGCACGATATCGTCTCCCATCCCGAGGGGAACACCCCGCTGCTCCACCGCGAGGTCATCGACCGCTGGACCGGCGCCGATCGCCTGGTGCTCAAGCACGAGGGCCACAACCCGACTGGCTCGTTCAAGGACCGGGGGATGACGGTAGGCGTGACCCAGGCGAAGCGGATTGGCGCCCGGGCCGTCGCGTGCGCGTCCACCGGCAACACGTCCGCCTCGCTGGCCGCGTACGCGGCGCAGGCGGGCCTGCCCGCGCTGGTGCTCGTGCCCGCCGACCAAGTGGCCGTCGGCAAGCTGGCCCAGACCCTGGCCTACGGCGCCCGGACGCTGCTGGTTCGGGGAGACTTCGACGACTGCCTGCGCCTAGTCGAGGAAGCCAGCCGGCGCCTGGGCGTCTACCTGCTGAACTCGATCAATCCGTTCCGCATCGAGGGCCAGAAGACCATCATCCTCGAGCTGCTCCAGCAGCTCGCCTGGCAGCCGCCCGACTGGATCGTGCTGCCGGCCGGCAACCTGGGCAACACGGCGGCGTTCGGAAAAGCCCTGCTCGAGGCCCACCGGTGGGGACTCATCCCGCGCCTGCCGCGCCTGGCCGCGGTGCAGGCCGCCGGGGCGGCGCCGTTCGCGCGGAGCTTCGCGGAGGACTTCGAGAACCGGTACGCCGTGCGCGCCGAGACGGTGGCGACCGCGATCCGGATCGGCGATCCAGCCTCATTCGAGCGCGCCGTTCACGCGATTCGTGAGACCGACGGCGTCGTGCTAGCGGTGACGGACGACGCGATCCTGGAAGCGAAGGCGGTGGTGGACGGATCGGGCGTCGGATGCGAGCCCGCGAGCGCCGCCAGCGTGGCCGGGGTCCGCGACCTGATCCAGCGGGGGCTGATGGCACCGGACCAGCATGCCGTGGCGGTGCTCACCGGGCACATCCTCAAGGACCCTGGGCTGCTGCTCCGCTATCACCGGGAGATGGAGCCGCCGCCCCCGGGCGCGAACCGGCCCATCGAGATCGCGCCCGAGCTCGGCGCGATCGAAGCGGTGCTCGCGGGAGTCTGAAAAACTCTCATCCTCGCTTCGCTCGGGATGAAGGCGCCGCGCCCGGATCACGGCCGACCTCCGACGGATGACAGCCCCGTCTACTGCCGGACCACCCGCCAGATGGTGTTCTGGTCGTCGGCCGAGATGAAGAGCGCGCCATCCTTCCCGACCGCGAGTCCCACCGGCCGGAAGTGATCGCCGGGCACGGTCGCGAACGTGCGATACGACCCCGTGGGCTTCCCCTCCGAGAACGGCGCGAAGGCCACCCGGAATCCCTCCTGCGGCAGCGGCGCCCGGTTCCAGCTACCGTGGAACGCGAGGAACAGCCCGCCCTGGTACAGCGGGCCGAAGCCGTCGCCCGGATAGAACGCCAGCGACATCGGCGCCCAGTGGCCGGGAAACGCGATGGCGGGCGCCTTGGCGTTCGCGCAGCGTCCGACGGTGTGGCCATCCCCGCCGTATTCCGGGGCCTGCACCTTCCGATGCACGTCGTTGCTGTAGTAGCAGTACGGCCAACCGATGTCGTCGCCCTCCGCCACCTGCACCAGCTCTTCCGCCGGGTTGTTCGCGTTGGCCTCGTCGCTGAACCCCCAGTTGGCGCCGAGCTGGTCCCGCCCGTGAATCGCCGCCCAGACCAGGCTCGTGCCCGGCTGCACCGTGAGGGCTTCCGCGTTGCGCATGCCCGTGGCCCAGCGGAGGCCGTCCGCGAAGTGCTGGCCGGGACGGGCGGCATCGAAGCGCCACAGTCCCGCGTGGCTCTCGAGCTCGGTGCAGGGATCCTTGCCCGGTGACTTGGTGGTCCGGTCGGCGCGCTGGCAGCTATTGGTGGCCGAGCCGATCTTGACCAGCATGACGCTGCCACCCGGGAAGGCCAGCGTCTTGTTCCCGTGCCCCTGGTGCTGCAGCCCCTCTACGATGGTCTCGGGTTCGCCCTTGGGCTCGAGCTGACCCGACGTGAGCCGCCACCGGAGTACCCGGTCGTCGAAGGCGAGATAGAGGGAGCCGTCGTGGACCACGACGTCGTTGGCGCCCCGTGGGCCGAACGACGCGCGCTCATCCATCTTGCCGTCGCCGTCCCGGTCGCGGAACGCGGTCACGCCGCCCCGGAGGAATCCACCGCTGGTCGCGGCGTAGAGCGTGCCGTCCGGGCCGACGGCGAGATGCCGCACGCCGTTCACGTCGCTCGCGACGACCGAGGCGCAGAAGCCGCCGGCCAGCTTGAGGCCGCCGTTGTCGGGGGCGCAGAGCGGTGCGGGCCGCGCGCCCAGCAGGGCGGCCGCGGCGAAGGGGAGGGCGATGACGGCGCAGTCACGGAAGCGGAGTCTGTGCGGCATGGCAGTACCGGGTGGCGGAGACGAGGGAGAGCTGAAGCCAGGCGTTATCCGGGGGAAGATAGTCGCCTCCCTCCAGGGCGGGCCGGGGGCGCTCGACGGGCGCTTCCCCGAGGGAAAATCAGCCGTTTCCGAGGGAAAAACGACTGAAAAACCCGGTTTCCGAGGGAACATGCGGTCGAAATCGCGGTTTTTCGGCGGTTTTCCGAGGGAAAACGGCAATTTCCCTATTGTAAATCCGCGGCGGTTGTGTACTGTTTGTCTCGGTAGTTTGGGCAGGACCAGAGGCACGCAGTTCTCACATTCACTGGGAGACACGCGATGGCCGCCAAGAAGAAGACCAAGAAGTCCGCCAAGAAGTCCGCCAAGAAGGCCGCCCGCCGGCCCGCCAAGAAGAAGGCCGCGAAGAAGTCGGGCAAGAAGCGCACCCCGAGCGCCGCGTTCATGCGTCCGGTCCAGCCGGACACCGCGCTCTCGGCCGTGGTCGGGAGCACGCCGATTCCCCGCACCGAGCTGACCAAGAAGCTGTGGGCGTACATCAAGCGGAACGGACTGCAGGACTCGAAGAATCGGCGTGCGATCAATGCCGACGACAAGCTCCGCCCGGTCTTCGGCGGCAGGTCTCAAGTCACGATGTTCGACATGACCAAGTTGGTGAACAAGCACGTGAGCTGATCCGGCCTCGGCCGGCGCAGAGCAGAGCAGAATGGAGGGCGTCCCCGCTGGGACGCCCTTTCTGTTATGTTTCCGGCCCTATGGCCGGCGAATATATCTTCACGATGCGCGACCTGCGAAAGGTCGTGCCCCCGTCCCGCGAAATCCTCAAGGGGATCCATCTCGCGTTCTTTCCCGGCGCCAAGATCGGCGTCCTCGGCGCCAATGGCGCGGGCAAGTCCTCCCTGCTCCGGATCATGGCCGGCGTGGACCGGGACTTTCTCGGGGACGCGCGTCCACTGCCCGGCACCCGCATCGGGTTCCTGTCGCAGGAGCCGCAGCTCGACCCGTCGAAGGACGTCCGCGGCAACGTGATGGAGGGCGTGCGCGCGCAGCAGGCCCTGCTCGACCAGTTCAACGAGATCAGCGCGAAGTTCGCCGAGCCCATGGACGACGACGAGATGGCGCGGCTGCTCGAGAAGCAGGGCAACCTGCAGGAACGGATCGACGCGCTCGGCCTGTGGGAGCTCGATCACAAGATCGACCTCGCGATGGACGCGCTCCGGCTCCCGCCGGGCGACGCCGACGTCGACAGGATCTCGGGCGGCGAGCGCCGCCGCGTGGCGCTGTGCCGGCTGCTGCTCGAGGAGCCCGACATGCTGCTCCTCGACGAGCCCACCAACCACCTCGACGCGGAGAGCGTCTGGTGGCTGGAGCGCTACCTGGCGGAGTTCAAGGGCACCGTCGTGGCCGTCACCCACGACCGGTACTTCCTCGACAACGTCGCGGGCTGGATCCTCGAGCTGTACCAGGGCGCGGGCATTCCATGGGAAGGCAACTACTCCTCCTGGCTCGATCAGAAGCAGCGTCGCCTCGCCCAGGAGGAGAAGCAGGCCTCCGCCCGCCAGAAGACGCTCCAGCGCGAGCTCGAGTGGGTGCGGATGGCGCCGCGCGCCAGGCACGCCAAGAGCCGCGCCCGCGTGGCCGCCTACGAGCAGC
>JBOHSB010000115.1:0-7335 GCA_050733015.1 Gemmatimonadales bacterium
GTACAGCGCCAGGTGGTCCAGCTTGCCGCTGCCGTCGTAGTCGAAGGCGAATGCCCGATCGGCAGGCGAGGCGAGGTCGTAGCCCCCGATTCCGTTGCCGGGGTCGCCCTGGGCGTAGACCGGCGAGAACTGTCCGCCGGCGGAGTCGAACTCGAATTCAATGGTGCGATAGTACGGTGAGAGATACTTAAAGGTCGTGGTGCGGTTTGGTTGTCCGGCACCGGAGAAAATGGCTGTCGCATGCTGGCCACTGGGACCCGTCGCGCTGTTGACCTGGATGTCGACATCCGTGTGGGCCATGCCACCCGCGGGATCCCGGTACCATATCGACCCGGTCCAATGGTTCGGGCCGGCCGCTGTGAGATTCGCGATCCAGTGAATGACTTGCGTAAGCCCGCTAACGATGGTGCCGCTTGCGACCATCTGAGGATACCGGCCATCTACGTCGAGCCGTAGCTCCTCGTGCATGATCGCCCCGACCCGTCTCGACATGTACAGGCCGCTGGCGAGCCGTAGGGCGGCCGACGGGGTCGGCGCCGCTGCAGGCATCGGCGCGGCTACATCCGTCGGCATCGAGGAGGCAGCGCCGTACTCGAGCAGCGCGCCGACGCTCTGACCCGGTTCACTGGCCTCATACTGCTTTGCTGCGGTGGTCCCCACCGCTCTGGCTACACCGTTGCGCATTGGCATTGCGCCCCCTCTTTGAGAGCTGCCTGCCTCGGCGGGGCAGCCAACTCTCGTCAGGTCGTCGCGCGCACCGGAACTACGAATCGTGCAAGGATTTCAAACGTAGCGGAACGGCTCGTGCGACTGTTGAAAATGCAACTGCCCGTCACTCGTGACGGACACACCCAGGAACACCGGCTCGTCGAGACGCACGAGTGTCGTCTCCGCTACTCCTCGCGTCGGGATGGCCACCTCTAGGTTCGTCTCGCCCGCCGGAAGCTCGAGATCGAGCGCACCGGCGTACCCGATCTGGTTCTTGGTAGTGACGCCGGCCAGCGTTCGGACCTGTACGCCGTTCACCTTCACTACCACCTCGTCGTCCGAAAAGCCCTCTTGCAGCGCGACGTGTAACGGTAGCATGGCGTGATGACCCTCTGTCGGGGCTTGCAGCCGTGGCGAGTTGAAGAGTGTTGGCAGTTCACAGTGGGAAGCGGTACCCCGACTGTCAACCTAAGGAGAGGGACTGGTTCTGTGGTCGAGACGGCTCGAGCGGGCTCACGCTGTCGCGTCAAGGCGCCCATGGCTCTGCGACGCGTCCCTCCACGGGCAAACACCGTCGCCTAACACGCGGAAGCAGCCGACAACGGGTCAAGTCACTAGCACTACGTTTGATGGCCACGGCCCACCAGTCACCGCACGACCTTCACCTCGGCCGCGAACCGCTTCGTGACCGACGCCTCGCCTTCCCACTCCCGCCAATGCTTGAGTTCCAGCCGCCCTGATCCCGGTGCCTGTGCCCGCCAGCGAAACTCCCGCACGCCGCCTCTTCCGAACACCACGCCCGGATCCGGCGGGGGCGACTCCGCCGGTCTCCGGGCGGTCTCTTCGACCATGCCGTCCGCCCGGTCGACGTGCCACTGGTAGCCGGTGGTCGGGTTCTCCGGAAGGTGCAGGATGATCTCGTCTCCCGGGTGAACCTCGATCGACTCGCCATCGTTGGTTTCAGTCAGCCGAACCGCCGCCATACGCCTCCTTCACTTGCGAGAGCCCTTCTCTCGCTCGCTCTTTCCCAGTTGCTCCGGCTCGAGCGGCAGCGGAACGGCCGCCGCGGCCTCCAGCCCGTCCAGCGCGCGCGGCACGGGCAGGCCGCCCGCTTCCGCGAGGGATCCCAGGGGCTGTGGCACCGGAGCGGTGGCCAGGGCGAGGCCTTGGAGCTGCTCGATCGGCAGCGGCACGGGTGCCGACCCGGCCGCCACCGCGCTTGTGGCCACGGCCAATTCCTCGGGCGAGAGCGGTGTCGGAGGGGCCTCGCCCCCACGCGCCTGCAGCTCGCCCAACGAAAGCGGTACTGGGGCTTCGGCTGCGGCCCCGCTCTGGACACCCTGAGCGGTGACCGCGCCGCCAGCCCCGATGGAGATCTGGATGGTTACGTCTGGATTCACCGGATTCACCTCCTCTGGATCGACTCTCCGGTCATGGCTCCCTACAGGTAGGCCTGGGTGATGTTCTTGCTGGCGTCGAATACGACGTAGGCCTGCCGGTCGCTCCCCTTCGCGGTCGTCAGCAGCAGGTGCACGTTGGTGACGCCGTCGGCCGCACCCGGCAGAATCCTATGCCATGCGTTCGTGCCAGCCAAGTGTGCCCACGCGTTCTGTGCGTCTCGGCTGCAGAAGATTTGATTGATCTTGGTCCACATAGGTCACTCTTCTCCTCTGGCTATAGGAGATAGGCTTGGTACACGAAGTTGCCATCGGCATAGACGGTCACCTGCTTGTTCCTGGCCACGGCCTGGGCGAACACCAGCAGCATGTTGGTGACGGCATCCGCCGCACCCGGCTGGATCCTGCGCCAGCCCAGTCCCTGGAGATAGGCCCAGGCGTTCTGCGAATCGCGGCTGGCGAACACCTGGCCAACCGTCACGTTGTTGTACCAGCCGGCCTGGATCTGGACCACGACCGAATAGAACGACCAGCTGCTGTCGATCAGGAGATCGGTCTGGCCGTACCTCATCCGCATGAACCCCGCTTCGCCCCACCCGGTGCCCCAGCTGTTCTTGAGGATCCAGCACTGCTGGGAGTCGTCGTAGCCCACCACGCAGATGCAGTGGTAGCCCGGCGGCGACAGTCGGGTTGCCGTCGAGCTCTTCACGTACACGCCGCTCGAGTAGGCGAAGAAATCGCTCCACACCTCCAGCCCGGCGAGGACCGGACCGGCGGCGATGGCGCTCTTCCGCGCATCCATCGTGGCCAGTGCGGTGTAGCTGGAGATCTTGGTCAGGCGATTCTGCCAGTCGCTGCAGCGGCTGGCGGCGCAGTTCATGTTCGCCCCGCCGCCGGCGGTGTACGGCATGCACGCCTCGTCGGTGACACCGGTGCTCTGCGCGTAGTCGAGGCCCGACGTGAGTCCCCAGCCGTTGCAGCTGCCGCCTCCGCAGAACTGGAGAAAGCCCTCGGAGAGGTCGATGTTGTAGCCGGGATTCTGCAGCTTGATCCGGACCGCCGATTCGATGACCGCGCAGGAGCAGAATGAGACGCAGGAGCCGCACCCGCCCTGGTTCTGGATGGGGGTGACGTAGTTGCCGCCGTTGTTGCGCCAGTCGACGGCCGTGGGTGCGCCCACGGCGCGGGCGGCGAAGGCCGTCCGCTCCTGGGCCGCGAGCCGCCTGGTCTCCGACTCCATCCGCTGCAGCTCCGCCGGGTCGACCAGCAGCCCGAGGTACTTCCGCTGCTCCTCCGGCGGCAGGCCGGCGAGTGTGGTCGGGCCGGCCGTCCACGGCAGTTTCTCCCTTTCAATGGCGGCGTTTATCGCCCGGATCGAGGTTTCGTCATTGGCCATGCCTCACCTCCCGCTTCCGATCGTCTTGGATCTTGCCGTGGCCCGGACGGCCGTCCGAGGTCGTAGCGGGCCGGTTCGGCACCCGGGAAAACAGACGCCGAGCCACCTGTCGGCAGCTCGGCGATCTTGGAGATCCTTCGTGGCGTCGGACTTGGCGGCGCGGCGGAGGGGCGAGGACCCGTGGCTTTGCGACCCCGGCTTTCGCCGGATGTGCCTTTGTCGAGGTGAACGTCTACAACCTAGGCCTGGCGGTGCGGCCTGCTAGGCCTTTTTTGCGACAAATAGGGGCCGAAATGCGACAAATCCGCGCCGGCGCCGATCACCTCAGTTCTTCACCTCGCCTCATGGTCCGAGAACCGCATCAATAAACCCTTCTGGGGGATTCTGAGCTTCTGATACCCCTGCACCAATAAATGACGTCGCCTTGGTCCAGTTTTGAAGGTTGAGGAGGTTTGCACCTGTTAGGTCAGCAAAATGTAAGTCGGCCAGATACACGTCTGTTCTCACCAGCGCCGCCCCACGCAAGTTAGTGTACGCGAGACTGGCCGATTCTAGGTGCGCTTCTGAGAGATTGCTGCCTTCCAGGTTTGCCGAGTCGAGGGTTGCACCGATCAGGCTCGCATTCCGGAGGTCTGCGCCCCTCAGGTCTGCCTTGACTAACACGACTCCATCTAGAATTTGCGCCCTGGAGCGCGGCGTTTCGCAAATGCG
Organism: Gemmatimonadales bacterium; assembly: GCA_050733015.1. GTDB lineage: Bacteria > Gemmatimonadota > Gemmatimonadetes > Gemmatimonadales > GWC2-71-9 > CAVVWJ01. The sequence continues at coordinate 4,213 of JBOHSB010000115.1, forward strand.
CTCCGTGCAAGAAAGCCCCAGGGACTTGCACACCATGCAGCCAAGCGCCCTCCAATGAGATGCCAGCCAGCGAGACACGATCCCTCACCAAGTCCTGCAAGGCATCAATCCTACCTGCGCTTCCACCTCTTCCCTGAGCGGAGTTGATGACCTGCCATGCGGCGTAGTGACTCGCCTTGGCCTTGTCGAGCCGCGCCGTCTCTCGTCCCACCCACCATTGAACGGCCCCGATGGCAATGCTCAAAGTGCCAAGGCGTTGAAGCAGCTCCAGAAATGCCCAGCGGTTGAGCCGATCGACGACTCTCTCGGTCAACTCCTCGAGGCGCCCGAATGGCTTCAGCAAGGTCGGTAGGTCTCCACGGCGTACGTCAGCGATGCCAGCACACCCCTGTGCCGCAAGAAGCTCAGTGATGCTCGGCAACCGCACTGGACGGTGCGCCGGCCTCGCTAACGCGGCAAAGCCGGCGGAAAGCAACCCACCAATCATTCCCGGCAGGAGGGTGTACTCGAAGGTGAGCCAAGTGAATGTCGCGTCGATCGAACCTCCGAAAAAGAGATTTGCGATCAAGATCGTCGCCGCGGCCAGGCAGCCAGTCACGAAGGCGGCAGCCAACCCGTGAAGGATAGGACGTCGCTGGTCCCGCCAAGCCGCCGCACCGGCGACACCCATCTGCACAACTACAGCGAAACCGACCTGACTGTAGAAGAACCATATTTTGTAGGTTGGCTCGGCACGTACTGATTGATCGAGGGTGAAGCGCCAGGCGAAGCGAACAACGAGGAGGAGAAATACAAACACGACGCAGCCGAACAGGCTTGGCGCCAGCATGCGGGACCGTGGAGTGACGTTGGGAAACAGCTTGTGTGCGACGGCGCGAGCCTGGTGCCAAGATGGCTTGTACATGGCGCTTTCCTTCTACGTGGCTGCAGCCACCGAGTAGCTCTCAAGAGTCTCCTTCAGATACTTCGAAAACGCTGAATGTCGAGCTGAATGTCGATGTGTCGGGGGTTTTCTGAGCCTCGTCCCGCATTCGGCAAGCGATCGGATATGCTAGCCCTTGGGCGATGAGCTCGCTAGGGCCCACCAGAGAATGACGACATCCTCATCCCGGCGCTCTTGACGACTCCGGTACCGCGCTCTATCTAAGGCCCACATCCCCTCGCAAAGCCACCGTCTTCGCCTCCTGGGCGATGCCGACCTGACGGCCGAAGGATCCATGACCGCCGAGCCGACAAGGAGGCTGCGGCGTTTGTGTTCAGTGCTCTTTCCATGTAGGCCGGGCTCCCTCAGTATTTCCGGGGAGAATCACGATGCCAACGAATGGTGAGCCAGGTGAGCCGGTCCCGAGACCGGCCGGGGAGAGGGCGACGCTCGAGCTCGACAAGCTGCGGGCGGAGGTAGCGAACCTGAGGCGCGCGAACCTCAGCGTTTGAATGACGGCCTTCATAGGCGCGTTAGGGGTGGGGGCTTGAGTCCGGAGTATCAGGCGGCTGCGATTCAGAGAGACAAACAATGGAGGTCGCATGTTCAAAGCACTCATGCTACCCATAGTCCTGATTGCTCTTCTCCTTGGAGTAGGTCTCGCTCTCGTGCGGCTGGATGTCATCGATGCTCACTGGCTAAATTTGGTGGTTCCTGCCGCACTTATCCTGGGCGCCGTTGCCTTTGTCGTCCAGTATCGCAAACCCAAAGCGTAAGGAGGAGGCATGTCTCTCCGGATCTGGGGTTTGATTCTATGCCTTGGCGGCGCCTTGCCAAATACGGCCTTTGCGCAACAGGCCTTCGATACAGAATACATCAAGGCGTTGACATCGCTGATCAGTCTTATCCGCTCCCTTAGTCGCGGCGTCGATTCTTTGGTAGCGGACGAAACAGCCGCTCAACTGGAACGTCGCACGAAGCGTCTATCCGGGAGCTTGTTCGACCTGTGTGCAAAAAAACGTCAGCTCATAGGTTCGCTTAAGGACTCGGCAGCTTCCCCTGATGAAATCTCTGAGGACGCATACCGCATCCAGGGAAGTCTTCAAAACGTCGCTGACGATTACCAGTGCTTTGGCGCTGTTCTGTCTCAGAAGAAGTACCGAGAGTACGAGACCACGATCTCTCGGGGCCTCGCGGCCAAAGCCATCGACATCAATGCATTCATTCATGCTAACAGGGGCAGCAACGCGGACCGTACCGCATTGGTGGCCAGCGCAGAGAAGGCGGAATCACTCTGCGTGCAGGTACAAGAAAGCACAGCAGATCTCGCCGTTCGCCTCCATCAAGCCAAATGATCGCCCAAGTGAGTGATGCCCGAGCGGTCTCAAGGCCCTCCAAGCCGAGGATCCATCTCTTCGCCCGCCGGTTTCTGGACGCGCTACGGACAGGCCGGTAGCTTCGAGGACACTGCAACAGGTGGGCTGGTGTATGAGCGCGACCTCACGAGCTGCCGATATCGGCCTGAAGGAAATCGTAGAGCATCTCAGAACCGTGCACCTCTCACTCACTCTCGCCTGCTTCGCTTTGGTCGTGGCATCCTTCCTTCGCGCTATAGCGGGGGGTCTGCCGCTCGTCTGAGCCGTCCGTTTCCACATCTCCACCCATTCCATGCACCGCAAGAGGGCAGCACTGCCTACGCGCCAAGATGCCGGGTCTCACCAGCCTAGCACGCTGTTCCAGGCCGATAATCGGCCCCCTGGGTTGGCTGCTTGACATCGGCTTGAACGTGGTGAGCTAGAGTCGTCTCGCCCCTGGAAGCGAGGTGCGGTCAACTGGCACCCGCCCTGGGCCCTGGCCGTAAGGCTCGCCATTTTCGCCGGCTCGAGGGGGATGCCATGCGATCGCCAACATGGGTGTGCGTGAGGACGCGCCAGCGCGCCCTTGGTTTGACCCTCGGCCTCACCGGTCTCACGCTGGGCTGTGGCGAGCAGGCGGAGTCGCCTGCCGCCCCTGACGCCGTGCCGGCGCTCGCCACCGCGGCGGCAACCGGTGTGCTGGCGTTCCGCCAGGTGAGCGCGGGCGCCTTCCACGCCTGCGGCGTGACCACCGACGACCGGGCGTATTGCTGGGGCGGCAATACCTACGGCCAGCTAGGCGCCGGCGCGACCGGCCACAGCGTGGTGCCGGTCGCGGTGCTGGGC
>JBOHSB010000116.1:0-35161 GCA_050733015.1 Gemmatimonadales bacterium
GCGTGCTGCCGGACCATGTCGTCCGATCGGCGACCGACTCGGGGGACGCTTCCATGGACGAGACGCTCCGCCTCATCAGGCGGGCCCGCGATCGTTGACTCTTCGGACGCACGCCGCCCGAACACGCTCGCCGACCGCTGGGCCAGGGCCGCCTCGCTGGCGCTCGGCCCTACCCGCCGTCAGATTGAAACGCCCCTTCTCCTGAACGCCCCCACAGGCACCTGCCTCAGCACGGGGGAGTCATGACCGTAGAGTCCAGCCTCGTCCTCCCGGGCGGGATCGCACAGGAGCGAGCCCGCGATCACCGGTTCTTCACCGGCATGGCCCTCACGTGCGCCCTGACCGTCTTCATCGGGTTCGCACGGACCTACTATCTCAGGTCGGTCTTCGACGGTCCACCGGTGCCGACGACACTGGTGCACCTGCACGGCGCTGTGTGCACCGCTTGGATCCTGCTCTTGATCGCGCAGACCTCCCTGGTCGCGGCCGGGCGAACCGACCTCCACCGGCGCCTTGGCGTGACCGGCGCGGCTCTGGTGGTGGCGCTTCTGGTGATCGGGTGGTTCACGGCGATCGAAGCCGCGCGGCGCGGTGTGACACCGCCGGGTGGCCCGCCGCCGCTCGCCTTCCTCTCGGTACCGATCGGAACGCTGACGGTGTTCGCGATCCTGGTAGTCACTGGCCTGGCGAATCGCCGGCAGCGGGAGACGCACAAGCGCCTGATGCTCCTGGCCACGATCGCGCTGCTCACCCCCGCCATCGCGCGGTTCCGGTTCTTCCTGCCGGGAGGACCACTGCTGGCGATCGGCGGCACCACCCTGTTCGTGCTCGCCTGCATGGGGTACGACCGCCTCTCGCACGGCCGGATCCACCCCGCGTTCCTGTGGGGCGGCCTGTTCCTCATCGTGTCCCTGCCGGTCCGGTTCGCGGTGGGCGGAACTGCTGCCTGGGGCGCCATCGCCGAATGGCTGACGCGGTGACCTGACAACGGAACGCGCTACCCACCGTGGCCGAGGCCTTAGATTGCTGGCCCCCGAGCACCCAAACGTGGGAAATGCGTTCCGCAACCTCGGCCTCATCGTGGCCCGGCGCGGGTGTGTGGTCGAGGGGCTGGCCCTGCTCGACTCGGCCATCGTGCAGGCGCGTGCCGCCGGCGGGAGCGGCGTGTCTGAAGCGGACTACCGAACCGGGCAGCGGGTTCCCATCCTCCTGCGACTCGGCCGGATTGCCGAGGCCGGGCACGCGGGGCCGCCCGGGCCGACGGCTCCGTGGGCGCGACGCTGCCGTACGGTCACTCCCGCTACGACGATACGGACCGGTGGATAGCGATGGTCGCCTTTGCCCAGGGTGATCCCGCGCGGGCCGAGACGCGTGCGAGGGCTGCGCTGGCCCACGCCTCGGAATCACCCGGCGCCCTGCCGGTCCAGGTGGGCGCAGTTCGGCTGCCTGCTCGGCGCCGCGCCGGCCGCACAACGCCGGATCGCGGAGGCGCGCGAGCGGCTCGGGCGCGACTGGCGGGTGTACGATGCGTGGGGTTCGCGGACCGCTGATCGTGGCGTGGGGGCGGAAGGCGGATAGGGCGATAGGACGATAGCACGGCGGGGCGGTCATGCTACCATCCTATCGCCTCATCGTCCGAATCGTCCTACCGTCCCATCGTCGCTCACCCGCCGGGATGGTACGTGCGCTCGGTGTGCCCTTGGAGCTGTTGCGGGTAGAAATAGACCGGGCGGAGCCTGCCGGAGGCGTAGATCTCCGCCTGGTCATCGAAGTGAGCTGAGTGGGGATCGCCGCTCTCGCCGCCCGCCGTCACCGCCATCGCCCGCACGCTGTCGCGCCCGAACTCCACCACCGCGACGAAGGTATTGCCGTAGGTGCCGTACCTTCGCTTCGTGCCGGGATAGGTCCTCGCCTCGAAGGAGGCGAGCGAGCCCCACCGGCCCGAGGGGAACGGCACCGCGACGCTGGGCGCGGCGTCGTCGAACGGCTGCACCAAGGCGCCCGAGATCCGCTGGAACCGGTTGATCTGACCCCAGGGCGTGCGCCACGCTCCGAAATCGCGCGCGAGCCGTCCCGCCGCGGCGTCCAGCGCCCCGAGGCGTTCGGCGGCGGTCGTCCGCGAAGCCAGGTAGTCGTACAGCGGTAGGCCGGCCGCCGCCGTCTCGCCCCGTACCAGCGTCGCAAGCGTATCGCCCCAGTACACCGCGAGCGAGGTCGCCACCGAGCCCGCCGACCAACGGCAGTCCCACGCGCGGAGCTCCGCAATCTGGTCGGCGAGCTTCGACTTGAGCGGGTCGGTGCTGGGGAGCGAGCCGTACGCGGCGAGCAGCGGGGGCACCAGCCGCGCGAAGGCCGGGAGGTAGCTGTCGAACGCCGCGTCGCGGAGCCGCTCGGCCGTGAAGTCCGTGCGGTCCTGCAGCACTTGGATGGCGTGGAGGCCGCGCGGGTTCTCGCCCGCGTCGTCCATGTAACGGGGAAACCGCTCCCGCTTCGGGCTGTACCGGCCGGCCGCGGAGTACGGCCAGTCGTTGGTGTTCTGGATCCAGCCGTTGGGCGGATCGATCACATGCGGGCTGTCCTCGATGCCGTGCACCCCACGCCACTCGGTCGCAGGATCGCTGCCGTCGACCGGGCGGGTCCAGTCGAACCGGCCGTCGCGCCGGGGCACGAACTGCGGGTGGAAGTAGGCGATGTGCCCGTCGGCGTCGGCGTAGACCGTGTTGTTGGACGAGTTGGCGTGGAGCGCCATCACCTTCTCGTACGCGGCCAGCGAGCGTGCCTTGGTCCGCAGGAACGACTGGCTCAGGGCCTCGACCGGCTTCTGCATCAGCCGGATGCTGATCCACTTGCCGTCGGCCGAGCGCACGACCGGCCCGTGGTGGGTGCGATAGACCGTGAACGTCCTCGTGGCCAGTCCGGAGGCGGTCCGGTAGGGCACCGCGAGGCGCTGCTCGACGACCGGGCGCTCGGCCGCGCCGTAGCGGTACGCCAGGCGGTCGCCGTGGCGCACGACGGTCTCGGCGTACTCGTCCACCGCGTCCGCGCCGGTGGAGGTGTGCATCCAGCCCAGCCGGTCGTTGAACCCCTGATAGAGGAAGAACTGTCCCCAGGTCGCCGCGCCATAGGCGCGGAGCCCCTCGTCGCTGCTGACCTGCTGCTCGGCCCGGAAGAAGAACGAGGTGTGCGGGTTGATGAGGAGGAGCGCCCGATGGTTCACGGTGTTCGCCGGGGCGATGGCGAAGCCGTTCGAGCCCGCCGGCTCCGCCGGCTCCGAGTCGCGCAGGCCCACCGGCGCGGGCGGACCGGCGCTGTCGCCGTAGAACGCCCGGAGCCCGTCGAGCGACACGCTCTCGATGTCGCCGCCGATGCTGCCCTCGCTGAACGTGAGCGGCATCCACGGCTCGAACCGGGTGATCACCCGCGGCTTCACCTCGGGATGGGTATGCAGGTAGAAGTTGAGCCCGTCGGCCCAGGCGTCCATCAGGCGCTTGAGCCAGGCCGGGCTCGCGGCGTAGCGCGCCCGCATGCTGTCCGGGTTGACGAACAGCTTCATCCGCAGGTCCTGATAGATCGCGCTCTCGCCCTCGGCCTCTGCCAGCCGGCCGATGTTCACCAGGTAGTTGGTCTCGATCCGGTTGAAGTCGTCCTCGGCCTGGGCGTAGATCATCCCGAACACCGCGTCGGCGTCGGTCTTCCCGTGGACGTGCGAGATGCCCCAGTCGTCTCGGACGATCGTGACGTCGCGCGCCTCGCGCCTCCAGCGGTCGAGCTCGGCGTCGCTCGGGCGAGGGAACGGCATCGGGGCGGCGGCAATGGATAGAAGAAGCAGAAAGGCGGGCATCGTCTCTCGTCGAGGTTGGGAGGACGGCGGAATCTAGCCGGGTCACCGGGCTGCAGCCGGTCTGAGCACCCGCCTATCTTGCACCGATCGCCATGACCATCGACTCCCAGCCCGCGCGGAGCGGGCTCGATGACACGCCGATCCCGGACCGGATCTGGACGGCATGGTCGCCTGGATACGCGGGACCTTCGCCGTGATCGGCACGGCCCTCGCCATTTCGGCGACGCTCGGCTACCCGCGCCGGGCGCCGGGCGAGCTCAGCGGCCCGCAGCTCGCGTTCCTGATCGCGCAGGGGGTCGCGTGCAGCGGGTTCGTGGTCCAGAGCGGGCGCCGCCTGTGCCGGCGCTATCCGGGTGCGGTACTCGTGGCGTTCATGGCGGGGCTGCCGGGGGCGCTGGCCGTGCTCATGGGCGTCGAATGGATGCAGCGGCGCGAGCCGCTCGCCACCTGGGGGGACCTGCTCGTCGGCAGCGCTGGGTTTGCGGCGCTCGAGGCGGTGCCGGTGGGTTTCCTGCTCTGGATGGTCTACCAGCAGACCCGATGGGGCGGGGGCGATGAGTCATCCTCAGGATGACTCCGACCTGCGGATGCCTCCCCGCTCCCCGCCGCTCCATTCACTCTCGGCCGGGAGGATCGTAGCCCGCATGCGTCTTCGCCTCGTCTGCCAGCTCGCCACCATCCTCGCGCTCGGCGCGGCCTGCCGCCCCGCGGCACCCGCCGGGCCCGACCCACAGGCGCTCGACGCCGTCGCCCGCCGCTACGTGATCCTCGGCCTCAACCTGGGCCGGAGCGACCCCAACTACGTGGACGCGTACTACGGGCCTGATTCGTTGAAGGCGGCCGCCAACGCCGAGTCGCTCAGCGTAGCGCAAGTGCGCGCCTCGGCCGAGTCGCTGATCGCCATCCTGGGCGACAGCGTGCCCGCCTACGCCGACACTCTGGTCCGCATGCGCCACCGCTACCTCCGCGTGCAGCTCGGCGCGATGGCTGCGCGGGCCCGGATGCTGTCGGGCCAGAAGCTGAGCTTCGACCAGGAGGCCGAGGCGCTGTACGACGCCACGCCCCCGCACTACTCTGCTGCGCACTTCGACTCCCTGCTCGCACGGCTGGACAGCCTGCTTCCCGGCAAGGGCCCGCTCGCCCAGCGGTATCAGACGTTTCGTGATCGCCTCAACATTCCCGCGGCCAAGGTGGACACCGTCTTCAAGACGGCGATCGCCGCCTGCCGCGCGCGCACGCTGGCGCACATGGCGCTGCCGCCGGGCGAGCGCTTCGACCTGGAGTACGTGAAGGGCACGCCCTGGAACGCCTACAATTGGTACAAGGGCGCCTACCACAGCCTGATCCAGGTCAACCTCGATTTCCCCGTGGCGCTGGACCGGGCGATCGACCTCGCCTGTCACGAGGGGTACCCGGGACACCACGTGTACAACGCGCTGCTGGAGCAGGCGCTCGTGCGGCAGCGCGGCTGGGTGGAGATCTCGATGTACCCGCTGTTCAGTCCCCAGTCGTTCATCGCGGAGGGCAGCGCCAACTACGGGATCGACATGGCGTTTCCGCTGGCCCAGCGGACCGCCTTCGAGCGGGACTCGCTGTTCCCGCTGGCCGGGCTCGACACCTCGCTGGCCGAGCGGAACGCGGCGGTGCGGCAGATCATCGAGCGCCTCAACTACGCGCGCAACGAAGTCGCGCGGCGCTATCTCGACGGCGAGCTCGACGCGGCCGCCGCCAGCAAGGCGATGGCGCGCTACTGGCTCAGCTCGCCCGAGGCGTCGGCCAAGACCGTGCGCTTCATCGACGCCTATCGCAGCTACGTCATCAACTACAACCTCGGCAAGGACATGGTCGCCGACTGGGTGGCCCGCACCGGGGGCGAGTCGGGGAACGGGCGCTGGCGCGCGTTCCGGGCGCTGCTCTCGGCGCCGCGTCTGCCGCGGGATCTGCGGTAGGACAGCCTTCGTCCGAAGCCACATTCTTCGTCCCGAGCCACGGCGCCGCCGGGAATAATCGACCAAAGGATCCGCTCCAGGCTGCGAAGGGCGCACACCGCGCCCGCATGCCCGCTTCGCTTAGCCCAGGGTGACTCGGGGTAGGCGCCGGTTGCGGGGCCGGTTTCGCGGGCGGTAGCTTCCGCCTAGACGCCCGGTGGCGGCGCCTTCGTTCTCCAACGACCCCCCAGGTGAGCGTGAAAGCTCGACCCACAAGCGACGGGACCGTCCTCGGCCGGTATCGGCTCGTCGAGTGCATCGGCGAAGGCGGCATGGGCGAGGTGTGGAAGGCCCACGACGCCAACCTCGACCGGGTCGTCGCCATCAAGATGCTGCGCGGCGCGCTCGACGACGCGACCGCGCGCGAGCGCTTCCGCCGCGAAGCGCGCGTCCTATCCCGTCTCTCCCACCCGGGCATCGCCACCGTGTTCGACTTCGCCCCGCAGGAGGGCGACGACTTTCTGGTCATGGAGTACGTACCCGGCGGCACGCTCGAGGCCCGCCTCGGCGCGGGCCGGCTGCCGCTCGCCACCGTGCTCGACCTCGGCGCTACGATCGCCGACGCGCTCGAGAACGCGCACCGGCACGGCGTGCTCCACCGGGACCTCAAGCCCGGCAACATCATGCTGACCGACGAGGGGCACCCCAAGATCCTCGACTTCGGTCTGGCCGTGCTCATCGCCGGGGGCAAGGCGACCGGCCGGATGACCCACTCGGGGACCATCGTCGGCTCGCTGCCGTACATGGCCCCGGAGCAGCTGTTCGGCGAGGCCGACGACGTGCGGACCGACGTCTACGCGCTCGGTGCGATGCTGTTCGAGATGGTCACCGGCCAGCGGCCGTTCATCAAGAGCCGGCCCGAGGCGTTGATGTTCGCGATCATCAACAACGCCGCGCCGGCCGCCCGCTCGATCCGCCCCGATGTCCCGGCCGAGCTCGACCGCTTGCTGGCCCAGTGCCTGGACAAGGACCCCGCGCGCCGGCCCGCCTCCGCGGCCCTGGTGGCCGAGTCGCTGCGCCGGATCCGCGAGGGCAAGGCGGCCGCGACACCGGCGCCACCGGCGAGCCAGGCGATCCGGGCCATCGCGGTGCTCCCGCTGCGCAACGTCTCCCAGGACCCGGCCCAAGAGTACTTCGCCGACGGCATGACCGAGGCGATCATCTCGGACCTGGCGCACATCCGGGCCCTCCGCGTGATCTCCCGCACCTCCGCCATGCGGTACAAGGGCACCGGCCTGTCGATCCCCGAGATCGCCCGCGAGCTCAATGTGGAGGCGGTGCTGGAGGGCTCGGCGCTGCTGGTCGGCAACCGGGTGCGGCTGAGCGTGCAGCTGGTGTCGGCGCGGGACGACGAGATGCTGTGGGCCGCCCGCTACGACCGCGAGCTGGAGGACGTGCTCGGCCTCCAGAGCGAGCTGGCCGAGACGGTGGCCCATGAGATCGCGATCAAGCTGACGCCGACCGAGGCGACCCAGCTGGCCAGGCGGACGGCGGTGAACCCGGAGGCCCATCTCGAGTTCCTCCGGAGCCGCCATTCGTACTTCGCGGCGTCGCCCCAAGCGGTCGAGGTGGGACTGCGCCACGCGCGGCGGGCGATCGAGCTCGATCCCAACCTCGCGCCGGCCTGGTCGGCGCTGGCCGATTGCCACGCGTTCCGCGCGCTTCGTGGCATGGCCCCGCCGGCCGAGGCCTTCGCCGAGGGGACCGCGGCGGCGCTCAAGGCGCTGGAGCTGGATCCATCGCTCGCCGAAGCGCACGCCGCGCTGGGTGTGATCCGGTCGCATTCCGGCGACCTCGCGGGCGGCATGGCCGCGCTCCGGCGCGCCATCGAGCTCAGCCCCGGCCTGGCACCCGCCCACGACCGGCTGGGCCGGGTGCTCTACGCCTACGAGCGGCATCCCGAGGCGATCGCCGCGATGCACAAAGCCGTGAGCCTGGATCCGCTCTCGATGTACATCCGCACCGGCGCGGGCGACGCGCACTACTACGCCCGCGAGTACGAGAAGTCGGTGGTGCATTACCGGATGGCGCTCGAGCTCGACCCGCGGTTCGACGGCGCGCACACCGACCTGGCCCGCTCGCTCGAGGCCCTGGGGCACTTCGACGAGGCCCGGGCCGAGTACGAGGAGGGGCGGCGGCTCTCGGGCGGGGTCGCGGGCCCGTCGTTCGGCCTGGCGCACCTCGAGGCGGCGAGCGGCAACACCGCCGAGGCGCGGCGGCTCCTGGGCGAGCTCACCGAGGCGCGCTCGCGCCGGGTGGTATCGGCGTGGGGCATCGCGGCGCTGCACGCGAGCCTGGGCGACGTGGACGAGGCGTTCCGCTGGCTCGAGATCGCGATCGAGGAGCGGGCGGCGGGGATGATCCTGCTCAGGGTACACCCGCGGCTCGACCCCATTCGGAAGGATCCGCGGTATGCGGAGCTGGTCCGGCGGGTAGGGCTCGAGAGCGCGGTGGTAAGCCAGCCGTAGCCAGTAGGCCGTGACCGAGTCACCCTGAGGAGCGACGCCTGAACGCCCCTCACGCCGCCGGCTGGCATCGGGAAATCCCTCTTGACGACCCGGACTGCGGCCGGAATATTCGAACTCGAAGGCGGGTGTCGGACGCGACTAGCCCTGCCCCTGACGCTCGGCACCCGCATTCCGGCGAGATTTCCAGTGAGACAACGCATCGTGGGCCCGCGGAGGCACCGCCTCCCGCTTGGGTTTGCGCCGCACCCCGACAGCCACGCCGTCTTCGGGCGCCCTGGCTCGCTTTCCGATGCCTCACTCTGTCAGGTCGCTATCGCATACCCAACGCTAATTCGGCGTCGTTACACAGCCGCGACCGGTCGCTCGGAGACCGTGCGCGGACTGTCAGGTAGGAGCATGCACGGCCGCGGAGTGCGAGACCAGCCCCACGCACTGCTCTTGTCGAGTCAGTGAAGGACCTCTGTTTCCGCTCGTATCTGAAAGGACGCACGCATCATGAGAGGGCTCAGCTGCAGCATCGGCCTGCTCCTGGCGGCGGTCTGGATCGCGCCGCTTCGTGCGCAGGAACCCACGGGGACCATCCGCGGACGCGTGACCGACGAGGCGTCGCAGCTCCCGATCCGGGGAGCGAACGTGTCGGCAGGGGGCAAGAGCACCCAGACCCGCCCGGACGGCGGGTACCTCCTGCCCGACGTGCCGGCCGGCACGGACTCGGTGCGGGTGGCGATGATCGGCTACTCGCCCCTGGCTCGGCCGGTGACCGTGGTAGCCGGCCAGCCGGTGGATCTGGACATCGCGCTGTCCGCCCAGGCGGTCAACCTGTCCGAGATGGTGGTGATCGGCTACGGTGAAGAAAAGCAGGGCAACGTGACCGGGGCGGTCACCAGCGTGAACTCCGACGAGTTCAACACCGGCCGCATCGTCACGCCGACCGAGCTCATCCAGAACAAGGTCGCCGGCGTGCAGGTCGTGACCAACAACGAGCCGGGCGGGCGAACGTCGATCCGGATCCGCGGCCCCTCCTCGACCAACGCGAGCAACGAGCCCCTCTACGTCATCGACGGGCAGCCGCTGGGCACCGACGCCGGTGGCGGCGTGACCCCGGGACGCGACCCGCTCAACTTCCTCAATCCCGACGACATCGCCACCATCACCGTCCTGCGCGACGCCGCCTCGGCATCCATCTACGGCACCAACGCCGCCAACGGCGTGGTGCTGATCACGACCAAGCGAGGACAACAGGGCCAGAAAGCCAAGTTCGAGTACACCGGGACCGCGTCCGCTTCGACCGTCCGCCGCCTGCCGTCGATGCTCGACGCGGCGCAGTTCCGGGCGGCGGTCGAGCAGTATGCCCCGGCATCCGCGGGACAGCTGCAGAACGCCAACACCGATTGGTTCGGCGCCATCGACCGCACCGGGTTCGGCCAGGAGCACAACGTCGCCGTGTCGGGCGCCGGCTCCGCCATGGACTACCGGATCTCCCTCAATTTCCTCGACCAGAAGGGCATCATCGACCGCAACAAGGCCCGGCGGATCAGCCTGGGCGCGAACTACAACCAGCGGCTCGCGGATGACCGCCTCAATCTTCGCTTCAACCTGCGGGGCGCCCGGACCGACGACGAGTTCACCCCGCTCGGCGTCCTCTCCAGCGCGGCGCAGTACGGCGGGACGCAGCCGATCTTCGACGCGTCCACGCCGACCGGCTATTACGACTGGCCGGGCGCCGCCCTGACCTCGCCGGACAATCCGGTGGCCATCCTCAATCTCGCCGAGGAAAAGGCGATCACCTATCGCACCATCGGCAACGTGCAGACCGAGTACAGTCTTCCCTTCATCAACGGGCTCCGCGCCAACCTGAACCTCGGCTTCGACGTGACCAAGGCCGAGCGGGACAACTTCACGCCGAGCGTGGTCCACCGGGAGGTGGTGACCGGGAACGGTGGCAAGCAGACGCGCTACAATCCCACCCAGGTCAACACGGTTCTGGAGACGTACCTCAACTACACCACCCCGAAGCCGATCGGCCCCGGCACCCTCGATCTCACCGGCGGTTATTCCTGGACCAAGACCCACACCGACTCGTCGTACTACGAGGGCAACGGCCTCACGACCGACGCGCTCGGCAACGACGGCCTGGCGGGGGCCGCCTTGGTCAAGAACATCCTGTTCGAGCAGGAGAGCAAGCTGATCTCGTTCTTCGGGCGGGCCAACTACAACATCAACGACCGCTACATCCTCGCGGCCAGCCTGCGGCATGACGGGTCATCGCGTTTCGGCCCTTCGCACAACTATGGAACCTTCCCGTCGGTCTCGCTGGCGTGGCGGTTGTCGTCGGAGCCGTTCCTCCGCGGCATGAAGGGCCTGTCCGACCTCAAGCTCAGAGGGTCGTGGGCTCGGACCGGCAATCAATCGTTCGGCAACTACCTGCAATACGCCTCCTACCAACTGGGTGATGGACAGACCCAGTACCAGTTCGGCGACACCATCTTCACGACCAGCCGGCCCAGCGCCGTGGACCCGAACATCAAGTGGGAATCCACGCGGGCCTTCAACATCGGCCTCGACTTCGGGTTCGCCAACCAGCGGATCAGCGGCGCCATCGACTGGTACGACAAGAAGACCAGTGACCTGCTGTTCACCGTCCCGGTGGCGGCCTTCAGCAACCTGTCGAACTTCGTTACCACCAACATCGGCGACATGCGGAACCGGGGCGTCGAGTTCAGCCTGAGCGCCCGGGTGCTCGACGGGGGCCAGAAGGGCTTGAGCTGGCAGGCGGACTTCACGGCCGCTCGCAATTCCAACGAGCTCCTGAGCATCAGCCCGTTCGGCGGCTCCGCGCTCAAGATCCTCGTCGGCGGCGTCTCCGGCGGCGTCGGCACCAACATCGAGGTGCTGGCCCCGGGCGTTCCGGTGAACTCGTTCTACGTGTACCAGCACATCCGGGAAAACGGCAAGCCGATCTACAAGGACGTCAACGGAGATCGGGTCGACGGCATCCCGAACGGTACCATCAACGACCAGGACCTGTACGTGGACCAGAACGGCGACGGCATCATCAACCAGGACGATCTCCGGCCGTTCCACGACCCCGCGCCAAAGTGGATCCTCGGCCACTCGTCCTATCTGGCGTGGGGCAAGTGGGATTTCGGCGCGACCATCCGGTCGTACCTGGGGAACTGGGTGTACAACAACGTCGCGTCCGCCAACGGCGACTTCAGCCAGCTCTCGCGCGGCAACTCGCCGTACAACATCCATACGTCCGTGCTGGAGACCGGCTTCGCGACGCAGCAGCTGCAATCGGACTTCTACGTGCAGAAGGCGTCGTTCCTCCGGCTCGACAATCTGACGGTCGGGTATACGTTCAATCTGCGCGGGCAGTCGGCGCGCTTGTTCGGGACGGTCCAGAACCTGTTCACGATCACCAGCTACGACGGTGTGGATCCGAGCGCCAACATCGCGCCCAGCGCCACCACATCGTCCGTGAACGGCATCGACAACAACATCTATCCGAGCTCCCGGACGTTCAGCGCCGGCCTGAGCCTCAAACTGTAGGCCCCGAGGAAGGGACGGAACCATGCACTGCAACTTGCGCCGGACGCTCGTCGCTGCCGTGTTCCTGGTCCTGGGCGCGGCCGGCTGCACCGACACCACGGAGCTGCCGACGAGCACGATCACCGATAACAACTACTTCAACGACCCCAGCTCCTACCGGGCACTCCTCGCGAAGGTCTACTCCGGCCTCGCCGTGAGCGGGCAGCAGGGACCGGCCGGGAACGGGGACATCAAGGGCATCGACGAGGGGTTCTCGCAGTATCTGCGGCTCTACTGGGAGGCGCAGGAGCTGCCGTCGGACGAGGCCGTGATCGCCTGGGGCGACGTGGGCCTGCCGGAGATGAACACCCAGCTCTGGGCCTCGTCCAACTCCTTCGTCGTCGCGATGTATTACCGGATCGCCTTCCAGGTGACGATGGCCAACGAGTTCCTGCGTCAGACCACCGACGACCGCCTGGCCTCGCGCAACGTCTCGCCCGAGCTCAAGGCGGCGATTCAGACGTTCCGCGCCGAGGCGCGCTTCCTCCGCGCGCTCAGCTACTGGCACGGGATCGACCTGTTCGGCAACATCCCCCTGGTGACCGAGGCTGATGCGCTCGGCGCCACCCCGCCTCCGCAGAGCACGCGGGCGGCGATCTTCGATTTCCTGGTGAGCGAGCTGACCGCCATCCAGGCCGACCTGCCGGCCTCGGCGGGCGCCGGCACGTACGGCCGCGCCACCAAGGAAGCGGCCACGATGCTGCTGGCGAAGCTGTATCTGAATTCCGAGGTCTACACGGGAACGCCGCGCTACGCGGAGGCCCTGGCGGCGGCCCAGGCGGTCATCGCCGGGCCCTTCTCGCTGGACCCGAGCTTCCGGCATGTCTTCCAGGCCGACAACAACACCTCCCCGGAGATCATCTTCCCCATCATCCAGGACGGGCTCACGACCCAGACGTACGGCGGCGTCACGTTCCTGACCCACGCCTCGTGCGGTGGCAGCATGGTCAGCACGACCTACGGCCTGGACGGCTGCTGGTACGGGCTGCGTCTCAAGCAGGAGGCGCTCACCCGCTTTGCGTTGGACGATCCGCGCCGGGCCTACTTCTGGACGGATGGTCAGACGGACACCGTGACCTCCATCAGCGATTTCAGCAAAGGCATCCCGTCGCCCAAGTTCGAGAACGTCACCTCGACCGGGGCGCCGGCCTCGAACAGCCAGTTCGTGGACACCGACTTTCCAGTGTTCCGCCTCGCCGACGCCTACCTGATCTACGCTGAGGCCGTCGTACGCGGCGCAGGCGGCGACCGGGCGCAGGCACTGGCCTATGTGAACGCGCTGCGGGAACGGGCCTACGGCAACACCAGCGCGGATATTGCGGACGCCGAGCTCACCCCGCAGTTCATCCTGGACGAGCGCGGGCGCGAGCTGCTGTGGGAGGCGCACCGTCGGACCGACCTGATCCGCTTCGGCCAGTTCACGGGCGGCACATACCTATGGGCCTGGAAGGGCGGGGCCCCGCTGGGAACCTCCACCGAGTCGTTCCGCGATCTGTACCCGCTGCCGGCGTCCGAGCTCACCGCGAACCCGAACCTGGTGCAGAACCCGGGCTACTGAGCCCGACGCTCCAGCTTTCTCCGTCTCTCCTCAGCGCCGCCGCCGGCATGGCGGCGGCGCTGTGCTTCGTAAAGGAACCACCTCGATGCGAACCCGTGTCGCCTGCCAGGCCCTGATGGCTGCTTCACTCACCATCGTCCGGGCCGCGCCGGGGCAAGCTCCCGCCCGTGCCACCGCCCCCGACAGCTCCTGGGTGGCCCGCAGCGCGCTGTACGAGGTGTTCGTTCAGGACTTCTCGCCGCAGGGGACCTTTCGGGGCGTGCTGGCCGGTTTGGAGCGCATCCAATCCTCGGGCGCGAACGTCGTGTGGCTGATGCCGGTGCACCCGATCGGGGTCGCGGGCCGGAAGGGAACGTTGGGTTCGCCGTACGCGGCCCGGGACTTCCGGGCCATCAATCCCGCCTATGGGACCGCCGCGGACTTGCACGCGCTCATCCGGGCGATCCATGCCCGGGGCATGAAGGTCATCCTCGACTGGGTGCCGGACCACACGTCGCTGGACCATCCGTGGGTCAAGGCGCACCCGGACTTCTATGTCAAGAACGAGCGGGGCGAGCCCAGCGTGCCCCGCGACCCCAAGGGCAAGCTGACCGACTGGACCGACGTCCTGCAGCTCGACTACGCCAACCCGGGGCTCCGGCGCGAGATGATCGCGACCATGCGCTACTGGCTGGAGGACTTCGGCCTCGACGGCTTCCGGGTGGACGTCGCCGGGTTCTTGCCGGTCGACTTCTGGCGGCAGGCCGTGCCGGCGCTTCGCGCGGCGGTGCCGCGCCCGATCCTCCTCCTCGCCGAATGGGACGATCTCGAGCTGCACCGCGCGGGGTTCGATCTCACGTACGGGTGGGACTCGTACAAGCGTCTCAAGGCAGTCTGGGGCGGCGCGCCGGCATCCACCTTTGTCCAGGGCGAGCTGCCGGACATCCAGGCCATGCCGCCGGGCGGCATGCGCATGCGCTTCACCACCAACCACGACGAGACCGCGTGGGATGATCCACCCTTGAAGATCTTCGGGGGCTCGGCGCAGGCCCGCGCCGCGTACCTCGCCGTGGCGCTGCTGCCGGGACGGCCGCTGCTGTACAACGGCCAGGATGTGGAGAGCCCGCAGAAGCTGGCGCTGTTCGAGCCCGTGCCGATCGAGTGGAGGCAACCGAACGCGAGATCGGCCCAGGCCTTCTATCGGCAGGTGCTTCGCCTCGCACGCACCGAGCCGTCGTTCACCAAGGGCGATCTCGCGGCAGTCGAGACCAGCGCGCCCGACGACGTGATCGCGTATCGGCGCGACCAGACGGTCGTGCTGGTCAACCCGCGGTCCAAGGCGGTGCGCTTCGCGGTGAACGGCGCCCGCGTGGATGGCACCAGGGATCTGCTGTCCAACCGGATCCAACGCGGTGACACCGTCGCGCTTCCGGCCTACGGCACGATGGTCCTCAAGGGCGCCGCAAGGCAGCTCGGCGAAGCACGGGGTGTCGTCAAGCAGGCCCGGCCGTTCGGGGACGAAGTGTTCTACCAGATCTTCGTCCGGAGCTTCCGCGACAGCGATGGCGACCGCGTCGGCGACCTGCGCGGCATCGAGGACAAGCTGGAATATCTCCAGGACCTGGGCGTGACCTCGATCCTGCTCACGCCGATCAACCCGTCACCGTTCTATCACAACTACTTCGCCTCGAGCTTCGAGGCCGTGGACTCCGCCTTTGGCGGGATGGGTGCGTACCGCGCGCTGGTGCGCTCGATCCACGCGCGCGGCATGAAGCTCTATCTGGATCAGGAGATCCAGTATACCGCCGAGGATCATCCCTGGCTGAGACAGTCGTTGGGACAGCCTGCGTCCGAGTACAGCCACTTCGTACTGTACAACGGGCCCGGCAATACCCGGCCGGAGTCCGGGGTCTTCGGCCTCACCGTGGTCCCGAGCTATAACGGCCAGAAGATCAACATCGCGACGGTCAACCTCCTCGATTCCCTCACCCAACGCTACTTCCAGCGGCTCTTCGTCTCTCTGATCGATCCCGATCACGATGGCCGCTTCGACGATGGGGTGGACGGATTCCGGATCGATCACATGATGGACGATCTGGACATGAAGGGGAAGCTGACGAACCTCTTCGGCCGGTTCTGGGCGCCGGTCTTCGCGGCGGCCCGCGCGGCGAACCCGCGGATCAAGATCATCGCGGAGCAGTTCGACTGGGGCTTCGGGGAGGACTTCCTGACCCGCGGCGGGGCCGACCTGGTGTTCGCCTTCCCGCTGCGCAACGCCATCAAGTCGCTCAACCGGCAGGCGATCGCCGACACCATGGCGCAAACGTGGAAACGCACGCCCCCGGGCAAGGGCCAGCTGCTGTTCATCGAGAATCACGACATGAACCGGTTCGCGTCGGAGATGGGCGGCGACGTTCGCAAGGAGAAGATCGGCGCCGCGCTCAACATCCTCCTCCAGGGCACGCCCCTGATCTACTACGGCCAGGAGATCGGCATGCGGGGCCGGCAGAACAAGACCTGGGGAACGGACGCCAACGACATACCGGTGCGGGAAGCGTTCGAATGGTCCCGCAAGGGCGACGGTCCGGGCGCCGCGAACTGGTACCGGGGCACCGGCCCCTGGTGGACCGACCGGTACGCCCGAGACGATGACGGGCTCTCGGTCGAAGAGGAGCAGGGCGACTCGTCCTCCCTGCTGTCCTTCTATCGCCGGCTGCTGACCCTCAGGCGTTCGCGGCCCGAGCTCGCCTCGGGCGACGAGCGCGTCGTCTCGACCGATCGCGCCGATGTGCTCGCCGTGGTCCGCGCCACGACCGGCCACGCGAGTCTCCTGCTCGTGAACCTGTCCGACTCGGCGACGATCGTCACCGTGTCCCGTGGGACCGCCCCGGAGGTCCTGCGGAAGGCGCCGGTGAGCGAGCTCCTGTCCGGCGGATCGCAGGCGGCGGCGGGCGGCGTGCTGCGGGTGAGCCTCGCGCCCTTCGGCGTCAAGCTGCTGACCCCGTGAATCTGCGCACCATCCTGCTCGGCCTCGCCGCCCTCTCCGCGGCGACGCCGTCCGCCGCCCAGCGGCAGCGCCTGTCCATGGACCCGGGCTGGCGCTTCGCGCTCGGGGACCGAGC
This sequence comes from Gemmatimonadales bacterium, assembly GCA_050733015.1. Lineage (GTDB taxonomy): Bacteria > Gemmatimonadota > Gemmatimonadetes > Gemmatimonadales > GWC2-71-9 > CAVVWJ01. The sequence continues at coordinate 16,548 of JBOHSB010000116.1, forward strand.
CGGCGCCGAGCAGCCGAGATTCGACGATCGCGGGTGGCGCTCGCTCGACCTGCCGCACGACTGGAGCATCGAGGGCACGCCGCGCGAAGACGCCCCGGGCGGCGGCAAGGTCGGCTTCTTCCCCTCGGGGGTCGGGTGGTACCGCAAGTCGTTTCGACTGCCGTCGCGCGCCCGGGGCCGCGAGGCGTGGCTCGAGCTCGACGGCGTCTACATGAACAGCGACGTCTGGATCAACGGGGTCCACCTCGGCCGCCGGCCCTACGGCTACATCAGCTTCGCCTACGACGTGACCACGCACCTGGTGCCAGGCGTCAACGTGGTCGCGGTCCGGGTGGACAACTCGGCCCAGCCCAATTCCCGGTGGTATTCGGGCAGCGGCATTTACCGGCACGTTTGGCTGACCCTGGTGGATCGACTGCACGTGGGGCACTGGGGGAGCTACGTCACCACACCGCGTGCCGACTCCGAGGGGGCGGAGGTCCGGGTGCGGACCCGGCTGGAGAACGACTTCGCGGCACCTCGCCGCGGGACGCTCCGCTCATCCGTGGTGGACAGCTCGGGCCGGGAGATTGCCCGGGTGGAGACGACGTTCGCGCTGGCGGCCGGTGGGCATATTGAGCTCGATCAGCAGCTCGACGTCGAGTCGCCCAGGCTCTGGAATACCGAGGCGCCGGCGCTGTATGCCCTCCGCTCCGTCGTGCGGGACGGAGGCCGTGTGGCCGACGAGAGCGTCACCCCGTTCGGCATCCGCAGCATCGCCTTCGACAAGGACCGCGGGTTTCTCCTCAACGGCCGGCAGGTCAAGATGCGGGGCGTCAACCTGCACCACGAGGCCGGCGGGCTGGGCGCGGCGGTGCCCGAGCAGGTCTGGGCTCGCCGCCTCGGCCTGCTCAAGGCGATGGGCGCGAACGCCATTCGCACCTCGCACAATCCGCCGGCGCCGGAGTTCCTCGACCTGTGCGACCGCATGGGGTTCCTGGTGATGGCCGAGGCGTTCGACGAATGGACCTTCGGGAAGGTGCCCGAGGGATATCACCGCTACTTCGCCGAGTGGTCCGAGCGCGACCTCACCGATTTCGTCCACCGCGACCGGAACCATCCCTCGATCGTGCTCTGGAGCGCGGGCAACGAGATCGGCGAGCAGACCGCGCCGGACGGCGCCCAGGTGCTCCGCCGGCTGGTCGAGATCCTGCATCGCGAGGATCCGACCCGGCCAGTCACCACCGGGAACGACAACATCGCGGCCGAGGGTCGTCCCGCCACGCTCGAGTTTCTGAATGCCGAAGACATCGTGGGCTACAACTACGTGGATCGCTGGCACGAGCGCCGCGAGGTCTTCGCCGAACCGGACCGCCTCGCCCACCCCGAGTGGAAGATGATCGCGACCGAGAGCGGCTCGATCTTCCAGTCCTTCGACGAGATCTATTCTCTGGGGGACGACTCCGCGATCGTGCGGCCGAACTACACCTCCGGCATGCTGCAGGCCGAGCGGCTGTGGAAGTGGATCACCCTGCGCGACTGGTTCGCGGGCAGCTTCATGTGGACCGGCATCGACTACCTGGGCGAGAGCACCTGGCCGTTCAAAGGTTTCGGCTCGGGGGCGCTGGACATCACCGGCCGCCCGAAAGACGCGTACTACCTCTACCAGAGCCTCTGGACCGACCGGCCGGTGCTCCATCTCTTCCCCCACTGGAACTGGCCGGGCCGGGTGGGACAGGTGATTCCGGTGCTGGCCTACACCAACTGCAACATCGTCGAGCTGTTCCTCAACGGCCGCTCCCTGGGCGAGAAGCGCCTCGAGTTCCCCGCGCAGGGGGCGGCCGGAGGTTGGAACAGCTACGCGCTTCCGGTGGTCCGCGCCACGACCAGCGACCTGCACTTGAGCTGGGACGTGCCTTACGAGCCGGGCGTGCTTCGCGCAGTCGGCAAGCGTCGCGATGGAACGGTGGCATGCGGGGACACGGTGCGAACTGCGGGAGCGCCGGCGGGCATACGGTTGTCTGCGGACCGGGATACGATCACCACGGGTCGGGACGACGTGGCCCACGTGACGTTCGAGGTAGTGGACTCGGCGGGTACCACGGTGCCTACCGCCGGGAACCTGGTGAGATTTTCCGTGGCCGGCGGCAAGATCCTGACGCTCGACAATGCGGACCTTCGCGACCTTGAGCCCTACCGCTCCGACCGTCGTCACGCGTTCAATGGTCGTGGCCTGGTGATCCTGCGGGCGCGTCAGCCGGGGCAGCTTCGGCTCACCGCCAGCGCCGACGGCCTCGGATCGGCGAGCGCGAGCGTGCGCGTCGTGGGCGCCACCGAGATCGAGACGGTGCCGGCCGCGGGCCGACAATGAGCCGCCGATCACCGGCGAGATATCGGTGTGAAAAGTCGACGATGTAGAGCTCGAGGGCCGCGCTCGGCGCGCCTGACCCGTGATGGGAGGCTAGTGGCGGACGACCGTACTGTTGAAGAGCTGCGAGGCGATCTGGAACTCGATGAGCGCATCCGGCGCCAGCAGGATCTCTCCTGACCGGAACGGCCGTCCGCCACCGGTGGGACGCGCCTCGAACACCACCGACCCGTTGCCGACCAGAGTCGGCGGGACCACGAAGTGGCCGTCCATGCCGGGATGCACGGTGCCCAGGCGATGGCTGATGCCCGAGCCGAAGGCGTAGATCTCCATCGGCAGGGCGTTCTGGTTGGTGACCTCGACCTTGACCGAGCCCATATTGGGTCCGGGCTGGCTCCCAGCCGAGTGCGAGCAGGCAGACGACGTCACGAGCAGCGCGCAGAGCAGAAGCCGCCAGCGGCCGTGCATGTGTCCTCCTTTGCCCGGGCTCGTCACCGATGGTTTGCCCGCGGAGCCCGGTCGCACCCAAGTATGGCTCACGCCCAACACGGACGCCAGATCGCGGCGGCGGCGGAGCCGCCGGCTGGCGCGTCCCCCCGTCAGGTCTCCGATGCGGGCGGGCGGCGCGAGGGCCGGATCGACGGAACCAGCATGCCCACCCCGAACGCGCACAGGACCAGCCCCCACCACAGGTTCACGTTGGTACCGAGCGACCGAGCGTAGATCGCCTGGTCCGACACCAGCCCGTATCCGGTGAGCAGGACGCCGTCGATGGTGAACATCAGCCCGATCGGAAACCGCAGGTCGAGATTCATCGCGCGATCACCAGAAGATGATGTTGAGCATGAGCGTGAGCCCCAGCGCGACGATCCCCAGCACGGCGGGCCGCCGGTACCACGCGAGCTCGTGGTCCGTGATGCGTGGGGTCAGCGAGTACACCAGCCCGCGGAGCTCGTCGTCGGACTTGTTGCGGGTGGTGAGGAGCGAAATTGCGATGGTCGCGACGAAGCAGGTCGTCCAGGCAATGATCGCGGTCCAGAAATTCTGCGCCATCTCGCTGGGGTAGACGTGGAGCGCTGACCCCAGGAACGCCCCCTTGAGTCCCGGCACGCCGCCGCGGGGCAGGGTGAGCCCGTGGTGGATCGCCGCGGCAGCGGTGCCGGTCAGCAGGCCGAAGAACGCCCCGTGCCCCGTGGCGCGGCGCCAGAACATGCCAAGCAGGAACGTCGCGAACAGCGGCGCGTTGACGAACGCGAACACCAGCTGGAGCATGTCCATGATGTTGTTGAACCGCGTGGTCGCGTACGCCGCCGCCACGCTGAAGGCGATCCCGAACACGGTGGCCGCGTGCCCCATCCGCAGGTAGTGCCGGTCGGTCTGTCCCGGCCGGATGTACGACTGATAGATGTCGTAGGTCCACACCGTATTGAACGCGGTGACGTTCCCCGCCATGCCCGACATGAACGACGCCATGAGCGCCGTGAGGCCGAGACCCAGCAGTCCGGACGGCAGGTAGTGGGCCAGCAGCACCGGCACGGCGAGGTTGTAGTTGGGCGTGCCGTCGCTCCCCACCGGGAGCAGGCCCCCCGCGCGGCTCGTGTGCAGCGCGATGGCGATCATCCCCGGCACGATGACCAGGAACGGAAACAGCATCTTGGGGATCGCGGCGAGGATCGGCGTGCGGCGGGCGGCCGTCATGGATTCGGCGGCCATGGCGCGCTGGATCACCAGGAAGTCGGTGCACCAGTAGCCGAACGAAAGCACGAAGCCCAGGCCCATCAGCAGGCCGAACCATTCGACGCCCATCGGGTTCTCGGACGCCGAGCCCAGGTGGCGCCACGATTGGGACCAGGCGCCCGGCGCGTAGCCCGCGCTGGTCGCTACCGGCACGAGCTTGGCCGACAGCCCGGACCAGCCGCCCAGATCCTTGAGGCCGAGCAGGACCAGCGGCATGAAGCCCAGCACGATCAGGAAGAACTGCAGCACCTCGTTGTAGATGGCCGAGGTGAGGCCGCCGAGGAAGATGTACGCCAGCACGATGATCGCCGACAGGATGACGCTGGTGTGGAAGCTCCACCCCAGCACCAGCTCGAGCAGCTTGGCCAGCGCGTACATGGAGATACCCGAGGAGAACACCGTCATCACCGCGAAGGTCATGGCGTTGAACCCCCGGGTCTTCTCGTCGAACCGGAGGCGCAGATACTCGGGGACCGAGCGGGCCCGCGAGCCGTAGTAGAAGGGCATCATGAAGATGCCGACGAAGACCATGGCGGGAATGGCGCCCACCCAGTAGAAGTGGCTCGTCATCATCCCGTACTTGGCCCCCGAGGCCGCCATCCCGATCACTTCCTGCGCGCCGAGATTGGCCGACAGGAAGGCGAGCCCCGCGATCCAGGAGGGAATGGAGCGGCCGGAGAGGAAGAAGTCCTCGCTGCTCTTGACGTGTCGGCGCAGGGCCCAGCCGATGCCGATCACGAAGCCGAAGTAGACGATCAGGATCGCGTAGTCGATCGCACCGAGCTGGATGAGGCGCACGGTCGGACTTTCCGGAGACGGGGGCTGAGGAGGGATGGGCAGCCGGCCCACGCGCGGTCAGGGGCGCTCGGGTATGTTCGGCAGCCCGGCGCGCGGGCGCAAGAGCCGCTGGCCGAAGGACGCCCGGCGGGCTTACTTTCTCGGCCTCCGTGCCACCGGATCCTCGGCCGCCGCGCACGCCGCGACCCGACCCCAGCTTTCAGGAACGCCTCATGTGCCGGTCTCCCGGGTTCTTCATCCCGTGCCTTACCGTGGCCGCGCTCACGGTAGCCGCCCGCCCGCTCACCAGCCAGGTGAGCGTGTCCTCACCGGACCGGCGCAACTCCGTCACGGTCGAGATCCACGACGGCCGCCTCACCTGGAGCCTCACCCGCGACGGTCGCCCGCTGATCCTGCCCTCCGGGCTCGGCTTCGCGTTCCGGGGCGCCCCGATGCTTCGGGACGGCCTCAGAATCACCGACACCACCCGCCAGTCCCACGACGAGTGGTGGACCCAGCCCTGGGGTGAAGTGGCCCGGGTGCACGACCACTATGACGAGCTGGCCGTCGCCGCGGAAGAGACCTCGGCACCCGCTCGGCGCCTGACCCTGCGCGTGCGCGCCTTCGACGACGGCGTGGCCTTCCGCTACGAGCTGCCCGAGCAGCCCGGCCTGGGCGCGTTCGAGATCGGCGACGAGCTCACCGAGTTCAACCTGGCCGACAACGCGCGCGCGTGGTGGATCCCGTCCAACTGGGCGCGCAAGGACCGCTCCGAGATGCTGTACTCGTCCGGCCCCGTGAGCCTGCTCGACAGCGTGCAGACCCCGCTCACGATGCACACCACCGACGGCCGCACGTTCATGGTGATCCACGAGGCCAACCTGGTGGACTACGCGCGGATGTTCCTGCGGGGCACCCGCACCGAGAGCCGCCTGCTCACCGCGGCGCTCGCGCCCATGGCCGACGGGGTCAAGGTGCGCGGCCGCACGCCGTTCGAGACGCCGTGGCGCACCATCCAGCTCGCCGACAAGGCCACCCAGCTCGCCCCCTCGCTCTTGGGGCTCAACCTCAACCCGCCCAACGCGCTCGCCCGCACCGCCTGGATCCATCCGATGAAGTACGTCGGGATCTGGTGGGGGATGCACATCGGCGCCATGACCTGGGCTTCGGGTCCCAAGCACGGCGCCACCACCGAGAATGCGCGCCGGTACATCGACTTCGCCGCCGCCAACGGCTTCGGCGGCGTGCTGGTCGAGGGGTGGAACACCGGATGGGACGGGGATTGGATCGCCAACCGCGACGCGTTCTCGTTCACGCAGGCGTATCCCGACTACGACCTCAAGGCCGTCGCCGCGTACGCCCACCAGAAGGGCGTTCGGCTCATCGTCCACAACGAGACCTCGGGCGGCATCCAGAACTACGAGCGCCAGCTGGACAGCGCCTTCACGCTGTATCGGTCGCTGGGGCTCGACGCGATCAAATCGGGTTACGTCACCGATCTCACCAGCGAGGGCCACTCGCACTACTCGCAGTACATGGTCCGGCACTACCGCCGGGTCGTCGAGGCCGCCGCGAAGTACGGCATCATGCTGGACGTGCACGAGCCCATGCACGACACCGGCGAGCGCCGCACCTTCCCCAACATGATGAGCCGCGAAGGCGCCCGGGGACAGGAGTACAACGCGTGGAGCGGCGACGGCGGCAACCCGCCCGAGCACGAGACCATCCTGTTCTTCACCCGCCTGTTGGCCGGGCCGATGGACTTCACGCCCGGCATCTTCGACCTGCTGATGGAGCGGGGCACCGGCCATGCCCGGCGCCCCGACGAGCCGCGGGTCCGGACCACCCTGGCCAAGCAGCTCGCGCTCTATGTGGTGCTCTACTCGCCGCTCCAGATGGCGGCGGACCTGCCGGAGAACTACGCGGGCCAGCCGGCCTTCCAGTTCATCAAGGATGTCGCCGTGGACTGGGACACCACCCGGGTGATCGATGGCCGGATCGGCGACTACGTGGTGGTCGCGCGCCGGGAGCGCGGGGGCCAGACCTGGTTCCTCGGCGCCATCACCGACGAGGAAGGGCGCACCTTCGACGTGCCGCTCTCGTTCCTGACGCCGGGCCGGCGGTACGTCGCCGAGATCTACGCCGACGGGCCCAAGGCGAACTGGCTCGACAACCCCCTGCCGGTCATCATCACCCGGCGCCCGGTCACCTCGGCGATTCGTCTGAAACTGATTCTGGCCCCGGGCGGCGGCCAGGCGATCCGGATCCGACCGGCTCGATGATCTCGTCCGTGCAGGGCGAGCTGAGGGCCCTCCGATCCCTGGCCCGGGCCATGGGCGTGCACACCCGCTTCACCGATGGGCTGGGCAAGCGGATCACCGTGGCGCCCGAGACGCTGGTGCGCGTGTGCGCGGCGCTGGGCGCGCCGGTGATCCGTCCGGCCGATGCCGCCGAGGCGCTCCGAGCCTGCCGCGCGGCGCGGAGCACCGGGCTGGTGCCGCCGGTGGTCGCCGCGTGGGACGGAGCCCTGCCTCCGATTCCGCTGCCGCGACGCGGGCCGGTGCACGCGGAGGTGCGCTGTGCCGGCGGCGAGGTCGTGCCGCTCGAGGCCGAGGACGGCGAGCTGCGGGCCACCACCCCGCTGCCCGTGGGCTACCACCGTCTCAACGTAGAGATTGGCGGCAGAGTGGATACCGGCACGGTGATCGCCGCGCCGGTACAGGCCTGGCGCCGGCCGGAAGCCCACCGGAGCTGGGGAGTCGGGTCCCACCTGGCCGCGCTCCGTTCGGCGCGCAGCCGGTCGCTGGCCGACCTGCGGGATCTCGAGCTGCTGTGCCGCTGGGTGCGCGGACGAGGCGGAGACCTGGTCACCGTTCTTCCGCTGCTGCCCACGTTCAACACCGACCCGCCGGAGCCCAGCCCCTACTCGCCGGTCAGCCGCCTCTTCTGGTCGGAGCTCGTTCTCGACCTCGAGGACGCCCACCGGCCAGCCGCCGCCCCCGGAAGCCTGGATGTGAGGCGGGCCGACGCCGAAGTCCGGGAGGCGCTGGCGGCTCGCCCGGCTCCGTTGCCCGAATCCGTGGACGAGGAGCTCGCGCGCTATGCGCGCTTTCGCGGCGCGCAAGCGAGACTCGGACGGAACTGGCGGGACTGGCCGGCCGAGGCCCGCGCGGGAACGCTGGGGCCGGACCAGGTGGATGCCGCGGAGGAGCGCTTCCATCTCACCGCCCAGACCCTGCTGCGATGGCAGCTTCAGCAAGTCAGACGGGAGCTCGACCGCGACGGGATGCGAGTGGGGCTCGACCTCGCGGTCGGCGTTCATCCCGACGGGTACGACGCGTGGTCCCGCCAGGCGCTGTTCGCCGACGGGATGTCGGTCGGGGCCCCGCCGGACCAGGGCTTCCCGAGCGGCCAGGACTGGGGATTCCCGCCCGTGCTGCCCGAGGCATCACGACGGGAGGGTCATCGCTACCTGGCGGCCTCCATCGCGCACCAGGCGAGCCTCGCCGGCGTGCTCCGGGTGGACCACATCATGGCGCTCACCCGCCTGTACTGGATTCCGCACGGGATGGGACTGCACGAGGGAACCTACGTTTCGTATCCGGCCGACGAGCTGTTCGCCATCCTCACCCTCGAGTCGAACCTCCATCGTTGCGAGGTGGTGGGCGAGAACCTGGGCACCGTGCCACCCGAGATCAACGAGGCGCTCCCGCGCCATCGCATCTGGGGCATGTACCTCGCCGAGTTCCAGGCGTCGGAGGGACCGGACATCGCGCGTCCCACCGCCGTGAACGTCGCCCTGGTGGGGACGCACGATACGCCCACGTTCGCGGGCTGGCTCGCCGGCAACGACATCGCCGAGCGGGTGCGGTGCGGGCTGCTCACCGAGCAGGCGGTGCCGGCCGTTCGGGAGGAGCGGGCGCGAGCCGCGCAGTGGCTCGCCGAGCAGCTGCACGGCTCGGTGGACGACCCGCGCGGATTGCTGGCCGAACTGCTGGCCTGGCTCGGGCGGTCGGAGAGTCCTCTGGTGGTCCCGTGGCTCGAGGACCTCTGGCTCGAGGACCAGGGCGTGAACCTTCCCGGGACGCGCTCCTCGGACCGCCCCAACTGGCAGCGCCCCATGAGCCGGCACCTGGACGAGATCTTCGCCGACCCGGCCGTCAACGACCTTGCAGATCGTCTGCAGCGCGCCCGACACCCGGCGTGACCGGCTCCCGACTTGCCATTTCCGAGGCTTAGGCCATGGCATCCATCGCCGCCACCGCTCCCGCCGTCCGGTCAAAGCCGCGGCTGTCATTCTGGGAAATCTGGAACATGAGCTTCGGCTTCCTCGGGATCCAGATCGGCTTCGCGCTGCAGAACGCGAACGTGAGCCGGATCTTCGAGACCCTCGGCGCCAAGGTGGAGGACATTCCCATCCTGTGGATCGCCGCTCCGGTCACGGGCCTCCTGGTGCAGCCGCTGGTGGGCTACGCGAGCGACCGCACCTGGGGCAGGCTGGGCCGGCGGCGGCCGTATTTTCTGGGCGGCGCGATCCTGGCGTCGCTCGCGCTGCTCGCCATGCCCAACTCACCGGCGCTTTGGGTCGCGGCCGGCATGCTGTGGATCATGGACGCCTCCATCAACATCTCGATGGAGCCGTTCCGAGCGTTCGTCGGTGACAACCTGCCCTCGGGGCAACGAACCACCGGCTTCGCCATGCAGAGCTTTCTGATCGGGACGGGCGCCGTGGTGGCCTCGATCTTCCCATGGCTGCTGGCGAAGCAGTTCGGGGTCAGCAACCAGGCGCCCCCTCACGAGATTCCCGACACGGTGCGGCTGTCGTTCTACCTCGGCGCGGCGGTCTTCTTCCTGGCGGTGCTGTGGACGGTGCTTCGCTCGAAGGAGTATTCGCCCGAGGAAATGGCCTCGTTCGCGGAGAACCAGGAGCGCGAGAGCAGCGCCGGCAAGCGCCGCACGGCGGCGGAGTTCGTTCGGCACGGAGGGGACCAGATCCGGGTGGGGGCGTTCGTGATCGCCATTGGCGCGGCCCTGACCTTCTGGCTCGCTCGACAGGCGGTATACCAGGTGATGGTGTTGTCGGCCGGCGTGTGCGTCGCCGGGGCGCTGCTCGTCGGGAGCGGGCTGCTTCAGCGGCGCGGCCGGGTGGACAACGCGTTCGTCACCATCCTGAACGACTTTCAGGACATGCCCCGCACCATGCGGCAGCTCGCCGGCGTCCAGTTCTTCTCCTGGTTCGCGCTGTTCGCCATGTGGATCTACACCACGCCGGCGGTCACCAGCCACATCTACCACACCACCGACACCACCTCGGCGGTCTACAACGAGGGCGCCAACTGGGTAGGCGTCGGGTTCGGCGCCTACAACGGCGTCGCCGGGCTCGCCGCCTTTCTCATCCCCGTGCTGGCGAGCCGGACCAGCCGTCGGCTCACCCACGCGCTGTGCCTGCTCGCAGGGGCCGTCGGGCTGGTCTCGATCTTCGTCCTCACCGATCCCCGGTTTCTGCTCGCCTCGATGGTCGGCGTCGGGATCGCCTGGGCCAGCATCCTTTCGATGCCGTACGCGATCCTGTGCGGGTCGCTGCCCCCGTCGAAGCTGGGCTACTACATGGGGGTGTTCAACTTCTTCATCGTCATCCCGCAGATCGTCGCCGCGGCGCTGCTGGGCTTCCTGGTGGGTCGGTTCTTCGGCGGCGAGGCCATCTATGCCCTGGCCATCGGCGGCGCCTCGCTGGTGCTCGCCGCGATCCTGACGCTTCGCGTGGAAGATCGGGACGAGATCTGCGAATGAAGGCGGTGGCGTGGGCGTTTGCGCTGCTCGGCTTCGGCGCGGTCCTCGCCCCTCATGCACCGCACCGCTCGACGCGGCCACCGAGCGTTTCCTCCGCCACCGGCGGTTCGCATTCCACCGTCCGCCGTGAGTCGGGTGAATCGCGTTCGAGCGTGTTCTGGAACAGCGCCACCGTCTACTTCCTGCTCACTGATCGCTTCCGGAACGGGGACTCGACCAACGACCACGCCCTGGGCCGGATGCGCGACGGCGCGCTGCTCCGGAGCTTCGAGGGCGGTGACCTCGCCGGCGTGCTGCGCACCATCGAGGATGGCTACTTCGACAGTCTCGGCGTCAGTGCCATCTGGATGACGCCATTCGTGGAGCAGATCCACGGCACTGTGGACGAGGGAACGGGGAAGACCTACGGGTACCACGGCTACTGGACCCGCGACTGGACGGCGGTGGACCCCGCCCTCGGCACCAAGGACGACCTTCGCGCGGTCGTAGACGCCGCCCACCGCCACGGCATTCGCGTGATCATGGACGCCGTCATCAACCACACCGGGCCGGCGACGCCTCGAGATCCCGCCTGGCCGAGCGGCTGGGTTCGCGCGGGGCCCACCTGCACCTACCAGACCTACACCACGACCGTGGACTGCAACCTGGTGGCCACGCTGCCGGACGTCCGCACCGATCGCGACGGCCCCGTCGCGCTGCCCCGGAGCCTGCTCGCCAAATGGGCGCGCGAGGGCCGCCGGAGGCAGGAGACGGCCGAGCTCGACGCCTTCTTTCGGCGCACGGGCTATCCGCGGGCGCCGCGCTACTACGTCATCAAGTGGCTCACCGATTGGGTACGCGAGCTCGGGTTCGACGGGTATCGGGTGGACACCGCCAAGCATTTCGAGCCCGCGGTCAGCGCGGAGCTCAAGCGGGAAGCGCAGCGCGCGCTGGATGACTGGAGACGGGCGCATCCCGACAAGGCGCTGGACAGCCTCCCGTTCTACATGGTGGGCGAGGTCTATGGCTGGGAGCCGAGCCAGGGCAGGGACTACAGCTACGGCGACCGGACCGTGGACTTCTTCGCCAACGGGTACGACGGCCTGATCAACTTCGGGTTCAAGAGCGACACCACCGGAGGCATGGACGGTCTCTTTACCCGATACTCCTCGGCGCTGCATGGTGGGCGACTCGAAGGCGTCGGGATGCTCAACTATCTCGCCTCCCACGACGACGGCTCGCCGTACGACCGCGCCCGGAAGGACCCCTACGGCGACGGCAGCCGTCTGCTCCTCGCGCCCGGCGCCGCGCAGATCTACTACGGAGACGAGCTGGCCAGGCCGCTCGAGGTCTCCGGCGCCGAGGGCGACGCGAACCTGCGGTCATTCATGAACTGGGAGGACCTGGAGCGCGGGGGCGGGGCCGGCGGCGCGACCGCCGGAATCCTGGAACACTGGCGCAGGCTGGGCCGAATCCGCCGGGAGCATCCGGCCGTAGGAGCCGGCGTGCATCGGACGCTCCAGGCCACGCCGTACATCTTCAGCCGCACGCTCGACGCAGGCGGCCAGGTGGATCGGGTGCTCGTGGCGATGGGTCAGCCCCAGGGCGCCAAGACCATCCCCGTCTTCGGAGTGTTCCCCGACGGGAGCGAGCTGGTGGATGAGTATTCGGGCGTGAGCGTCAAGGTGAGCGGTGGCACGGTCGCGTTGACGAGTGCCGCGGACCTGGTCCTGCTCGCCGAGCGGCGGTAGCCGCGCAGCTGCGGTTCAGCGTGGCTGGAGCGTCTGGCAGGAGATCAGGACCGACGATCGAACCGCCTGTCCGTCCTTGAGCGCCGGACGAAACACCAGTCCGGCCGCGTGACTCGCGACTTCACCGGCCACCTCGGAGCCGTACGCCGCCGCGTCCACCTGGCCCGCATCCCGGCGCACGCTGGCGGCGACCATGTAGACGCGGGCATGGTACTGCCGGTCGCTCTGGGGCACGCCGGGGGATTCGACGACCCGGAGCGTCTCCCGATCCACCGTGCCGTTCGTGTCCACCACGAACGAGACCGACACGGCGAACTCCCGACCGGCCCATTCCGCCGGCGGCCGGAGCTCGGGACAGGCCGAGCTGGCGCCGGTAGGCAGCTCGGCGACCCGGTCGAGCCCGCGCCCCGGCCTTCCGAGCTCATCGGGCCGCGGCGCTCGGAGCCCAAGCGTTCCCAGGATACCTCGCCCCGCTGGCGCGTCGGCCCCGGCCGTCGCGACGATCCGACCGACGCCGGCGACCTGGCCGGCCGGCAGCTCCTGGACTTCCGCCGACGCTGGCGCCGGCTGGTCGCTCGGCGAGCTCACCGCCACGGTGGGTGGAGGATCCGGTTCAGGGGCGGGCGGACCCGAGCCGCTGGGAGGGGACATGGGCGCGGGTGCAGGATTCAGCGGGCGTTGCCGGCTCGGCGCGTCTCGTACACGCCGCGGCTCCGCTCTGCTGTCGCGACTGGGGCTGGTCAGCACGACGTAGTGCAGCGCGTAAGCACTGCTCGTGTGCACACCCGACGACGGAAGGAAGGCCTGGGGGGTGCTCCCGGCTGCCCACCCGATCAGCGCGCATCCAAGCGCGTGCAGGGCCACACTCCAGGCCAGCGCCGCACGTGACCACGGCTGCCGATACGGCACCAATCGGGACGGCCACCTGGCCCCGGGGAACACTCCCATACGAATGAAGATGCAACATTCCGGCGCTGAGCCAATAGGGCGAAGGTCACAGGGCTGTTGCAGCGAACGGCCCACCGGTCGGCGAATCGGTGCTTCCTGGGGTCGATTCCCCTACGGAGCGCTCGTCGAATTCACTCTCGAATCCACACCCGCGCCCCTCGGGCCGGCACGCGTACCGTGAGCCTGCCGCCCGCGGCGCTCACGCCGCCACCCACCGGAAACACCGCTCGAAACCTCCCGTCCGCTGCGATCGACACCTCCTGCGCCGCGCTCGACACGTTGAAGGCGACGATCGCCCGTTGGTCACCCAGAACGCGGTCGTAGGCCAGAAGGTTACGCTGGTCGTCGGTGAGCAGCCAGTGCAGGTCTCCGTCAACCAGGAGCCGCTGGTTCTGCTTTCTGAGGGCGATCAGCTCCCGATAGACCCGGAACAGCGCCGTGTCCGGCGCGACCCGGTCACGCTTGCGCGGCCGGCCGAAGGGGTGGGTCGTCTCGTCGTCGTAGCGGAGATCGGCCCAGACCAGCGGCTTGCGGTCGTCGGGGTCGTCGGCGCCCCACATCCCGACCTCGTCGCCGTTCCAGATGTGCGGGGCGCCGACGTAGGTGAACTGCTGGACCAGGATGAGCTCCTGCGTCCGGCGGGTGCGCTCGTCCGGACGGTCGACCTTGTAGTCGGCCTGCTCGCGCGGGTTGTTGTGGTACTTGTAGAGACTCGGGTCGTACACCGAGGTGCTGAAGCGTGGCGTATCGTGGCTCGCCGTGAGGTTCATCATCGCCCGCTGCTGCCCCGGGCCGATGCCGAGGCCGAGCGAGTCGAGCTTGGCCGCAAATCGTGAGGGGGTGAGCCGGGGCGGGGCTCCGGCGAAGAAGCTTCGGGTGGGCGCGTACCACCGGTAGTTCATCACGGCGTCGAACACGTCTCCCCTGAGCCAGGGCGCCGGATCCCACAGACGATCCGGCCACTTTTCCCACCACACCTCGCCGACCAGGTAGGCCTCGGGGTTGATGCCGCGCACGAACCGGCGATAGTCGCGCCAGAAGCCCAGCGGTATCACGTCGGCCACGTCGAGCCGGAAGCCGTCCACCCCATCCGAGGGATCGCCGTCGCCGTTCGGGTCCAGCCAGCGCCGGGTCACGTTGAACACCAGCTCCCGGACGCCGGGGACCAGGTTGCCTTCGATCGGCCCGCTGGTCTTTCCGGCCGGCCGGCCGACCTTCTTCCACTCGGGCAGCCAGGGAACGCCGGCCCACCCCCGGTAGGCGAACTCGTTGGTGTCCGGCGTCGCGGGATCGTCGAAGCGCTCGATCTCGTACCAGCCGGCGAACGGTGAGGCCCGCTGGTGCGCCAGCACATCCCGCCAGGCCCAGAACGCGATGCCGGTGTGATTCCACGAGTAGTCCATGATGATGCGCATGCCTCGCCGGTGGACCTCTCGCACCAGGGCGAGGAACAGGCTGTCGGCCGCGGTCCACTTCCAGGTGGCCGGATCAGCCGGGTCCTCGCCGGCGATCAGCCGCTCGTCGCCCCGCGGGTCGGGCCCGAAATTGCGATCGATGTGGGCGTAGTTGCGCGCATCGTACTTGTGCAGCGAGGGCGCGTCGTTCACCGGGTTGAGAAACAGCGCGGTGACGCCGAGCCGCTGCAGGTAGTCCAGCCGGTCGAGTACGCCCTTCAGGTCACCACCGTAGCGGCGGAGCTGCACGGCTCCGTAGAAGTCTTTGCCGGTGGCCGCGGCCCAGGGCTCCTGCCGGTACCAGTCCTGCGACCACGGCGTCGGGCGCCAATCGGCCGGCGGCTTCTCGTCGGTCACTCCCTCGATGTCGTGAGCGGTGGGATCGTTGGCCGGGTCGCCGTTGCGGAAGCGCTCGACGAAGATCTGGTACCAGATCGCGTCCTCGGACCAGGCGGGCACTCCGAGGTTCACCTCCCGCGTCCTCGTTTGTGAGCCAAACATGAACCTGATCGGATCGTCGAGCCGCGCCCGCCAGGAGGCTTCGTTGTGGGTGGCGCCTTCGTAGCGCTCGATCACGAAGTCGCGGCCCTCGATCAGTCCCTGGCCGAGCAGCCAGTGGCGCACGGCCGCGTGGGTGGGCCCGTACGCGGAGTCGAGCCCCAGGCTGCCGTAATCGAACCGATATCGCGCTCCGGGTGGAGCCGTGAGGCCCGACTCGATGTCGCGGATGACGTAAGGCGTCGTGTCCGGCGTGCCGGCCGCGGGAATGTTCAGCACCCGGGCGGCGACCTCCGCCGAGAGCGGAAAGTGGGTGGACTCGCAGCCGCAGGCGCCGAACACCTCCGGGTGGTGGGTCACCAGGTAGAACGACAGCAGCCCGCCCATGGACGATCCCATCACGGCCGTGTTCGCGGGGCCCGTCCGGGTGCGGAACTCCCGGTCGACCCTCGGCATCAGCTCCTCGATGAGGAACCGGGCGTAGTCGGGCGCCCCGTGCCAGGGCGAATACTCGGTGCTCCGCGCGGCCGTGCTCCAGACGCCGACGACGATGATCGGCGGAATGACGCCTTTGCTCACCAGCCGGACCACCGATTCGTCCACGCCCCAGTCCACGCCGGTGTTGGCGATCCGGGGATCGAACAGGTTCTGGCCGTCGTGCATGTAGAGCACGGGATAGCGCGTCGTCGTATCGGCGTCATACCCCGGGGGCAGCCAGATCTCGACGTGCCGCGTCGGCCCGAGGAACGCCGACCGGACGTCGGTCCAGTACGCCAGACGGCCCAGCACGCCCGACCCGCGCCAGTCGGCGATGGACTCCCGGGGATCCCGCTTGAAGCCGGCGACCTCGTGGACCACCACCGTGTCGCGATCGAGGCGGAGCAGGTTGTTGGGCGGGACCGTCCCCGCCGACGTGACCGCCTCGCGGTCCCAGGAGCCGAGGGTGAACTTGTACTCGAGCGCCGTGCCGGGCGGCAGCGTGACCCGGGCGGTGCGGTCGCGTCCCGTTCCCTTCATCGCGATCGCGTCCGGGCGCCACGGGCCGAGTTGGGGCAGGCTTCCCGTGAGATAGACGGTCCCGGTGCGATCAGGTACCCGGATGCGGATGGTTGCGGTGCAGCAGCGGGAGGCGAGGTCGGGGGACCGCGGGCCGGCGCCGGCGATGAACGCGACGATCAGGAGCGTAGCGAGAGCACGAATCGGGGGCAGGTGGAAACCCTCCTCGGGCGACTGCGGGCCCGCGCCTGGCGGCAGGCTGTTGAATTGTACTTGGTTTGGCCCACCGCCACCTTCATCTCCGTCAGGCTGGGAGTCACCATGGCTCATATTCGACCGTCCATGAGCAACCTCAGCGCCATCGGCTTCGACTTGCTGGTCTGTGCCGCGGCTCTTGCGCTGGCGGCGGTTCTGCTTCGCTCCGAAGGCCGGAAGGGCTGGCGCGAATGGTGGGCCGGCCCCTGGGCGCCGCTGGCGGAGTTCACCTCGTCGGGCGGGTACTGCGCGCTAGCCGCTCGAGTGCTGATCGGCGTCGGGTTGCTGTTGTATGTGCTGGGCACCCACTGAGGCGTGGGGAGCGCATGAGTCCCGGAGATCGCCGCGTGTCTGCCGCCTGACCCTCACGCGCGGCCGCAGCCGCCCGAGGGCGACCACGGCGGTCAGCTCACCTTGGGTCCACCCGTCGCGGGGAACGCGGCCACGGCCTGGCGGTAGCCCTCCGGCACGCCCACGTCGAAGAACTCCGCCCCGCACCGCACGCCGACCAGCGCGTTCCGCCGGGCCAGCCGCCGGAGCAACGGCACGTCGTCCAGCTCCGCTCCGGGCGCGAGCGACCGCGCGATTTCGTCCAGCTCGCCCCAGGTACCGGCCGGCAGCACGAACCGGCCGATCGGCGTGGCCGCGCGGTCGCTCCCGCCGGTATCGAACCGACCGCGCCCCTTGTCGGCCAGATCCACGACCCTGAGCGAGCCGTCGGCCTCCTCGCGCACGCGTGCCCGGCCCGTGGCGCCCTTGGACTGCGCCTCCGCCGCCGAGACCTCGGCGATCAACACCGCCGCGAGCGCATGCCGGTTCCAGGCGGCCAGGACTGCCGCGATCTGGTTCGGACCCAAAAACAGGTTGTCGGGCAGCACGACAGCGAACGGGCGCTCGCCGATCAGCGCGCGGGCCCGGAGCATGGCGTGGCCCAACCCGGCCGGACGCTCCTGCGAGACTTCCTCGACTCGGAGACCGGTGCCCCCGAAGGCGCGTGCCACCTCGCCCAGGATCGGCTTGGCCGGGTTGGTGACCACGACGGCGCGGGTGAGCCCGGCCCCGGCCGCCTCGGCAAGCGCCCAGTGGATGAGGGGCGAGAGCGAGACGGGCAGCAGCTCCTTGGGCAGCCAGCGGGAGATCGGCCGCATCCGGGTGCCCAGCCCGCCGCAGGGGATGATCGCGGTGTCGGGGTTGGTCATGCTCGCCGGTCCTCTCCTGCTGTGAGCCGTGGCGTGGTTATCATCCCGAATGCCCTCCAGCGATAGCCCGCGCACCGCCCCTCCTGCAGCCGGCTTCGAAAGTGTAATCTCGCTGTTTCACCAGTCTTACGGCGTCGCACCCGCCGTCGTGGCGTCCGCACCGGGCAGAGTCAACTTGATCGGGGAGCACCTCGACTACAACGGGGGCCCGGTCCTGCCGTTCGCGATCGACCGCCGCACCTGGGTCGCGGCGGCGCTGGCCCCCGAGTTCAGCCTCGTGAGCAGCGAGCCGGGCTGCTCGCCGGTGACTCGGGCCGGCGGGCCGGCCCGCGGCGACTGGAGCGACTACGTCATGGGGGTGGTGCGCGAGCTCGGGGAGCGGGCCGTGGTGCCGGGTGCGCGGATCGCCGTGGCGTCCGAGGTCCCGCCCGGCGCGGGCCTTTCGTCGTCCGCGGCGCTCGCCGTGGCATCCTCGGCGGCGCTGGCGCACCTGGCCGGCGTGGAGCTCGGGCCCGACGCGCTCGCGGAGGCGGCATTCGGCGCGGAGCACGATTACGTGGGCGTTCGCTGCGGTCGCATGGACCAGACGGTGGTGGCGCACGCGGTCGAGGGGACGGCGCTGTTCCTCGACACCGCCACCGGCGTCGCGGCCACGTGCCCGTTCCCGCTCGGCGTGTGGATCGTGCCCACTGGCGTCGCGCACGCGCTGGCTGACGGCCAGTACAACGCGCGGCGAACCGAATGCGAGGCCGCGCTCGAGTGCTGCCGGACGCGCTGGCCTGAGCTCGTCGCGCTCGCCGCGCTCGACCCATCGCGCCTGCCGGAGGCGCTCGCGCTGCTGCCGGCGCCGCTCGACCGGCGGGTGCGGCACGTGGTGACGGAG
>JBOHSB010000117.1:0-1507 GCA_050733015.1 Gemmatimonadales bacterium
CCCTCGCTTCGCTCGGGATGAACGAGGCTCGTCATCGTACCGACGGCGCTCTTCTGATCCGCACCGTGCGTTCCAGCTCATCCGCATGCTGCAACAGCTTCCGCCGGAGGTCGAGGGCGAGCGTCGCGTGGCCGGCAAGGTAGGCGTGGACCACGCCGAGCGCCGAATCGCCGGTCTGGCCCCGGAGGAACGCGGCGAGCCAGGTCTCCAGGAAGAAGATCCGCCGGTGGGCCTGGATGTAGGGCAGGGAGTCGAGCGCCGGGCCTACATAAGGAAGGGTCAGGGCCTGCTGCTCCAGGGCATTGAATGAGCCCAGGCTGCCCGAGGCCCATTCCTCGTTGATGGACCGGTCGGCGAAGTAGCGGGTGAAATACGTTCGCTTGGTCTCGCTGCTTGGCCGCCCGGCGCCCGCGATGAACGCGCGCCGGCGGCCGTCCGCCGTCGTGTCTCGCCGCATCTGCTCGGCGTAGCGTATCTCCGCCGTCGGCGCGCCAACCTCGAGCAGACGGGACACCACGTCCCAGCGGGTGGGGTCGCGGAGCGGCTCGCCGGCGACCGAATCCGCCGAGAGCAGGGTGTCCAGTCGGGCGATGCCCGCAGCGGACGCCGCGAGCCCGATGAAGGCGTCCACATACGCCTTGCGTACGCCGTAGGGCCGCGCGCTGTCCGCGGCGCCCGCCAGCAGGACGCGTTCCACCTCCGGCTGCACCCGGTCACGAGCTTCCGGCCGCAAGTAGGCCCCGATGGCCCTATCCAGCCGAGCCAGGATCACCGGCACGATCTGCTCGTCGGTCTCGCTGGGCAGCTCGCGCAGGGCGAGCCGCACGAAGCGCTCCGGATCCATGCGGAAGCCGCGCACCTGGTCCCACAACGTGCCCCAGAGCATGGCGCGGAGGAACGCATCGTCCAGCTTCCCCAGCGCACCGCCCTCGAGCGCCCGCGAGCTGGTGGAGTCCAGCTGAAGCAGGAAGTAGCCGTAGTCGCGCGCGTTGGCGAACACGAAGTCCGGCGCCGGACGCCCCACGGCCGCGGCGACAGCGGTGGACCCGGCGCGCAGCTCGACCGCCAGCCGGGCCGCGGGCCGATCGGGATAGTGCAGCAGGACCTCGGTGCGCTCGGTCCAGGGCGGATCCTGTGCGGGGCCGCCTCGGCACGGCGGGCTCGAAGGACTGTCGGCGACGCGCCGCAGCTCGCACGCGCTCACCGCGGGCGATTGGGTCAGCGTGAGCCGGGTGATCCTCCCGTCCCGCGTCTCCAGCCGTTGCTCGAGCACGGGCATGCCCGCCCGCAGCATGAAGTCCCGCCCGAACTGCTCCAGCGGCCGCCGGGCCGCGGCGCCGATCGCGGCAAGCAGGTCGCGCCAGCCGGCGTTGGCGTACGCGTAGCGCGTGAGGAAACGCCGCACCCCTGCCTGGAACGCCGAGTCTCCCACGAGATACTCGAGCTGCTTGAGCACCGCCGGCGCCTTGTTGTACACGATCGCGCCGTAGTTGCTCTTGGCCTGGTC
>JBOHSB010000118.1:0-8552 GCA_050733015.1 Gemmatimonadales bacterium
GCGCGAACCACTCCACGGCGGCCGGACAGCGCGGGGTCGCGAGCAGGCCCGACAGCCGGCAGATGGTCACCGGCACCGCGCCGGCCGCCGCCGGCGTGGGGAGCATGCCCGGCGCGTGGCGAGTCGCCGTGAGCAGCACGGCGCGATGCAGCAGCGGCCCTGCGCCGCTTACGCCGCTTACCCCGTCCATCGGCCGGCCGCTGAAGTTGCCCACCCACACCGCTACCGTGAAGCCGCCCGTCGCGCCCACCGCCCAGTTGTCGGTGAAGTGGCGGCTGGTGCCGGTCTTCGCCGCCACCGGGAAGGGAAAGTCGAGTGGCGTATCCACCCCGAAGCCTGGAATCCGCGCCACGGGGTCGGCCAGGATGTCCAGCACCAGCGCGGCGGCGCGCGGGCTGACCACCCGGCGTCCGGGCTCGACCGGCTCGCCCGGCGTGGCAGCGCGCCAGTGCCAGAGACGCCACACGCCCGAGTCGGCGAGCGCGCGGTACCCGTTGGCCAGCTCGAGCAAGGTCACGTCGCCGTTCCCGAGCGAGAGGCCCAGCCCATAGTACTCGGCACTCCGATCGAGCGACGAGAATCCGGCTTCGCGCAGCAGACGCAGCAGCCTGCCGACGCCCAAAGTGTTGGCGAGATCCACGGCGGGCAGGTTGTAGCTGCTGGCCAGCGCCTCGCGGGCGCGGACCGGACCATGGAACCGGCGGTCATAGTTCCGCGGGCGGTAGGGCCCCGTCGAGGTCTGGTAGACCTGCGCGATGTCGGGCAGGATCGTCGCCGGCGTGTAGCCGCGATCGAGCGCGAGCGCGTACAGGAACGGCTTGAGCGCCGAGCCGGGCTGGCGGGGCGACACGACCATGTCCACCTGCCCTGCCGTGTCGGCCCAGAAGTCCGGAGAGCCCACCCACGCGAGCACTTCCCCCGTCGCGTTGTCCAGCACGACGGCCGCCGCCTGGCTGGCGCCGCGGTCGGCCAGGGTCTCCACCGTGTGCCGCACCTCGGCCTCGATGGCGAGCTGGAGCGGAAGGTCGAGCGAGGTTCGCACTACGCCCGGAGCGACGCCGGCGCGGTCCTGCCATTGGGCGACCCGCGTGGTGAAGTGGGCGGCCTTGAAGCCGCGCGTCTCGCCTTGCGCCAATAGCGGCTCGGCGCCCGCCCGGGCCGAGAGCAGAGGGGTGGCGTAGCCGTCGGCGGTGAGCCGGTCGAGCGCTGTGCGCCTCCGCGCGGCGGCTCGCCCCGGCGCGACCATCGGGTTGTCGCTGGACGGCGCCCGCGCGAGCCCGGCCAGCAGCGCGGCCTGGCCCAGGCTCAGGTCGGTCGCGTGCCTTCCGAAATAGAGATCGGCGGCGGCCTCGACGCCGACCGCGCCCTCCCCCAGCGGCACGCGGTTGAGGTACTGCTCGAGGATGGCCTGCTTGGTGAGCTGGTGCTCCAGCCGGAGCGCCCAGAGTATCTGGGCGGCCTTCCCGCTCCAGGTCCGCTCGGACGGTCGCAGCAATCGGGCGAGCTGCATCGTGATGGTCGAACCGCCGGCAACCACGCGACGCGCCCGGAGGTCGGCGAGCGCGGCGCGCGCCAGGGCCCGGACATCCACGCCCGGATGGCGGTAGAACCGCCGGTCCTCGACGGCCAGGAAGGCCGCGAGCACATCGGCATCCATGTCGGTGAGCGTCGCCCATCGGCGAAGGCTGCCGTCGGCGGCGCGCATGCTGCGGAGCGGCAGGCCGGCCCGGTCGAGCAGCACCAGGCCGGGGCCGGCCGAGCGGAGGAGATCCGGCGGGAGCTCGCGGGAGATCCAGGCGGCGAAGGCGGCGGCGAGGAGCGCCGTTGTCCCGAATGCAACCATCCTCATCCCGCGCGGAGCGAGGGACCTGCTGCGCCAGTTCCGGACCCAGGCGCGCTCCCGGACTCGGCGCGCGAGGCCCCTCGCTGCGCTCGGGATGAGGACGGCGGAGATCCACCCCATCACTTCCCCTTCGCCGTCACCGTGAACACCCCGCCGTCGCTCTCCCCGAACACCGCGGGATTGTACATCTCCTCCGCGTGCGCGGGCGGCCGCACGAACGTGCCCGGCGTGGTCGCGCGCGCCAGGTACGTGGCGCTGTAGCTCCCGGGCCAGAGCAGCGTGGCGACGTACACCACCTTGTCGTCCCGGATCTCCCGATGATCGAACGGAGACCACCAGCCGGCGTCCCAGCTGCCATACGACCAGGCCAGGGCCTCGCCGTCCTCGCCGGTCTCGGGCTGCTGAAACGCGGAGTCGGCCGCGCCCGGCCCGGGGACCCCGCCGACGGTCCGGAGGCTCAGGTCGATGGCCTCGAGGCCCGCTGGGAGTGCGTCGTCGAGCACGACGAAGTGCCGCTCGCTCGGCACCGTGACCCGGAGCCGGACCCGGACCAGCGCGCCCTCGGCGATCTCGGTGACGGGCCTCCCGTCCTCGTAGCGCTCGTACCAGCGCTCCACGACGACGCCGCGCTCGTTGGGACGCACCGGTGCGCCGCGGGGGACCGCGTTCACGGTGAGGTAGTAGAACACCGGTGGACCGGCGCCGCCAGCGTCGAGCGTCAGCGTAAGCCGGGCCCCGTCCTTGGTGCGTTCGACCAGGTCGCGCAGGCTCACGCTCGAGTCGCGCGCCGCGCCGACCTGCCCGGCTGACAGCACCAGGCGCTTGCCCGCGCTGACCCGCACACCCCGCGCGGCGGCCGCCTGCTGCCGCCGCTGGAAATCGGCCAGGGCCTGGACCGCAGTACCGTAGTCCTGGGTGTTCCACACCCAGTCCAGGCCGCGGCCCTGTGCCACGAGCGTCTCGACCAGGGGACCGACCAGCGGGTGCGCGGGCTCGACCGCGAGCGTCGCGCTCAGCAGGTAGGCGGCGGGCCGGAGCCGCGACCAGAAGTAGAACTCGCGATGCGAGTCTTTCGGCAGCGTGGCCGTCCGGCCCTCCACCGTTACCGACCGCCAGGCGGGCTCGAGCAGCGATCGCGCGGCCCCGCGATCACCCACCCGTGCCAGCACCAGCGCTAGTCGCACCCGGTCCTCCCAGGCGAGCTGGGCGGACAGGCGGAGCAGCTCGTTCTCCGCGGCGCGGTCGCGGAGGCCGGCGCGGCTCAGGTAGTCCACCGCCATCACCCGGTCGCTCAGCCGGACGCTGCCGTCGGCGTACCAGCGCGCCACCGGGGCCACCACCGGCCGGCCGTCGGCCAGCGACTGCTTGAGGTAGGCGCCGACCCGCGCGAGCACCGAATCGTCCACGGCCAGGCCGGCGGCCTTGGCGTCGAGCAGCACCGCCCCGGCGTAGGCCGTGAGCCACGGTGTGGTCCAGTCGTTCGCCCCCCAGAGGCCGATGCCTCCGTCCGACCGCTGGCGCCGGCTCAGCGTGGCTACGGCGTGCGCCAGCTCGGCGCGCGCGGCGCGGCCCAAGGCGGTGTCGCCGAGGACCGGCCCCGCCTGCAGCAGCGCCACCAGCGGCTCGGCCGCGCTCGCCACCTGCTCCGAGCACCAGTAGGGATAGATCCGGAGCCAGAGGCGCGCGCCCCGGATCATCGCGAGCGGCGAGGTGCCGAGGTTGAGCGAGAGGGTCGATCGCGCGGGATCGATGTCGGCCGGGAGCTGGAGCTCCGCCGAGGCGGTGTCGTGGAGGACGCCGGCGACAGTGTATGACGTGGGATGGAAGGCCGGCTTGAGCGGCAGTGTCAGGGCGACCGCGTCGGCGTTCCGGCCGCTGGTGGCATCGAAGCGGAACGTTGCACTGTCGCTGGGCCTGGCCTGGAAATCGAACCGGACCTCGCGACCCCTGCCCGGCTCGAGCGCGGCGGTGCGGGAGCGCGAGCCTTTGAGATCGGCGCCCTTGGCCTGGGCCGTGACCTTGGCCTCCGCCGCCGCGCCGTCTCGGCTGTTCACCACGACGCCGGCGGCGAACCGGTCGCGCTCGCGGAGAAAGCGCGGCAGCGCGGGACGCGCCACCAGCGGGCGCGTGACGAGCAGCGACGACTGGCCGCTACCGTAGCGGTCGCCGGCCGTCACCGCGACGGCCATGAGCCGGAACGTCGTGAGGTTGTCGGGCAGCCTCGCCGCCGCGGTCGCCTTGCCTGCCCCGTCGGTGACCACCGAGCCCAGGAAGAACGCGGTGGTCTGGAATCGGGAACGCAGGATGTCGGCCGCGTCGCGTCCACCGCCGCCGCCGGGCGCCCGCTTGCCTTTCTCTCCTTCGGCTACCTGGGGCGCCACCGTGGTCAGGGTGCTCGCCAGCCGCATTCCGAGGCCACGCGGCTGATAGAGCAGGTCGATCGGGTCCGGCGTCCGGTAGCCGGTGAGCGCCAGCACGCCTTCGTCCGCCGCCCACAGAGTGACCTCGCTCCGCTGGCCCGCTCCGGCCGCGTCGCGCACCTGGACCGACACCCGCGCCGTGTCCCCCGGGCGGTACTCCTGCGCGAGCGGTGCCAGCTCCACCTTGAGCCGCTTCTGCTCGGGCGTCACGCGCAGCTCGGTGTAGCCCACTCGGATGGTGGGGCGCCCCGGGTCGTCGAGCGGTCCGGGAGGCGCGCTCCGCCCCCGCGCGACGATGATCGAGACGAAGGCGTTGGGAGCGAGCGCCTCGGTGATGGGCAGCTTGAGGGTCGTGGTCCCGCTCCGGATGGTGAGCCGGCGCTGCTGGAGCAGGCCCTCGCGCTCCACCGTGATCCAGGCCTCCGCATTGGTGAACGGCGAGGCGAACAGCACGGTGGCCGTGTCGCCGACGGTGTAGCGGGTGCGGTCGGGGATGACGTCCATCTTGAACTGGCTCTCGTCGTTCCACGGGACCCAGTCCTTGCCCGTGGCCCAGCGGTAGAAGCTGGTGCTCACCGACCGGCCGGCGGCGTCCACGGCCCGGAAGCTCACGGTGTAGGTACCGCCGGCCGGTGGCATGAAGCCGCACGGCACCGGCTCCGCCGCGGTGGTGACGGAGCAGGCCGCCACCGTGTCCGAGACCCACTCCCCCACCAGCTCGCCGTACCCCTCGCGGTCGCGTCGCACCGAATGCCACTCCCGGCGCACCACCGTGCCGCCGACCTTGACGCCGGGGAGCCGGGTGCCGTCGGGCTTGACCGCAATGACCGACACGGTGACGGGCGTCCCCGCGGTCCAGAAATAGCCCGTTCCATCCGGCTTGGCGCCGACATAGAAATCAGCCGGATGGACCAGCACGGAGGCGGACGCCGAGACGGTCTGCCGGTTGACGTCCACTACCGTGGCCTCGAGAGTGGCCCGGGACGGCCGCCCGCGCTGGGTTTCCGCCAGTCGCAGGTGGAGCGGGAGCCGTCCACCGGTGTCGAGGGTGTCCACGCCACTGGCCGCGATCTGCACCGGGGGGCTCGACTCGTCCATCTCCTCGTACCACCAGCCGGTCTCGCTGGTGTAGAAGCCGTCGGTGCCGGGGATTTCCACGTCCCCCGGCCAGGTGCTCTGCTGTCGCAGGGTCCACCGCACCGCGGCCCGCCCCATCGGCGCGCCGAACAGGTAGCGCGCCTCGACCGAGGCCCGGACCGAATCGCCGGCGAAATAGCGGCCGCTGTCGGCGGTCACATCCACCAGGAACTCCGGTGGACGGTACTCCGCGATCCGGTAGCCGGTGGACGCGACGTCGGTCCACTTCCCTTCCCGCCGGCGCTGGGCCGCCACGCGATACTCGCCGAGCGGGACCGATGCCGGGATCATGAAGCGCTGGTCGGCGGTGCCGAACGGGGAGAGGGCGACGATGGTATCGCGCAGCGCGCCCGGCGGTCCGTTGCCGTCATCGCGCGCGTGGAACACCCAGCGGAGCGAGTCGCTGGATCGGGGCGTCGTGAGCGCGCCCAGCGGGCCGGTGCGGACAATCGCCTTGGCGAACAGGGGCTCGCCGGGACGATAGATGCCGCGCTCGGTGAACACCGCGCCGGCCACGGGCAGGCGCGACGCGCCCCAGGCCTGGCTGACGTTGAATCGCCACGGGCTCAGGTCGGGGTCGTAGTCGTTGATGCCGAGCAGCGCGCGGTCGGTCCCCAGCACCACGCTCACGTAGCCCTGAAAGCTCGAGTACCCCTCTTCCTCCTCCCCGTCTTCACTGGAGGAGTCTCGGGACTGGTAGCCGGTGAGCCGGGCGAGCCCGCTCGAATCGGTCACGGCCCGGGCCACCACCCGGCCCTTGGCATCGTGCAGCGCGACCGCCGCGCCGCGGCGCGCGCGGCCATCACTCGTGCCGGTGACCCAGACCACGCCGTCCTCGCTCCCGATGCGGGCGTGCACGCCGAGATCGGTGACCTGGAGCAGCGCGATGGGCCGGTTCCGGCGGCTCGCGCTGTCGAGTCGGGGACTCGTGACCTGGACCGCCATCAATCGATTCGCCTGCGGGACGAGCTTGACGCCGTAGACCCGCACCCGGTCGCGCGGCCCGGCGACCGCGAGCCGGGTGCGGCGCGCGGCGGGCAGGAGCCCGGGCCACAGGTCGTTCCAGCTCCACTCGCTGCGGGACAGGAAGGTGGCCTCGAGCGAATCGGGAACCGGCGCGGTTACCACCTCGAGCGTGTCCACGTTCACGAAGGCGAGCGGGAACGTCCCCGCGCCTTTCCGCTCGACGATGGCGCGCCCGGAGGCGTAGTTGACCGCCGGCGCGTACCCGGTCGTGACGGCGGTGGCCACCGGATTGTCCGTGAGCGCCTGGCCAAAGCCGTCGGTGAGGTGGCCATCGGTCACGACGGCGTAGGCTGTCCGCGGCGCCAGCCGGGCGTCCAGCACCCACTCCGCCCGCACGTCGTTGGTGTCGCCCAGGTCGAACGGCGCCGCCGGCCGGAGCGTCAGGTGGCGCCGCAGCTCGGCGCCGCGGACCGGAGTCGAGAAGCTCACGATGATCGGCCCGGTCGGGCATGCCACTCGGTTCCAGCCGCACACCGCCTTGGCGAGGTGGAAGTCGCCGTAGGTGGCGAACCCCCAGCGCTGCCGGCGGGCCGCACTCTGGTCATCGAAGGCCTCAGGCACCACCAGCTCACCGGCGCACCCGCGCGGGAGCGCCGCGCGAGGCGCCAACCGGACCACCCGGCGGAGCGGGTCGGCCGAGCGGTCACGATCCCAGCCACCGGCCTCGCGGAAGTCCCACCGGTCGTCGGCGGTGAGGCTCCGCTCGGACTCGACCCCGAGCCGGACGGCGCCGGGACGCGAGCACAGGCGGTCGAACTCGAGGTAAGCGGTGCGCGCCACGACGGCAGTGTCCACCGGCGCGTCGACCACCAGGTCGAACCGCGCATCGGGCGGGAGGTACAAGGCGCCCCCGTTGGGTCCCACCGGCGAGCCCGCGAGCACGCGGGGACCGCGCACCCGGAAGCGGTAACTGTACGGCGAGGCCAGCCGGCTCCCGTCCATCGCCGTGAAGGCGGTGGCCACGGTGACGGTATAGGTGGCGTTGGGTGCGAGCGGGGCGGACGGGCGGAACCGGATGGTGACGGGATCGCGCCAGTCCAGCGTCCCCGCCACGGCGGGGGCGATGGTGAAGACGGCGCGCGGGTCCACCGTCCGGTCGAGCGATCCGGCTACGGGGCGGTCGAACGTGACCGTGACCGACGTCGTCGGCGCCGCGTCGCCGGTCGGCGTGACGCGAAGCACCCGGAGATCGGATCGGGGATCGGCCAGCACGCCGAGGCCGGCGGCGAGCACCAGGCGGAGCACCAGCGACTGTGGGACGGGCATGCACTAAAATAGCGATCACGGCGACGCGGACCCATTGCTGCCTCGGGGGGTAGGCACCCTATATTCGGTCACCCACCGTTCCAACCGTGCACATCCGCTTTCGGCAGTCCATCGCTGGAGGAGACCAACATGCGCAGGCGCGTCTTGTCGCTGCTCACGACTCTTGCGGCCGTGTCCCCGGCCGCCGCCCAGCAGGCAGGCACGTTCGAGGTCGGACTGTTTCCGCAGGTCAGCTACTTCGACAAGACCCTGGTCATGGTCCAGGGCCGGACCGGCCCGGGAGCGCGTCTGGGCTACTTCTTCACCGACCACCTCGGGCTCGAGGCCGAGGCCGCGTGGGTGCCGGCCGAGGGAGCCAACGTCAGCCACGTTTCCTACATCCCGCTCCGGGCCAGGCTCGCGCTCAACGTGCCGGGCGGGGAGCACTACAACTTCGTGTTCGGCGCGGGGTACGTGCAGTCGCTCTACAAGCGGGACTACGACCTGTCCGACAAGGGGGTCACCGCCAGCGCGGGCGTGCGCCTCGGCATCGGTGAGGTGACCGCGGTCCGCATCAACTTCTACGGCGACTACATACCGTCCCCCGACAACGGCAAGGACAAGAACTTCAACTGGGGCGTGCAGCCGGGCCTCAGCTTCATGCTGGGCCAGCACACCACCAAGGTCCGCGACAAGGACGGCGACGGCGTGCCCGACGCGGTGGACGAGTGCAAGGACACGCCGACGGGCGACAAGGTGGATGCCAAGGGCTGTACCATCAAGGACGCCGACGGCGACGGCGTGCTGGACGACGTCGACCAGTGCAAGGACACACCGGCCGGCGACAAGGTGGACGAGAAGGGCTGCTCGCTGCCCAAGGA
>JBOHSB010000119.1:0-1979 GCA_050733015.1 Gemmatimonadales bacterium
GGGATGCTCTTCCGCTGCAGGGTAAGACTCCGCGGCTCCTCCGTCATCACCCGGGCCACGATGGCCTGCGCGGTTGGCCCGGTGAACGGCGGCTCGCCGGCCAGCATCTCGTACAGCACGGCGCCGAGGGAGTAGATGTCGGTGCGGGCGTCGATCGCCTTGTCGCCGGCGGCCTGCTCGGGGCTCATGTAGGCCGGCGTGCCGATGGCGAGCCCGGTCTCGGTCAGCCGGTCGCCCTCCTGCGCGGCGAGGGCGCGGGCGATGCCGAAGTCGGCCACGAGCGTCGAGCCGTCCGCGGTGAGCAGAATGTTCTCGGGCTTGATGTCGCGGTGGACCACACCGTGCTTGTGGGCGTACTCGAGCGCGCGGGCCGCCTCGGTGGCGATGCGGAGCGCCGCGTCCAGGGGGAGCTGCTTCTCGCGGGTCAGCCGGCCGCGCAGGCTCTCGCCCTCGACGAACGGCATGGTGAACCAGAGCCGGCCGGCGGCTTCGCCGGAATCGAGCACGGTCAGGATGTGCGGGTGCTGGAGTCGCGCGGCGAGGCGGATCTCGCGCTGGAACCGCTCAGGGCCGAGGGTCTGGGCCAGGTCGGGGTGGAGGACCTTGAGGGCGACCGGGCGGTCGTGCCGGAGGTCCTGGGCGAGGTACACCGTGGCCATGCCGCCGCGACCCAGCTCGCGGTCGAGCACGTACCGGTCGCGCAATGCGTCGGCCAGGGGCGTGGGGATGGTCACGGGGATGCCGGGTGAGGGACGGGTGAAATTTGCTTCCGCGGGGGGCGGAATGCCAGCCGCCGCGCGGGTCGGGATCGGGGTCCGCGGCTCCGGCCGGGAGCGGAGGCTCCCGCCGGTCGCTGCGGCGCTTCGCTGAACGTAGCGTGGTGGGGTCGATGCCGATGGCTCGCGCCGACGCTCCCTCTGGGAGCCTCCGCGCCCGGCCTGCGCCCGCCGATCCGGGCGGCGCGGGCTGGTGCGTGGGGCGGGCTTACGGAGCGCTGCGGCGGGTCCTACTATTGAAGCAGCTGTCCACTCCCCCTTTCCGGCCCAACAATGACTGATCTCCGCGCGCAACTCCAAGCAGGGTTGAGCGCTAGCTACACGCTCGAGCGGGAGCTCGGGCGCGGGGGGATGGCCACGGTCTTCCTCGCCCAGGACGTGAAGCACGACCGGCCGGTCGCGCTCAAGGTCCTGCATCCCGAGCTGGCCAACTCGCTCGGGCCCGAGCGCTTCCTGCGCGAGATCAAGCTCGCCGCGCGGCTGCAGCATCCCCATGTCCTCACCGTGCTCGACTCCGGGGAGACCGGCGGCCGGCTGTGGTTCACGATGCCGTTCGTCGAGGGCGAGAGCCTGCGCGACCGGCTCAAGCGCGAGCGGCAGCTCCCGCTCGAGGATGCGCTGCGCATCGCCCGGCAGGCGGCGCAGGCGCTGCACTACGCCCACGAGCACGGCGTGGTCCATCGCGACATCAAGCCCGAGAACCTGCTGCTCACCAGCGACGGCAACACCCTCGTCGCCGATTTCGGCATTGCCCGCGCCCTCGGCCCGGCGGACGACGACCAGCTCACCCAGACCGGCATGAGCGTCGGGACGCCGGCGTACATGAGCCCCGAGCAGGCGACGGGCGACCGCGCGCTCGACGCCAGGTCCGACATCTACAGCCTGGGCTCGGTGCTGTTCGAGATGCTGGCGGGCGAGCAGCCGTACACCGGCCCCACGATGCAGGCGATCCTGATGAAGCGCCTGTCGGAGCCGGTCCCGCGAGTCCGGAGCGGGCGGCCGTCGGTGCCTGAGGCGGTGGACGCCGCGATCTCGAAGGCGCTGGCGGTGGTGCCCGCCGACCGCTACGCCTCCGCCGCGCTGTTCGCCCAGGCGCTCGATCAGGCCTCGGCCACCGTCAGCGGGGCGTCGGCGAGAATCCCCGCCACGTCGGCGGCCGGCGCCACATCCGCGGCCGCCGTTGCGCCAGCTCCGGCGCGCAGC
>JBOHSB010000120.1:0-3777 GCA_050733015.1 Gemmatimonadales bacterium
GTCTCTTCCTGGAGCGGTCTTCATTCCCCCTCGGCCCCTTCATTTCCACCAGTCCTTCCTCGGCATCGCAACGAAACGCCTCACCGCATGCCGTCCCCCCATTCCACGTAGGGATTTGCCAGCTCTCCTATTGACACGCATAACGTTATACGTTATAATAGATCCGTCCGAGTGTTACTGGGCAGGTCCTTAGCAGACCTGCAAACAGGCAGGACCCCCCAGAGGGCAGGATGATCCGGTCGTTCAGGAACCAAGAGTCAGAGGATGTGTTCAACGGAGACAAGAATAGAAAAGCGGCGAGAGTGCTTCCACTGGAACTGTGGAGCGTAGCAGGTCGGAAGCTGGACCAGATCAATCGCGTCACTGAATTGAGGCACCTGAATGTGCCACCCGGGAACCGGCTGGAGCCTCTGAGGGGTGACCGGATTGGGCAGCATAGCATCCGGATCAACGATCAGTATCGCATTTGTTTTCGGTGGGCGGACGACGACGCCCACGACGTGGAAGTCACGGATTACCATTAGCCGTCGCGAAACGACCCTCTATACGTGGTCCATCGTGGCCCGAGGGATGTATGCGTAAGTTGCCGACGAATCGTCCACCCACTCATCCGGGTGAGATGCTCTTGGAGGAGTTTCTGAAGCCGATGAACATCAGCCAGACCGATTTCGCCGAGCGGATCGGGGTGTCCTATCCACGCTTGAACGAGCTCATCCACAGCAAGCGGGGTGTTACTCCCGACACCGCACTCAGGCTAGCCCACGTCCTCGGCATGCCGGCCGACTTCTGGCTCGACTTGCAGACGGATTGGGATCTCTGGCACGCCATGCGGGAACCGTCCGCCAAGGCGATCAAACGGCTCGAGCCCATGAGGGCGATGACCTAGGTCTTCTTCTGCATGATGATGATCATCGTCATCATGATTGTCATGCTCCTTCTCTTCCTCTTCCTCTTCCTCTTCCTCTTCCTCTTCCTCGTCCTGCTCGCCCTGGTGAATCGAGGGCAACAGGGGCAGGTCTTACGAACCCGCGCTGACGCTCGCCGGCTGAGAGACCGCCTCCACGGCGATCTATCCGTTCTCACCCCACCTGCTTCGACCGAATCAGCGTTGGCCCTCGCATGACGCCCTCGATGTAGCCGAAGCGCCGAAGCGCCGCTTCGAGAATCCACTCCCACCCAGGCGTCAAGGTCGCTTGGGCGACGGAGACACCGGGCAAGCGCTCGAGCCATCGCCGCAAGGTCCGCTGGTCTATGCCTGCATGAGCGGCCTTGCGCTCCAGCGACCCGCCGCATTGGCACGATTCCAGGATCCAGCCAACCAACTCGCTCAGCCGACTCCACTCGTGGGGGAGAAGCACGCCAAACTCAGTAAACCGGCGGGCGACCGTACGTGGGCTTGCCTGCGATGTCCCATGAGGGGCGGCGAATTGCGTCCTGAGAAGTGTTCCAAGTTCCGGCAGAGCAGTGCGCAAGGCGACGTATGCGGCCAGATGGAACGGCTCCGGGCGAGGCCGGGCGCTGACGGTACGCAGGACGGCTGTCGGAGAAGGCCAGCCGGAAGTCGAAGTTGAGATCGCGAAGGCGAAAGTCCCTGGCCATGGGTAAGCTCCCCTATCGCGTAGACCGTTGAGAGTGGACTTTCGAGGTGCCCACGGAAAGGAGACCGGGCAGGCGAAAGTCGCGATTCACCGAGGCCCAGATCGTCGCGGCGCTGAAGGAGGGCGAGGCCGGGGTGGCGGTGGCGGAGATCCTGCGGAAACATGGCATTAGTCGGAACACCTATTTCAATGGGAAGTCGAAGTACGGGGGGACGACGGTTAACGAGCTCCACCGGCTCCGGGAGCTCGAGGCGGAGAACGCCAAGCTCAAGCGGATGTACACCGAGCTGGCCTTGGAGAATGCCGCCTTGAAGGATGTGGTGAACCGAAAGGGGTGACGCCGTCCGCGAAGCGGCAGGCGATCGCGCAACGGGTGAGCGAACACCGGATGTCGGTGGTGCGCGCGTGCCAAGCGGTGCGGTTGGCGCGGGCGGCCTGGTACCGGTCGCGGCGGGATCGCCTGGACCGCGATGCGGCGGTCATCGAGGCGCTGACCACGCAGGTGGCGGCGAACGGCCGCTGGGGCTTCTGGAAGCTGTTCGACCGGCTGCACAACCTCGGCTATCCCTGGAACCACAAGCGGGTGTACCGGGTGTACTGCGCGCTCCGCCTCAATCGCGCCCGGCGCACCAAGCGGCGCGTGCCCCGCCGACCCCGGGTGCCGCTCTGCGCCCCGCCCACCCTGAATCAGACGTGGGCGCTCGACTTCATGCGCGACACCTTGTACGACGGCCGCGTGTTCCGCACCCTCAACGTGCTGGACCAGGGCAACCGGGAGGCCCTGGCCATCGAGATCGGCTTCTCGCTCCCCAGCCGTCGCGTCATCAGCTTGCTCGATGAGCTGGTGGCCCTGCACGGTGCGCCAGCCGCGCTGAGGCTCGATAACGACCCCGAGTTCCTCGCCCTCCGGCTCACCGACTGGGCGGAGCAGCGCGGCATCGTCCTCGACTTCATCCAGCCAGGCAAGCCGGCTCAGAATGCGTTCATCGAGCGCTTCAACCAGACCTACCGCAACGAAGTCCTGGACGCGAAACGCCTTCCCGTCGCTCGCCGAGGTCCGGTCCATCACCACCGACTGGCTGCGACGCTACAACACTGAGCGGCCTCATGACAGCCTCGGGCGAGTGCCGCCCTTCACGTTTCTGCCGAGGCCAACCAGCACCCGAGAGTACCAGTCTCAGCTGTCCGCTTGACGGGGGAGCTTACCGGTCGATCCCAACTATCGCGAATGCTACCTTTGGACCGAGGCGATCGTTTCGGTCTTCCAGCCGCGCGAAATCGACGGGTACTCGACGCAGACCCTCGATGAGGCCACCCTGGCGGAGCTCGAGGAGGGGCTCCGCATCTATTTCGAGCTCTGATCAATGGTCGTCGTACGTGCGGTCGAACCTGCTCGGGGTCGTCCGACCCGCCGCGGCAGATGGCGCCGCTTGGGCCAGTAGCGTTCCCAGTAACAAACCAGCCGGCGCGGGCTGGCGCCGGCTAGCGTGCTTCGGGTCTAAGTCGTTGAAATTACGCTAGTGGGCCCTGGTCGGTGTCGGGTTTAGGTGGCTGATAAGCGTGAGGTCGGTAGTTCAACTCTACCCAGGCCCATTCTTCTGCAATCGACAGTCTCGCTCGCCGTTACGTGCTGAGCGGGACTTTTCTTGTGAGGCGGTTTTGGGTATCAGCACCGTCTTGCCAGGAGCGAGGTCAGCGTCATCAGTCAGTGGCCATCGCCCGTTGTAGGCCAAGGACCGACGTCTCCTTGAGGCTCCGGCCGATATTCGGTGCACACTTCATCCGTTAAACTTGCCCCATGAATCTCTGACGGCTCGCACGTTTTACAAAGATCGCATTCAGAATGGGAGCTCTTGTGAGTAGGCGTTTTCTGACGGCTGTGGCCCTGCAGTGCTCGCCGGGTGCTCGGGTAGCTCACCGATGGCCCCCTCTGCCGGCGGCGGATCGGGGGCGGCTCCGCTCACGGCACCTGTCACCGTCGGCAGCATCTTCTTCAAGAGTGGCCACAACGGGTCGGTCAACTCGGGCGTCGACACCGTCGCTATGGTGGCACCGTCACGTAGACCTGGACGAATTCGGGCAAC
This sequence comes from Gemmatimonadales bacterium, assembly GCA_050733015.1. Taxonomy (GTDB): domain Bacteria; phylum Gemmatimonadota; class Gemmatimonadetes; order Gemmatimonadales; family GWC2-71-9; genus CAVVWJ01. The sequence continues at coordinate 3,683 of JBOHSB010000120.1, forward strand.
GTCCTCACCGCATCCAATCGCTGGGCCCGCGGCAAGCATCCGAGCAGATCACGCGGTTTGTCAGCGAGATCGGTAGTTCAACTCTACCCAGGCCC
>JBOHSB010000121.1:0-13108 GCA_050733015.1 Gemmatimonadales bacterium
CCAGTCGTGCCGGCGGCCGCGAGCGCGCCAGCGGCCGTGGTGATCGGCGCCGTCGCCGACTGAAGGTCAGCGACCTGCGGCGCCGCTGAGGCCGCGGGTGTGAGATCCAGGCGTCCGGCTTCAAGGCCGAAGTCCTGTTGGACCAGGCGCCGTGCAGCGCTGACGCCGCCGCCGGCGCCGGAGAGCACGTCGACGAAGCGCTGCGCGATCAGCTCGTTCAGCGCCTGCCGAATCCCGTTGGCCAGGTCCAGGGCCGCGTCCTTGAGCACGTCGAACAGGCCCTTCGTCCGGCTCTGCGCCTCCTTGATCTTGCCGCTCAGCTCGTCGTACTCGGCCGAGAGCTCCCGCACCTTGAGGGCGGCCGCGCTCGTGCTGTCGCCGGAGACGTCGCCGAACTGCTGGATCTGCCGGGCGATCTCTTGCTGCTGCTGCTGGAGCCGGGTGATCGTGTCCTGGTCGGGGTTCGGCGCGCCGAGCTGGTCGACACCCGAGCCGAGCAAGGTGGCCACCGACCGCTGCGTGGCGTCCAGGAGGTTGGACTTGAGCCGGGCGGTCTCCTGGCCGGCGAGATTCGCCGAGGCGGCGATGCCCTCGACCTGGACACCCAGGGCCTCGGCCGCCTGGATCAGCTGCTCGTTCCCAAGCTGATTCGCGAACTTGAGCATCTGCGCGGCCATCTCGCGCAGCGTCGGCAGGCGCGCCGCTTCGATCGCGGCCAGTTGCTGCTGGCCCTGGCGCTCGGTCAGAACGCCGATCTGCACTTGCTGGGCGATCCGCTCGCGCTCGGCGTCGATGTCGGCGAGGGCGCGCTGCGATTCCTCGCTCGCGTTATCAAAGTTCGCCCGGAGGGTGAGCGCCGCCCGGAAGTCCGCGACCCGGCTCGAGCGCTCCGCGGCCGGGACGCCCTGCTTGACCAAGAGCTCGTTGAATTTCCGGGCCTCGAGCTCCAGCCCGTCCAACGTCGCCTGCAGCTGCTCGCCGCGGGCCTGGAGGATCTTCTGCTCGAACGCGAGCCGTTCCTCGGCCTCGGTTTTCTCCGCCTGCCGCTCCTGTTCCACAATGGCGAGCTTCTTGGCTTCTCCCTCCGTGCTGATCCGATCGGCCTCCCTATCGAGCCGCCCGCCCGGCTTCAGGTCTTCCTGCTTCTTCACGGCCGCGGCTGCGTCGGGCGCCGGCGTGCTCTCGATGATCCGGCGCTCGTCGCTGAGCGCCTGGAGCTCATCATTGATGCCGTCTTGGGTCAAGCCGAGTCGGCGCCTGAAGTAATCCTTCAGGCCCTGCTCCCCGCGGTCGAATTGCTCCTGGTTCGCCTGCTCAAACGCTTGATTGCGCGCTTGGTTGAGCCGGTGCTCCTGCTGGATCGCGGCGAGCTGAGCGGCGCGCGCGGCCGCCGCGGCCGCGGGATCCGCGACGACCGCACCGGGCCGGTTCGGCGCCCCGATGGCCGCCCGCTGCTTGTCCAGCTCGGCCAGCTGCTCCTCGATCCGCTGCCGCTCCTTGAGGAGGCCGAGGCGCCGAAGGTCCGACGTGGTCGCGTCGATCGCCGCCTGATTGGCGGCCAGGGCGAGCTCGAGCTTCTGCTTCTCGTCGTCGATCGCCCCGGTGTCCTTGAGGGTCCCGATGAACTCGGAGTACTTCGCCTTCGCCTCGGCCGCGTTGGCAGACAGCTTGAGCAGCTCCGCCGCCAGGGTGCCGATGGCCAGCACCGCCAGGCCGACAGGCGTGAAGGCCGCGCCAATGCCGGCGAACTTGAGCAGCCGGATGGCCGCGGTGATCCCGACGATCGCGCCTTCGACGGCGAAGAGGTTGGTGACCAGCTCCTTGAGCGGGCCGGGCAGGCTGCTCACCAGCTGGGCGGTGCCGGTGGCGAGGTTGGTGATGGTCGGGATCACCTCTTTCGCGAAGACCCCGGCGAGGCCCTCGCCGGAGGCCTTGAGGATGGTGATGCTGTCGTTGAAGTCCTGGGCCGCCTTCGCCGACTCGTGGCTCCAGACCAGGTTGAGCCGGGTCGCCGCCTCCGCCGCGCGATCGAACCCGCCATCGGCCAGGTCCTTGAGGAGCGGGATGATCTCGCTGCCGGAGCGGCCGAAGATCCGGAGCGCGGCCTCGGCCTTGCCGGTACTGTCGGCGAAGTTGGCCTGGGCGTTCGCGATCTTGACGAAGGCCTGGTCGACCGTCAGGCCCTTGAGATCACGAGCGCTCAGACCGAGCGCCTGGAAGCCGGCCACAACCGCGGGTTCGCCGCGCTGCAGATCGCCGAGGGATTTGCTCAGGAACTTGAGGGTTGTGGTGAGGTCGTCGAGGGTGACGTCGGCGGTGCGACCCGCAAACGCAATTACAGATAATGCCTCTGTTGAAGCTCCCGTTTTTTGGGAGAGCTTGAACAGCGCATCACCGGTATCGATGGCATCGGTGAGCAGACCAGTCAGTCGCGCGACACCGATGGTCGTACCGAGTGCTCCGAGCGCCGCCCCAGCTTGGCTAAACTGGCTCGCGATCTTCTTCCCGGACGCGGCCATGGCCTCCGCGTCGCGCGCATTCTGGCGCTGGACCGAGCTAAGTCCGCGGATCTCGCTTGTCAGGGCGCGGACGGCGATGGCGACGCCGTCGGTTTCCCCGACGAAACGCACAGAGACAGGCGGTATGGCAGTCATGCGGCCGCTATCCTTTCGCGAAGTGTTGGCCAGTCGCCGACGATCAATCCCAGCGCGGTTGTGGCCAGGAGCGCCAACGCCTGGCCGCGGCCGAGCAGCGGGCCCTGGCCCTCAGCGAGGCTCAGCTGCGAGAGGAAGGCCGCGACCTGGTGCGCGCTCTCAACGCTCCACTCCTCGCCGTCGGGCGACAGGAAGCCGGCCAGCAGGGCCGGCATCTTCCCGCTGGCGACTACGCGAGCCATGACCAGCAGCGCCGCGTTCTCGATCGACCAGGGGGAGTGTGAATCCGAAAGTCGGAGCCCCTCGATACCGCACGCCTGCAGCACCTTGAGCACATAGGCCACGCGCGCCTGCGGCATCTCGTCCGGCGCGGGCGTACGGAAGCACTCGCCGGCGATGACCGCGACTGGAGCCGTCATGAGGGACCCCGCTTCGGGGCCGACACCGCTTCGGGTGGCAGGGGGAGCTCGGGCAGGGCCTCCCGCGCGCGGGTGAGCAGAGCGATCAGATGCGGGATCTCGTTGGCGCGGAGAGCAATACCGTGCTTCCGGGTCCAGGATCCATCGTCCTGCTTCCGGCTCACCGTCAGAGTGACCGCGTCCCGCTCAAACGTGCGGCTGGCGGCGATGCGGAGCTGGTAATAGCCGCTCGCGTCCGGCACGACGCCGACGGCCGCAAATGTGTACTGGGGGCGAGTGGTGTAGCGTTGCGAGGTAGCCACTTCGGGGTTGCTCTCCACTTCTCGGGTGGCTTGCCAGTGATGGGCCGGGGGGAGCTCGGGCAAGACGGAGGAGGAGCCGCCCTGACCCTTACGGAAGCAACGAGATGTTCCCCAACACCTCGCCACCTCACCCGAGCCCGAATGGCTAGGCTCGCCGAACCGCCAGGCCGGAATGCTTCCGGATCTCGTTCACCACCGCCTGGACTCCAGGCGCCAGAGCAGACGCCCGCGTCTCGGCCGGAGAACCCTCGCCCTGATCCGAGTGAGCCTGGGCCGGCCGGAGGCCGCTCAGGGCCACGAGCTGCTCGACGAGCGCCGCCGTCTCGCCGGTTGGTGCCGGCTTCTCGGCGTCGGCCGATCGTGCGCGAATCATCTCGGGAATCGACGGCGTTCTGGTGCGCGCGGGGATCGACGCCCGCGCGGCCGCGCTCGAGCGCATGTAGGCTGGTAAGCCTGCGAGCTGCTTCTGCTCGAGCAAGGCACGGACCTCGGCCCCGTCTACGTGGACCAGCCCCTGCGCGCCCCACAGCTCCCACGAGAGCTCTCCGTTGCGAGCTCGCTGGTAGGTCTCCTCATCGGGCTCGCCGAGGAGCGAGGCGGCCTCGGAGACGATCATCGGGTCGTGCAACATGTCTGCTCCCTTTCGCGAAGTTCGCTCAGAAGAACCGGTGGCCGAATTTGGAGGCGAGCTCGCCGAGTTGCCGGTTGGCCTTGCTGTTCGCCGGGATGGGGTGATGGCCCTGAGCCAGCCAGGCCTCGTAGTCGGCTGGGGTCGCGATCAGGTGCAAATCCAAGAATTCGGCAGAGCCGCCGTCCGCCTTGATGGAGAGTTTCGGCCACTGCTGGCGCACGACCACCAGGGAACGGCCGTCCCGCTCGAGCTCCTCGAGCTGGCTATTGGGGGCCAGTCGAAGGATGCGGCCCCGAAGGCCTGCGGTGGGATCGACTGCCAGCAGAGCGCGGACGTCGCGATCGAAAAGGCGGCTCACGACTGTGCGGAGCTCGGACGCGGCCTTCTTGAGCGCGCTATCCGCCGCCTCAACGGCGGCAAGGGCCGTGGCTACTCTTTCCGGCGCCGCCGCGGCGTCCGCGGCCGCCGACTCCTCGGCCTTCCGCACCTCCGCCCTCTTGAGCTCGCCTTCCGCGGCGCTGAGTTCCTGGCCGCGCTGCTCGAGCTGCTCGAGGAGCAGGCCCTTTTGCAAGGCAAGCTCGCGGAGCTGATCGTTGCTCAAGCCAATCCGCGGCGCCTTCTTGTGGCTTTCCAGCTCGCGCCGCAGTGAAGCGATCGCGGTGCGAATCTGGCCGACGCGAACGGCCAGGTCGGCGGCCGTGGCGGCACCGGTGTCGGGCAGGTCAGGGGCAGCCGTTCTGGTGGTCATCGAGCGGTCCCCTGCGCCCGCTCGAAGCGCTCGACCGAGGCCGTATCGATGCGGTAATGGCGCCCGTCGCGCGTCGCCTCGAGCTTCCCGGTGAAAATCAGGCGAAGGACCTGGCCGTACGGTTGCTTCAACCGGATCGCCACGTCAGACGGGGTCAGGAACTCGAGTGTTGTTGGCATGGCGGTTCTCCCGCGAGAGCCGGAACGGAAAAAGCCCACCGACATCTCGCCCCTCGAGAGAGAGGGCGGATCGGTGGGCGGTGAAAAACCCTGGATGAAATGGGCGGCCTTGGCCGCGACTGCTACGAATAGAGAGAGTATTAGATTCAGCCTCGTCCGTCAATAGGGGGCCCGGGGAGCCGTGGCGAAGTTGACTCGAGCGTGGACCTATATCCCACCCGGCCAGGCGCTCTTCTGCCAGGAGTCGGTGACGGGATTGGACCGCCGGCGAGCTCCGCGCGCGGCTGGGGAGGCCCTGCGGGCCCGACGCTGCAGCTGGTTCTTCTTGGGCGTGTGGCGCCGGAGCGGAGTCCAGATCCGCATCGTCGGCGATCGCTCACCGCGCGTGCCGGCTTCTGCGCATGGCATCCTGGTGCGATGTGCCTGCGGGACCTGGTACGAGATGTACGACAGCCCGGCCTCGTAGATGGCATTGTCTGAGCCCCCCCTCCCGATCGCCGGCGCCAGCGAGACCACCGTCCGCCGGCTCGCCTTCATCCGGTACCTTCACCGAATTGGCGTTCAGCAATCAGGAATGGCGGAACCACTGAACGGGGCCGCGATCCTGAACTTCCACGACAGCGTCGAGCTCTTCCTGGCGCTGACTGCCGAGTTGCTCGACGCCGGCGGGGGACCCAAAACGGAGTTCATGGAGTACTTCAACTTGATAGCAGCGAAGCTGCCGCCCTCAGGCTTGGCGCATCGGGATTCCATGCTGCTGCTGAATCAGAGCCGGGTCGGCCTGAAACATCGCGGCGAGGAGGTGTCGCCCCGGGTTGTGGGCCGGCATCGGGAACGGGTCGACCTCTTCTTCGAGGACAACTGCCGTCGGGCATACGGGGTGCCGCTCGAGGACGTCTCGCTGGCGGCTCTGGTGCGAAGCACGAAGGCCGGCGCCGCGCTGCGCGCCGCCGAACTCGCATGGGCGGAAGAGGACCTTGCCCGGGCGCTCGAGCAGCTCGCCGTAGCATTTGCGATCGGACTCTCTGACCAGGCGATGAGTGCCGACACCTACGCGCCCCCTCATTTTCCGTTCCTACACCATTCAGAGAACGACGAGATCCGCGACGTCGCCGCTGGCGTGCAGAGCTTGGTGTACCAGGTCTCGGAGCTCCGAACAGAGCTCGTTCTTCTTCGCAATGGGATCGATACGCACCGGCTCGAGTTCTTCCGCAACGTTACTCCCCATGTGGCGTTTACCGCCGGAGGCACCCTCGCCGTCGGCCGCCGCCGCGGATAGAGTGACCGACAGCTACCGCCATAAACACGCAGAGGGCACTCCCGCCGGATTGCTGGCGAAGCAGGTAAGACCTCACCGCCGAATCAGCCCGACTGTCGGCCGAGGCCGCGATCGCGGTGAAACCGAGCGGTCACGTTCGCGGTAACGCAGGACCCGGCGGACCTGTGCGCAGCTGGCGGAGCAGGGAGCGCCGGCCGATGAGGCGGAAGCGGTGGCGTCACCGACGCTTGCATCTGGTTGGGCGCACGTGAACCGGCGCCCGCTGGCGGTGAGCCAGGGGCGCCGGCAAGCCTTCTAAGCTGTGGGTCGGTGGTTCGAATCCACCCGGGCGCATTCCCCAGCAACGCTGCTGCTCGACTCGCCTCGTTCTCGTCGCCGGGTCCTGCTGCTCGTCGTGGAACTCCTGCGCGGCCGAGGCAGGCCGTGGACACCGGGCGCGCGGCCAGGGATATTCTCCCCCATGGACACGACCCAGCTCGGCTATCCCGAAGACACCTCCGAGAAGTCCCGCGGCGTGGCGCTCGCGCTGGCGACGGTGTTGGGCGTGTTCGGCGGCCACCGGTTCTACGTCGGTAAAACCGGCACCGGGATCCTCATGGCGGCCACGCTGGGCGGCGCCGGGCTGTGGTGGCTGTACGACATGATCCTGATCGCCAGCGGCTCGTTCCGCGACGTGAACGACCGCCTGGTGCGCCGGTGGGATCCCGAGGAGGCTCCCCGCGGCGGCGCGATCCCGGCCGAAGTCATGGACGAGCTCGACGTGCTCCGCCAGCAGGTGGCCGAGCTGGCGGAGCGGGTGGACTTTACCGAGCGCCTGCTGGCCAGCCCCCGTCCCGAGAAGGACACCGTTCGGCCCGGCTTCCCCTCCTGATCATGACGGTCCGAGGCGTGGCGAGCCGGATCCTCCCCCGGCGTGGCGAGCTGCGCGCCATGATCCGGCTGGCCGTGCCGGTGGTCGCCGTGCAGGTCGGCATGATGCTGATGGGCGTGGTGGACACCGTGATGGTGGGACACCTGGGCCCCGAGGCCTCGCCCGGCGGCTCGACGCTCGGCCTCGCGGCCGTCGCGCTCGGGCACCTGTACTTCTTCGGCATCGGCGTGTTCGGGATGGGGACCCTGCTGGTGCTCGACCCGGTGGTGGCCCAGGCGGTCGGGGCAGGCGACTCGGCCGGCGTGGCCCGCGGCATCCAGCGCGGCGTGCTGCTCGCGGTCCTCCTCGCCCTGCCGCTCACCGGTGTCCTGTGGGTCGCCGGTCCGGTCCTCGAGGCCGCCCGCCAGCCCGCGGACGTGGTCGCGCTCGCGGCCCGCTACACGGTGCGCCTCGCGCCGGGGGTGCTGCCGTTCTTCCTGTTCATCGTCTTTCGCCAGAGCCTTCAGGCGCTCCGCCGGACCGGTGCGATCGTGGCCGCGATTGTCCTCGCCAACCTCGCGAACGGCGCGCTCAACTGGTTGCTCATCTATGGACCGGGGCCGGCCCCGGCCATGGGCGTGCTCGGATCCGCCTGGGCCACGACCGCCAGCCGCTGGATCCTCCTGGGCTCGCTGGTCATCCTGGCCCGGCGCGACATCCTGCCGCATGTGAGGCGGCGCTATCCTGAGGTGTGGGACCCGGCCCCCCTCGGCCGGATGCTCCGCCTGGGCCTCCCCATCGGCTGCCAGTACGTGCTCGAGTTCGGCGCCTTCGCCGCGGTCGCGCTGATGATGGGCTGGCTCGGGACCCGGCAGATGGCGGGTCATCAGGTGGCCATCAACCTGGCGTCGCTAACCTTCATGGTGCCGCTCGGGGTCGGTGATGCGGCCTCGATCCTGGTCGGCCACGCGGTGGGCCGCGCGGACCAGGAGGGCGCGCGAGGCTCCGCCCGCGCCGCACTCATATGCGGCGCCGGGTTCATGGCCTGCACGGCGCTGGTGTTCCTCGGGTTGCCTCGGGCGCTGGCCGGCCTCTACACCAGCGACCCTGGCGTCGTGGCGGTCGCCGCCGCGCTGATCCCACTCGCGGGCGTGTTCCAGGTGTTCGACGGGTTGCAGGTCGTGGCCGGCGGCATTCTCCGCGGCCTGGGCGAGACGCGGGTCGCGATGCTGGTCAACGTCCTGGGCTATTGGGTGCTTGGCCTGCCGGTGAGCTACCTGCTGGGCTTCGCCGCGGGATGGGGGGCGGTGGGGCTCTGGTGGGGGCTGGTCGTCGGGCTGGGGGTGGTCGCGACCGTGCTGCTCGGCCGCGTGCGTGTCGCGCTCCGCCGGCGCCGCTCCCGGGTCGACATCGATGCCCCTGCCGGCCAGGCGCGGCGGTGGTCGCCCATCGTTCCCTCCGGCGCGGGGGATTGAAGCTTCGTGCCGGGATAGCCAGACCGATGGGCGACGGCGCCGTCAAGCCTCGCGTTCCACCTCTTCCATGCCGAAGATGGCGTCTTCGGCTTCCTGGTTGATCACGTCCTCGGCCAGGGCCGTGAGCTTCTGGTCCGTGGTCTCCTCTTCATCCAGGTTCTGGCCCAGCAGCTCGTGCACCTGATCGTAGCCCAGCAGCTCGGCATAGGTGCACACGCATCCGTAGCTGGCGATCTCGTAGTGCTCCACCTTCTGGGCCGAGGCGATCAGGGCCGCGTCCATCACGGAACGCTCGGCGTCCGCTAACATCACTTTCCGGCCTTCCTCGAGCAGGCCGGCCATGCCCTCGCACTTCTTCCCCTTCGCCGGAACGCCGAGCAGCTTAAAGGCCTGCTCCAGCCGGCGGACTTGTCCCTCCGTCTGCTGCAGGTGCTCCACGAACGCGTCCTTCAGATCGGGATGCGTCGCCGCATTCACCATCTTGGGCAGCGCGGTCAGGATCTGACCCTCGGCGTGGTAGATGTCCTGCAGTTCGTGGACGAGCAGATCGTCCAACGACGCGAGCTTCGACATCGGGGTCTCCTTCCGGTGAGTACGTCGGGCCACGCTGCAGAAGGTATCGGCGACGCGGGCAGCCTCTCCGTGCGCCACGTCACCACCACCCCCGGGACCGCCTGACGTGCAGACCACACTCGCGGCGCTGGCCGTGCTCACCGCCGGGTACATTCTGGCCTACCTGCTGTTCGACCGCCTGCGCGATCGCTACGGCTACGTGGGCGGCGCCGAGTACGTGCTGCTCGGGGTGCTCCTCGGGCCGCACGTGACCCGGCTGCTCGACGCCGGACGGGTCCAGGATCTCACGCCGATCGTGAGCCTGGCCATCGGCTGGCTGGGCATGCTGCTGGGGACCTACTTCCGGCTGCCAACGCTGGCGCTGCTGTCGGGCGACCACGTCCGGATCGCGTTCGCCGAAGCGGTCGCCACGTTCACGGCCGGGCTGGGAGCGCTGCTGCTGCTGTTTCGCTACCTGGCGAACGACACCTGGGCCGATTCGGCGGTGCAAGCGGTCACCCTCGCCGCGGTCGCCACGCTGAGCTCGCCGGCGGCGGTCGACGCGTTCGTCGGCCGGGCCCGGGTGCGCTCGGCGCTCTTGCCCGTGCTGCAGCTCACCGCTCGGATCGACGCCCTCATCGGCGTGGTGGCCTTTGGCCTCATCCTCGCGATCCTGCATCGGGGCGATGTCGCGCCCGATATCCGCCCGCCCACCGCCACCGAGTGGGCGGTGATCAACCTCGCCGTTGGCGTGGCGAGCGGCGTGCTGTTCCACCTGTTCCTGGGCCCCCGCGAGGGGGAGACCGAGTCGGGCGCCGCCAGCCGCCTGTTCGTAGCCCTCGCCGGCGCGATCGTCGTCGCGAGCGGCGCGAGCTACTACCTCAACCTCTCGCCGCTCTACACCAACCTCGTGCTCGGCTTCATCCTGGCAAACAGCGGGGGCGCCCATCGCGACGTGACCCGCCTTCTGTTGGCCACGGAGCGGCCCGTGTACCTGGCGCTGCTCGTGTTCGCCGGCGCGGCGTGGAGCCCCGAATCGGTGGACCTGCTGTTCCTGGCTCCGGCCTTCGTGCTGGTCCGCATCGCGGCCAGGTTCTTCGGCGGACGGGTCGCCGGCGAGCTGGTCGCGCCGCCGGAGCTGCGTACCCCACGGCTGGCCCGCGGCCTCCTGGCCCAAGGCGGCCTGGCCGTCGCGATGGCGGTCAACTACACCCAGGTACGCCCGGACCTCAATCCGCGCCTGATCCTCACCGCGACCCTGCTCTCGGTCCTGCTGTTCGAGGCGGTGGCCGCCAGGGAAGGGGCGGCCCTGGTGGAAAGTCTCGAGGCTGACGCCGTCGGTGCCGACATCGGATCCTCGTCCACCGGGACCACGGTGAGCGCCCCATGATCCGCCGCCTCGTAGTCCTGGCGCTGCTGGTGGGCGGAGCCGTGCTGCTCGAGCCGCTTCGGGCCTCGACCGAGGGCGTCATCGCGCCCCGATCGCTGTTCCTGTTCGGCATCCTGTTGCTGACCGCGGACACCTTCGGGGCGCTGACCCACGATGCGGGATTGCCCCGGCTGGTCGGATATCTCCTCGCCGGCCTCGCGCTCGGGCCGTCGGTGACCGGCATCGTGCCGCCGGGTGTGCTGCAGGACCTCGCCATGATGAAGCGGCTGGCCGTGGGCCTGATCGGCCTGCTGGCGGGAGCCGAGCTCCGGGCGGCCGACCTGCGACTCCGGCGTCGGGCCATTTTCTGGATCCTCGCCCTCCAGGTTCTGGCGGTCGTGGCGGCAGTGTGGGCGGCGCTCCTGCTGACCCACCGCTGGATTCCGTTCCTGGTCGATCTGAGCACCGCTTCGCTGGTGTTCGTGGCCCTTCTCTTCGCCGCCACCCTGGCCGTCAACAGCCCGATGGTGACCCTGGCCATGCTCACCGAGACCGGGGCCCGGGGCCCGCTGGCCCGCACGACGCTGGGGGTCGTGCTCGTGGCCGACGTCGTGGTCATCCTCCTGTTCACGGCGGCGTTCAGCCTGGCCCAGGGGAGCCTGGGCGGAACGCCGGCCGGCGCGTCCAGCTCCCTGTTTCAGCTGCTCCGGGAGGTGCTGGGGTCCATCTGCGCCGGCCTGCTGGTGGGCGGGGTGGTGAGCCTGTACCTCCGGTTCGTGCGCCACGAGCTGGTGGTGTTCGCCGTGGTGGTGGTGTTCGCCACGGCGGCGGCCGCGCAGGCCCTGCAGTTCGAGCTGTTGCTGAGCCTGCTGGTGGCGGGGTTCTTCGTGGAGAACCTGGCGCCGGTGCGCGCCGAGCCGCTGGTCGAGACCCTGCACCACATGGCCGTTCCGGTGTTCGTGATCTTCTTTGCGATGGCCGGGGCCGAGCTCGACGTGGCGTCGTTTGCGAGCCTGTGGCCATTTATTCTCCTGCTGGCGGTGGTCCGGGGCGGCGCCATCCTGGGTGCCTCTCGGGCCGGGGCACGGATGGGCGGCGCGGAGCCGGTGGTGGCGCGGGAGATCTGGACCGGACTGGTGTCGCAGGCCGGCGTGGCCCTCGGGCTGGCCACCATCATCGCGGAACGGCTTCCCGGGCTTGGCCGAGCGATGCAGGTGCTCATCGTCGGGATCATCGCGGTCAACGAATCGGTGGGTCCGGTGCTCTTCAGACGCGGCCTGTCGCGCGCGGGCGAGATCATCGTTCCGTGACGCCCTTGCGACGCTGTGGCACGATTGTTAGAATTGCGGTCCCTCAAACTGCCCATCGTACAAGGTGGTTGCGCGGCGCGCCGACGGTGCGAGCGCGGAGTATCGGGCTGAGGGGGGGCGCTGAAACCGGTGCCGGGGCGGGGTGGCTGGGCGGCGAAGACCGAGTCGATCTCCGTACGTCCCAACCGTGGAAAATCCTGGCCTAGATTCGGTATCCATTCGGGCTCGTTGGAACCCTGGGTGTTCGGCCGCCGCCGGGCCTCTCTTCGGGGGTATTGGGGGCGCTGGGTGGCGCGGGCGAATTGATTCGCCGTTCTGAGGTTAGCGCACTTGACCCGGGGGACCCCTTCGGCTAGTATTGGGGGCTGTCGGCAAAAGTGGTTTGGACCGACAACTGCTCTTTGACAAGTGATGTGAGCTAGAAGTGATGGAGTGCGGACCCTCTGATCTGGTCGGGTACAGAGCTCGGCCGGGTAGGGTTTAACTCTGATCAAAACGTGATTCGGACGACAGAAACCAGGTCGTTCGGCTAGAGCTGTTCAAACACTCATTGGAGAGTTTGATCCTGGCTCAGGACGAACGCTGGCGGCGTGCCTAACACATGCAAGTCGAACGGGACCAGGGGCAACTCTGGTTCAGTGGCGGACGGGTGCGTAACACGTGAGGAACATGACTTTCGGCGGGGGATAGCCGGCCCAACGGCCGGGTAATACCGCGTACGACCCTGTGGAGACATCTCCGTTGGGTGAAAGCAGCAATGCACCGAAAGAGTGCCTCGCGGCCTATCAGCTAGTTGGTGGGGTAACGGCCCACCAAGGCGACGACGGGTAGCTGGTCTGAGAGGATGGCCAGCCACATTGGGACTGAGAGACGGCCCAGACTCCTACGGGAGGCAGCAGTGGGGAATCTTGCGCAATGGCCGAAAGGCTGACGCAGCGACGCCGCGTGTGGGATGACGCCTTTCGGGGTGTAAACCACTGTTGCCCGGGACGAACGACTTCTTTCGAGAAGTGTGACGGTACCGGGTGAGGAAGCACCGGCTAACTCCGTGCCAGCAGCCGCGGTAATACGGAGGGTGCGAGCGTTGTCCGGAATCATTGGGCGTAAAGGGCGCGTAGGTGGCGGGCCAAGCGTGCGGTGAAAGCCTGGGGCTCAACCCCGGGTCGGCCGTGCGAACTGGTGCGCTGGAGCACTGTAGAGGCAGGCGGAATTCCGGGTGTAGCTGTGGAATGAGTAGAGATCCGGAAGAACACCGGTGGCGAAGGCGGCCTGCCGGGGTGTGGCTGACGATGAGGCGCGACAGCGTGGGGAGCAAACAGGATTAGATACCCTGGTAGTCC
>JBOHSB010000122.1:0-4309 GCA_050733015.1 Gemmatimonadales bacterium
GCCTGAGAGGCCGCCCCTTGGTGTTCCATCCCTTCGCGCGGATCAGTCCTTCGGCAGCATCGGCCGTTCGGACGCCTGGCGCGCCAGCTCCTTCAAAGGCTCCGAGAGGTGGTCCCCGTAGTGGAGGAGGTAGACCCCCCGCGCGCGCTTCTGCATGAGGAAGGCGACCAGCGGGGTATCCGCCTTGGCCGCGTTGCACTGCCTGCAGGACAGGACCAGATTGTCCGGACGGTCGTAGGCGGTCTGCCCACGGCGGGGACGGACATGGTCCAGCGTGATCGTCTCGGCGGGTATCTCGGTTCCGCAATAGGCGCACACCGAACCATGAAGTTCGAGGAGCCAATCGCGGTGGGACTGCATGGAGCGGCCGGGTGACCGGCGAAAGCTGGGGGTGGAAACTGCGGTTCTATTGCGTGATCTGCGTGCCACAAAGATCCAATTTGAGGGTGAACATGAAGGCCTGCGTGGCAGACCTACTATGGACGAGCCGGAAATATAGCAAGATTAGCGCCAGAATGACAGGCGGCGGCCGAACCACGGGCGTTTGGGCGTTGCTGGCGCTCCTGGCAGGGTGCGGCGGCCCCCCGGTGCCGGCCGACCCGGCCGCCCGCCAGGCCATCGAGTCGGCCATGCGGCGCTACGTGGACGCCTCCAACAAGGGCGACGCGGCGACCCTGGCGAGCCTCTACGCGGACGACGCCATGCTGCTGCCGCCCGACCATGAGCCGATCCGTGGACGGGAGGCCATCGGTGCATTCTGGCGTCAGGGCACCGAACAGGGGCTGGAGGTGACCAATCTGGCCGTCGAAGTGGACGGCAACCTGGGGTATCTGGTTGGGCGATACCACTTACCGGCAACCGAGGAGGAGCCCGCCGACTCCGGCAAGTACGTGATGTGTCTCAAACGGCAGCGGGACGGCTCCTGGAAGCTCACGGCCGACATCTGGAATCAGAGCAGCGATGCGGATGACGCGGACGACGACGCGTCCCCGTCGCCGTCCGTCACGTAGAGCAGGCGGACCGGGTTCAGGGCGCCGCGAAGGGGGTGACGACGTCCGGGGCGTCGGCCCGAGCTCGGGATATGAGCAGCAGCCCCCACCGGTGGTCGTAGGGATGCACCTGAGCGGTCGGCCGCCCGTCCCGGATCAGCGGCCGGTCCTCGTTGGCCCACAGGAATATCCCGCCGGCGAGGTTCCGCACGTTGGTAAACCCCTGCCCGCCAAGCCAGTTCGCCAGGCGAGCCCCACGGTATCCGGCCGAGCCGTAGACGACGATCGGATCGCTGGTGGCGCGGCCACGCAGTGGGCGGAGGCTGGGACGGGCGGCGTCGTCGAGGACCGCGTCCCGCAGGTGGCTCACCTGGTATTCCACCTTGGTCCTGGCATCCAGCAGGAGGGGCTGGGTCCGACCGGAATCCTCCCGCCAGCGGGCCAGCTCGGCGGTCGTGGTCCACTGGATGTCGGGGAACTTGTGCACGGTTCTCCGCCGCACCGCCTCGAATCCGACGCCGCGGCCGAGGATCAGCACCACGACGGCGCCGATCAGGATCGGGACCACCACGATGACCAGGAATGGGACCAGCCAGGGCCGGCCCCCGCTCGCCCGCCGGGCCCGCTCCCAGCGTCCGCCGCCCTCGTCTTCCAGCCGATCGTCCATCGCGGGCCTCCTCGGGAGCACGGTCCCTTGATCACCGTCCTGCAATCTGGGCCGCCGAGCCGGCAAGCGGCACCCTGACTCCTGCCGGCAGGGTTACGACTGCTCGATGTCGGTACGGAGCCGGAGCAGCGAATCCTCGGTGGCAACCAGGGCTCCGCGCGCATCGGTCAGCTCCTGCTGGGTGCTCTGCACGAACCGGCGGTACGGGGCGATCGCCTGGTTGATCCGGTCGGCCGATTGCGCGATCTCGAGATGCACCTGCCGCGTCAGCCCGTCGCGCAACCGGGTGCGCAGCTCGGAGATGCGCGCGCCGAACTCGCGCTGCGCCTGCCGGCGCTTGCGCGGGATCACGTAGAATCCGCTCACCGCGAGCACCGCCGCGAGCAGCAGTCCGGTCACGTCGGCCACCGCGCCTGTGAGCACGGTGACGACCAGCGTGCCGAGGCCGAGCGCGCCCGCCTGGGCCAGCGCCGTCGTGGCGAAGGTCCCCTGCACGTCGTTGGCGATGGCCCGCGCCTCGGCCTCGCGATCGTAGCTCCCGACCACCTCCCGGGCCACACGGCCGATGGACTCGAGCAGCGCCTGCCGGTTGTAGGTGAAGCTACCACCGACGTCGCCCACCATCCCTTCCCGGTGGCGGTCGATCTGGCGCCGCTCGATGTATCCGCTCACGTCCTGCCATGCCTTGAGGTTCCGCTCGACGATCCAGTCGATCACGCGCCCGGTCTCGGTCTCGAGCTGGGCGGGCGTGTCGCCGATGACCTCGCGCTCGAACGCCCGCCGCACGCCCTCGCTGTCCATCAGGGTCCGGATCCGGCCGATCCGGAGCGTCTCCTCGAAGAAGCGCATCCCACGCCGTTCCATGTCGCCCAGCAGGACATCCAGCCGCGCGAGGCGGGGCTCCACGTCCCGGACCATCTCGTCGTGGAACAGCGCGAGCTGGCGATCGATGTTCTGGATGGTCTCGACGTCCTGAGCCAGCAGCTTGAGCCGCTCGAACGCCACGTCCTTGTACCGCGCGGTCAGGCGGAGGCCGACGTTGAGCGGGTTGAGCAGCTTGAGCCGGACCCGCTCCTCCTGGTCGAGCGTGCGCACCAGGTAGGTGTCCACCGAGTCGAACCCGCTGGTGGCCCAGCGCTCCACCGAGCCGTCGGCCCGCGCCGCCTGCGCCTCGCGGGCCGACACCGCGAACAGCCGCGGTGCCTCGCCCAGGAGCGCCGTGGCGTGCTGGCGCACGAACTCGATCACCTGGGAGCGCTCCTCGGGCGAGGTGAGGATGTCGATCTTGTTCACCACGAACACGATCTTCTTGCCCCACTCGCGGATCTGCTCGAGGAAGCCGCGCTCGCTCTCGGTGAACGGCCGGTCGGCGCTGGTGACGAACAGCACCAAATCGGCGCGCGGGATGAAGTCGCGAGTCAGCTCCTCATGGCGGCGGATGATGGCGTTGGTGCCGGGGGTGTCCACCACCGTGATCTCGCGCAGGACGTCGGCCGGGTAGGTGCGGTCGAGCAGGAAGGCCTCGATCAGCTGCTCGGACGCCTCCGACCCGTAGCGCAGCCGGTTGATCCGATCGGTGGTGGGCGTGACCCCTTCGGGGAGCACCCGCTCGCCCAGCAGCGCGTTGATGAAGCTCGATTTACCGGAGTTGAACTCGCCGGCCACCATCAGCAGGAACAGGCCGGCCAGCTGATCGCGGGCCTCTCGGAAGCGGCGGAGGTCGTCCGGCTCCACGTCGGCGCCGAACCGCTCCAGGGCGGCGGCCAGCCGGTCGAGCAGCTCCTGCTCCCGGGCACGGAGATCCTGCTCGCGCTCCGACAGGATGGCGCGGCGTCCCATCAGTCTGCCGATCACGTGGGTGCCTCCGTCGGCGGTGACGCCGACCGGGCCCAGGACAACGTGGAGCGGAGCGGACGTGTGGTCCACCGGGCGCGGCCGAGGATCATGAGCGTGCACGGACCCGGCGGGTACGCGCGGGCCCAGAGACATCGTAATTCAGCCGTTCCATCCAGTCGAGGATGGTCAGGACGCCGGCACACGACCGAACGCGTCGAGCCCGATCCGGAACCCGTAGCCCCGAAGCACGCGAGCATGGTGCTCCGCGCCCCGGCCGCCGATGGCAGCCAGGGTGCGCGGTGGAAGCCTGGCGACGAGCGACGCGAGCGCGGAGAGGTTGGTGCGGACCACGGCGGGATCGCTGCTGCTGAACGCCACGGCCTGGGGCGCGAGCGTCCACGCGGCCTCGAGCACCTCCTGCACCGGGAGGTCGGCGCCGAGATAATGAATCCGCCAGCCGTCCTCCTGAATGACCGCGAGCGTGGCGAGGAAGCCCCACTCGTGGCGCTCGCCCGACAGACAGGCGCCGACCACCAGGGGCCCGGAGCCGCGGGACATCCGGAGCTCGCCCTTGAGCGCGTGCAGCACCACCTCGCTCGCGAGGTGCTCGGCGGCGATGGGGATCTTGCCGATGGCCCAGAGATCCCCCACCGACTGGGCCAGGGGCAGGACGACCTCGGTCGCGAAGCCACGGAGGCCACGCAACGCGAGTTGCTGCGCCACCAGACCCTCCAACCGCTCGCGGTCGAACCCGCGGACCGCCTCGAGCAGCGCGGCCTGGGGCGACCCGTCGAGCGCCCGCGCCTCGGCCTGGGCC
>JBOHSB010000123.1:0-6142 GCA_050733015.1 Gemmatimonadales bacterium
GTGTCGGTTCGGCCCGCCCCCCTCGTGCTGCGCCCGGAGCACCGGGTCGCGCGACGCTGCGCTCGGAGCAGCGGGGCCGAGCAGCGGGGCCGAGCAGCGGGTGCGAACAGCGGAGGGGAGCAGCGGGCGGGGGCGCGGTGGCCCCGCAGGGCGCGTCAGCACGAGCCGTCGGCATCGACCCCACCACGCTACGTTCAGCGAAGTGCTGCAGCGACCGAAGGGGCCGCCGTGCCCACGCCCGCTGCGGGGCATACCCGGATGCCAAGCTCCGCGCGAGGCCCCGCAACGCCGCTAAAGCCTGCAAGGTCGCGGGGTTGCTGCGACGGCCACCTTCCGCCGTCCGCCAGTCGGCCCTAGTATAGAGTCCTGGCCCAGAGTCCTAGCCCCTCACATCTCCCATCACGGGCCCCGGTGATGACCGACCTGCGCGCGCAGCTCCAGGAAGGGTTGAGCGCCAGCTACACGCTCGAGCGCGAGCTCGGGCGCGGGGGGATGGCGACGGTCTTCCTCGCGCAGGACCTCAAGCACGACCGGCCCGTCGCGCTCAAGGTGCTGCATCCCGAGCTGGCCGCGTCGCTCGGTCCCGACCGCTTTCTCCGCGAGATCAAGCTCGCCGCTCGCCTCCAGCATCCCCACATCCTCACCGTGCTCGACTCGGGCCAGGCCGGCGGGCGGCTGTGGTTCACGATGCCGTACGTCGAGGGCGAATCGCTCCGCGACCGGCTCCGGCGCGAGCGGCAGCTCCCGGTGGACGACGCGCTCCGGATCGCGCGCGAGGCCGCGCAGGCGCTGCAGTACGCGCACGAGCACGGGGTCGTTCACCGCGACATCAAGCCCGAGAACCTGCTGCTCACCCGCGACGGCAACACGCTGGTGGCGGACTTCGGCATCGCCCGCGGCCTGGAAGTCGGGGCCGCGGGGAACGAGAAGCTCACCGACACGGGATTAGTAGTCGGCACCCCGGCGTACATGAGCCCCGAGCAGGCCTCGGGCGACCGGGCGCTCGACGCGCGCACCGACATCTACTCGCTGGGCTCCGTGCTCTACGAGATGCTCGCGGGCGAGCCGCCGTTCACCGGGCCGACCATGCAGGCGATGATCGTCAAGCGCCTGACCGAGCCGCCGCCGAGCGTGCGCGGGAGCCGTCCGACCGTGCCGGAATCGGTGGACCTGGCGATTCGGAAGGCGCTCGCGCCGCTCGCGGCGGACCGGTTCGGCACCGCCGCGCAGTTCGCCCAGGCGCTGCAGGTCGCGCCGACCGGCACGACGTCCGCGGCCACCACCGCGGTCGCGGGTCCTGCGCCGGTCGAGGCGCGCGCGGATAGCGGCCCTCGTGTTCCGGCCGCGCCCCCACCCCGAACTCGCCGGTTCCCCACCTCGGCCGCCGCGCTGGTGGTCGGGCTGCTCATCGGTGTCGGGATCCTCTTCGCCTGGCGCCACTCGGGCGGTGACGCCGCCGGCGGCGCCGGCGGATCCAATGTGCTGGCGGTGCTCCCGTTCGAGAACCTGGGTCCCAGCGAGGACGAGTACTTCGCCGACGGGGTGACGGACGCGGTGCGGGGGAAGCTCGCCGCGATCCCCAGCGTGCAGGTGATCGCCCGCAGCAGCTCGGTGCCGTACAAGAAGGCCGCCAAGACGCCCCAGCAGATCGCCCGCGAGCTGGGCGCGCGCTACCTGCTGTCCGGCACCGTGCGGTGGGAGAAGGGGACGGGGGGCGCCAACCGGGTGCAGGTGAGCCCCGAGCTGGTCGAGGTCTCGTCGGGCAACGCGCCGCGGACCCGGTGGCAGGAGCCGTTCGACGCCTCCATGACCGACGTGTTCCAGGTCCAGGCCGATGTCGCCACGCGGGTGGCCCAGGCGCTCGGCGCGACGCTGGGCTCGGGTGAGCGCAAGGCGATCGAAGAGAAGCCGACCAGGAATCTCGCCGCCTACGATGCCTACCTGAAGGCGGAGGAGATCTCGAACGGCCTCGCGGTCATCGATCCGGTCCTGCTGAGCCGGGCGCTGGGCTACTACGAGCAGGCGGTGGCCCTCGACTCGACCTTCGCGGTCGCCTGGGCCAGGCTCTCTCAGGCACACTCCCTTCTCTACGCCCTGGGAGAGCCGTCACCGGAGAACGCCCAGCAGGCGCTGGCCGGCGCGCAGCGGGTCGTGGCACTCGCGCCCCAGAGTCCCGAGGCCCACCTGGCCATGGGCAAATACTACGAGGCCGTGAGCCGGGACCAGCAGCGCGCCCTGGACCAATACACCCAGGGACAACGCCTCACACCCAACAACGCCGACCTGCTCTCGGGCCAGGCGTTCGTCGAGGAGGGCCTGGGCCGGTGGGACGCGGCCGAGGAGCACTACCAGCGGGCCCGGACCGTGGACCCCGGCTCGGTGCAGACGGCGCGGCGCCTGGCCCGGGTGCTCGCCTGGCGGCGGCGCTACCCCGAGGCCCTGGCCATGGCTGACCGGGCGATGGCCTTGGCTCCGGCCAACCTCGTCGTAGTTCTCACCAAGGCCGAGGTCTACGTGGAGCAGGGGGACCTCGCGGGGGCGCAGCGGGTGGTGCACGGGGTGCCCAGCGACGTGGAGCCGGCGTCACTGGTCGCCTTCTTCGCCAACTACGACGACCTGTACTGGATCCTGGACCGCGACCAGCAGCAGCTCCTGCTCCGGCTCACGCCCGGGCAGTTCGACAACAATCGGGCCAGCTGGGCGATCGTGCTGGCCGAGGTCTACGCGTTCCACGGGGACCAGCCTCGCGCCCGCGCGTACGCCGACTCGGCGCGGATCGATTTCGAGGCGCAGCTCCGGGCGACGCCGAACGATGCGCAGCTCCACGCGCTCCGGGGTCTCGTGCTCGCCTATCTCGGCCGAAAGGACGAGGCCATCCGCGAGGGCCAGAGGGGCGTGGAGCTGAATCCGGTCGCGAAGGACGGCTTCGGCCGCCCGTACATTCAGCTGCAGCTGGTGCGGATCTATCTGCTCGTGGGCGAGCCGGAGAAGGCGCTCGACCAGCTCGAGCCGCTACTCAAGATCCCATATCACCTCTCGCCGGGCTGGCTCAGCATCGATCCCACGTTCGATCCGGTGCGGAAGAACCCGCGGTTCGAGCAGCTCGTTCGCGCCCAATAGCCGCGCGTTGTCGGGGCGTCGGCTCCGCACGAGGGGGCCGGAGCTCGGGGTCGCGCGCGCTGTGGCGGAGACGGGCAGCAGCGCGGGAGGCAGCGCTCGTGGGTGGGCCAGCGAAGGGCAGCAGCGCTGCCGACCCGCACGCGCACCGGAGTCGAGCAGCGGGCGGGGGCATGCCCGAATCTCGGTGCGCAGGTCACCGCCGCCCGCCCTCGTCCTAGCTATCATTGATTCGCTTCGCACACGCGGCTCGACTTCGAATCCCAGGGCCGGCCGGGCCGGCCAGCACGGAGGTGTCGGCATGCAGCGACGGACCATGTTCGGGGCGGCGGGGCTCGTGGCCGTTGCCGCCTGCCTCACGGTTTCCACCCCCGCGGCGGCCCAGGGGTATCCGGGCGCCACCGCTCCCCAGCTTCGCGCCTGCCGGACCGAGGCCGACCGGCGGCTTCCGGATTACTCGTACGATCAGATCCAGGTCGAGTCCGAGTCTCGCGACCAGAACGTGGCCAACGTCCGGTGGTGGGCCGGGAACGAGGGCGGCCGGTGCACCGTGGCCACCAACGGGCGGGTGCTGGCGTTCACTCGCGACAAGAACTTCGGGGAGGGAGGCGGCGTCGGGGGCGGCAACGGCTACCCGGGCACCAGCACCCGGCTCACCTGCGAGTCCCGGGGCACCAAGCGCCAGGAGTGCCCGATCCCGGCCGGCGCGCGGACCCGGCTGGTCCGCCAGATCAGCGTGAACGAGTGCCGGCCGAACGACACCTACGGCCAGGGCCAGGGCTACCTGTGGGTGGCCGAGGGGTGCCGGGGCGAGTTCGAGGTCACCACGCCCGGACAGGCCGGGGGCGGCGGCGGGCCGGGCGGGCCCGGCGGCGTCACCCGGATCACCTGCGCGTCCCCGATCAACGGGCGGCAGGAGTGCCCCATCCCCGCCGGCACCGTGGCCCGGTTCGTCGCGCAGGCGAGCAACCTGCCCTGCCGCCCGAACGACACCTACGGCACCAAGCCCGGGGCCGTCTGGGTCCAGCGCGGGTGCCAGGCCATCTTCGAGCTCACCAGTCGCCCCGGCGGCGGTGGCGGAAACGGCTCGTACACCACCCGGATCGTCTGCGAGTCGTCGGGCGGGGCGCGGCAGCAGTGCCCCATCGCCGGCGCCACCCAAATCCGGCTGGTCCGGCAGATCAGCACCAATCCCTGCCGCCTCAACCAGACCTTCGGGATGGGCTTCGGCCACATCTGGGTGAGCACCGGCTGCCGGGGGGAGTTTGAGGTGAAGTAGGGCGGGAAGGCGGTGAGGCGGTAAGGCGGTAAGGCGGTAACGCGATAAGGACGGAAAGTCGTTGGAGGGAATCACCCCCTGCGCTATCCTCCGCCTTTCCGCCTTTCCGCCCTTTCGTCCTTCCGTCCTTCCGCTCGCCTCGTTTACTTATAGCGTCCCGTCGCACCCCCCCTTCAACCTGACCTTTCCCCGGGAGCCCGCATGGGTGAGGTGGCGTTGAGCCTTCCGGCCCGGGACGAGCTGCCCAAGCACCCCCGCTTTCACACGCAGGTGGAGAACCTCGCTTGACCGCATCGCCCGCGTCCGCCCCGCCCGTCCGGTCCCGCTCGTGGATTCCGGTGGGCACCGTCGCGTTCTTCACCGCGCTCTACGCCGTCGGCTACTACGTGTGGGAGCAGAGCAGTTGGGGCAACCAGGCGGTGCGCGACCTGGTGGGCAACGTCGCGTTCATGCCGTTCAACCTGGCCGTGGCGACGCTATTTGCCCTGGCCTCGCGGAACGAGATCCTCGATCCCGGCGTGCGGCGGGCCCTCCGCTTCCTGGCGCTGGGCGGGCTCATGGTGTTCACCGGCAACGCGATCAACGCGTTCTACGTGCTCGCGCTGCACCAGAGCCCGACGGTGTCGTGGGCCGATCCGTTCTACCTGGCCGACTCGCTGCTCACCCTCCTCGCCCTGCTCTCATTCCCGCTGGCGCGGCGCACCCGGCTCGAGCGGTGGAAGTTCCTGCTCGACGCCGCGATGGTGCTGGTGGGCGGCGGGGTCGCCATCTGGTACTTCTCGGTCCGGCCGACGGCGGCATCGCAGGAGAGCAGCATCGTGGTCACGCTGCTCGCGTTCGCCTACCCGCTGGCGAGCCTGCTGGTGCTGCTGGGCGTCACGACCGTGCTGCTCCGGCGGCCCATCGACGGCAACCGGCTGGCCTTCGCGCTACTGGTGACGGGCGTGTCGGTCGGCGTGGTGGGCGACCTCACGTTCAACCTGGTGCAGCTCGAGGTGGGCGGCCGGAGCGCCAGCTGGGCCGATGTGGTGTTCCTGTTCTGCTACGTGATGATGATCGGGAGCGCCGAGCGCTACTGGCGGCGCCCGGTGGCCCGTCGGGCCGGCTCGGTGCCGTTCACCCGGATCCAGCCGATCAGTCCCCTGCCCTACCTGGCCGTGGGCACCACCTACGCGCTGCTCCTGGTGGTGGCGCTCCGGCCGTGGACCGATCCGATCAGCGGGCTCGCGATCGGCGCCCTGCTGGTGACGGCGCTGGTGGTGATCCGGCAGCTGCTCACCCTGCGGGAGAACGTGCGGCTGCTGGCGGAGCACGCCGCGCGGCAGAACGAGGCCCGGTTCCGCTCGCTGGTGCAGCACTCGTCCGATGTCATCATCGTGATCCGGCCCGACGCCACCATCCGGTTCGTGAGCCCGTCGGCCACCCGGGTGTTCGGGTACGACCCGGCGGGGATGATCCGCCACTCGCTCACCGACCTGCTGCACCCGGAGGACCGTGAGCGGGCCACCAGCTTCTTCCGCGACGCCACCCAGAGCCCCGGCGTGACGGGCCCGGTCGAGTGGCGCTTCCGCCAGCCGGACGGCTCGTGGCTCAACGCCGAGATCCTGGCGACCAACCTGATGCACGATTCGACCGTGAAGGGGATCGTGCTCAACACCCGCGATGTGAGCGAGCGGCGGCGGCTGGAGGAGCAGCTCATCCACCAGGCGTTCCACGACCCGCTCACCGGCCTGGCCAACCGGGCGC
>JBOHSB010000124.1:0-8540 GCA_050733015.1 Gemmatimonadales bacterium
TCGCCACGGTCACGCGAAGAAGGGGGCATGCAGCGCTGCATGCCCCCTTCTTCGCGTGACCGTGGCGAACCTCGTTCCGCGGCGACCATCCTCCCTGGCCCCGGGCGGCTACTCCTCCCGCATCGAGCGGCTCACCGGATAGAGGACGCGGCGCACCAGGCGGTCAGCCATCTCCTTGACGACCAGCCGCTGGCGATCGGTCAGGTCCGCGAGCTGGGCCAGGGCCCGGGCGGCTTCCTGCTCCGCCACCTCCGCGCCGTGGCGATGCAGCTCGGCGAGCCGGGGCGCGGCGGCCAGGCCCCGCAACTGCTGGTCGAGCCGGGCGAGCTCTTCGTCCAGCAGCAGCTCGGCGTCCCGAAGCGCGGCGGCCGGGGCCCCCGCGGCCGGGCAGCAGAGGCGCTGCAGGTCGTCCAGGTCGTAGAGGTGCACACCGGGCACCTGCCGCGCTTCAGGCTCCACGTTGCGGGGTACCGACAAGTCCATGGTGACCAGCGGCTCGGCCCGCGCGCCGGCCGCCGCGGCGAGCTGGGCGGCGGACACCACCGGACGCGACGCCCCGGTCGCCACGAACACGAGATCTGCCCCGGCCAAGAGCCCACCGAGCTCGTCCCATCCGTGTGCCGACGCGCCCCACGCCGCGGCGAGCGCCCGCGCCCGATCGGGGTTCCGGTTCACCAGGGCCACACTGGCGGCGCCGCACTGATGCAGCGACCGGAGCACACCCTCGGCCGCCTCTCCGGCGCCTAGCACCAAAACCGCGCGCCCACCGATGCCGCCGGCACACTCGCGAGCGGCCACCTCGACGGCGGCCGAGCTCACCGAGGCGGGGTGGCGGCCAAGCGAGGTTTCGCGGCGGATCCTGCGCCCGGTCGAGAGCGCGCTCGAGAAGATCGCGTCCATCTCGCGCGTGGTGGTGCCTGCGGCCCGGGCGGTGTCGAAGGCCCGCCGCACCTGGCCGAGGATCTCGGTCTCACCGAGCACCTGCGAGTCGAGCCCTGCCGCAACCGTGAACAGGTGGCTCACCGCCGCAGCCCCGTCGAGCCGGACCAGCGCGTCCGCCAACCGGGCGTCCCGCTCCCGGGCGAAGTCCTCGAACCACGCTTGGTAGTCGTGGGCTCCCGACCAGTACAGCTCGCAGCGGTTGCAGGTGGCCAGCAAGAGGAGGTTCCGGTCGGCTGCGCGCTCGCGCGCCAGCAGCGCCTGGAGCTCGGCGGGATCGAACGCAAACCGCTCCCGCAGACCGACGTCGGCCGTATGATGGCTGATGCCAACCATATGGAAGGAGAGCTCGTGGATCACATGCCTACGCTACACGTCGGGCCAGGGTCGGACAATCCGCATCCCTGCGGAGTTTGATCCGTACAAGTACGGACAGGCCAGGACTTGAACGCAAGAGCCCCCGAAGGAGCTCGGAGGCTTCGGGACCGGATGCCCGGTGGGGCGCCTCGGCAAGACCCGCTCGTTCCTATCTCCGGAACAGTCTCCCGAGCACGCCCGCGGCCACGACGCCCTCGAAGGCGTACCCCAGCTCCTCCATGTTCGGGTGCCGCTCGGCCGGATCCAGGGCCAGGCAGCGCAGGATGACGGCCTCGAGCTTGGTGGGCAGCTCGGGACGCAGATCACGCAATTTGGCCGGCGAGCCGCGCAGCCTGGCGATCATGGTTTCCTGGGCCGACTTCCCGGCAAACGGCAGCTGACCCGTGAACATCTCGAAGGCCAGGATGCCGATGGCGTACACATCGCTCCGCCCGTCCAGCGGCTTACCACGGATCTGTTCGGGGCTCATGAACTCGGGCGTGCCGAGTACGATGCCGGTGGCCGTCAGCTTGGCGACCTCGGGGCCGGCCCTCCGCTCCTTGGCCAGGCCGAAATCCATGACCACGGCCCGGAAGCGTGGCTCCCCCCGGTCGGTGGTGCCGTCCGGCACCAGCATCACGTTCTCGGGCTTGAGATCGCGATGGATGATGTGAATCGCATGGGCGTGGGCCAGTCCCCGGCATATCTGGATCAGCAGCGGGATCCCCTCGGCGACGGAGATCGGCCCGCGCCGGGTCTCGTGCTCGCTCAGGGGCTCGCCCTCGAGATAGGGCATGACTAGGTAGATCATCCGGTCCACCTCGCCCAGCCGCAGGATGGGGCAGACGTTCGGATGGTCCAGCCGCATAGCGATCTCGGCCTCCCGCCGAAGCCGTTCGACCGCGGCCGGATCGCGTGACAGCCGGGGCAGCAGGATCTTCACCGCGACCGGGCGACCGGAGTCGGTGTCCTGCGCCCGGTAGACGTACGACATCCCGCCCTCGCCCAGGCGGCGGCCGACCTGATACCGCCGGTCGAGCAGCTTGCCGCTCAGCGTGGCGTACCGATCCACCTCTTCCGGCGTGAGCGAAATCTCTTCCGCGGCCATGCCGTAGACCGCGCCACCGTTCCCCGGGACGGCCGCCGTCCTGGGCGGGCCGAACGATGCGGTGGGCTCGACCTCGACCAGGGGGGAGCCGTCCTTGACGCAGAACCGCGCCGGAGCCGGATAGGTGGCCTGGCAGCGGGGACAGCGGCGGGTGCTCAATCGCGAAACCGGTTTCGGCCGTCGCTCTTGGCGCGATAGAGGTGGCTGTCCGCCAGGCGGAGCAGCGATTCGCCGTCGCTGACCCGCTCGTCGGGGAACGAGGCGATGCCGACGCTGATGGTCACGCGCACGGGCTTGCCCGGCTCCCCGAAGTCGTGGGTCGCCACCCGCCGCAGGATGCGCTCGGCGAAGTTGCGGGACTCGGCGGCCGTGGTCTCGGGCAGCAGGACCACGAACTCCTCACCGCCGTACCGCGCCACGATGTCGACCGACCGCTGCTCGCGCTTGAGCAGGTTGGACAGCTGCTTGAGCACGCGGTCGCCCACCAGGTGGCCGTGGGTATCGTTGATCTGCTTGAAGTTGTCGATGTCGATCATCATGCCGGTGAGCATGGTGGCGTAACGGGCGGCGCGGTCCATCTCCTGCTCGAGCTTCTGCATCAGGGCACGCCGGTTGAAGCAGTTGGTCAGCGGATCGGTCTCCGCCAGGTGCCGCATCTGCTCCTGCCCCATCACCGCGTTCTCGAGGTCATAGGCCTTCTCGAGCGCGGCCACCGCGGCGGCGATGACCTGGTCGGCGAACTGGACGTCCTGCTCGTTGAGCGGGGCGTCCTCGGTGGTGGTCCTGAGGAAGAACACGCCCGCCGGCTGCCCCCGGAGCGAGAACCGGAGCGCGATGGCCGAGCGGGTCTGCACGCCCTGGGAGCCGTTGGTCCAACCGGGCCGAACCTCGCCGTAGAGCGGGTCGGTGGTCGCGTCCCGGACCAGCACCACTTCGCCGGTCACCAGCGCCCGGCGGATTTCGGGGTACTTGCTCAGGTCCACGGACAGGTTCCGCAGCATCGGGTTCTCGAACGCCGCGACGACGATGCCGGTCTCGTCCTCCGGGCCGGCGATGACGATGGAGCAGCGGGAGATGTTGAGCCCGTGCGCCACCCGCCGGACCAGGATCTGATAGATCTCCTCCGGCTTGAGCGAGGCCGTCACCTCCTGCATGATGTCCATCATCTCCGAGCGCGATCTCGCCTCGGCGCGGGCCTGGTTGAGCTCACGGCCGACTCGAAGATGGGCCTTGACCCGCGCCAGCAGCTCGCGGACGCGGAACGGCTTGGGGATGAAATCGGCGGCGCCCAGACCCAGCGAGCGCACGGTCGCCTCCTCCGGCGGCATGGAGGAGATCATCAGGACGGGCAGATCCTTGTACCGGGGATCGGACTTGACCTTCTGCAGCAGCTGGAGACCATCCACCTTCGGCATCATGATGTCGAGCAGCAGCAGGTCGAAGGGCTCCGCCTGCAGATGATCGAACAGGTGCTCGCCGCCGGGCACGGTGAGCACGTCGTAGCCGTTCTCCTTGAGGATCCAGGAGAGGGTGCGGGACAGCGCCTGATCGTCGTCGGCGACGATGATCTTCGGAGCGAGCGGCATTCAGCCTACCAGGCGTTGGTAGAGTTCGGGATCCACGTTGCCGCCGCTCACGACCGCCACGGTCGGCCCGGCGGGGCGGACGTGGCCGGCCAGCAGGGCCGCCACCCCGACGGCGCCCGACGGCTCGGCCCGCAGCCCGGCGTGCTGGTGCAGGTACCGGACGGCCTCGCCGATCTCGCTCTCGGTGACGGTCACCGCCTCCCGCACGACGCGCCGCAGCAGGTCGAAGGTGAGCGTGCCCACGGACCGGGCGAGGAGCCCGTCGGCCATGCTCTCGGTGTGCCCGAGGGTGCGCGGCTCCCCGGCCGCCAGCGCGGCCGTCAGCTTGGCCGCGCCGGCCGGCTCGACCCCGATGACCTCGACCGACGGGGCCAGCGCCAGGATCGCGACCGAGATGCCGGATATGAGCCCGCCGCCGCTCACCGGCACCAGGATGGTGCTGGTGTCGGGGCGCTGCTCGAGGATCTCGAGGCCGATGGTCCCCTGGCCGGCAATCACATCCGGATGGTCGAACGGCGGGATCAAGGCCAGACCCTCGTCCCGGGCGATGGCCTCGGCCCTGGCACCCTGCTCCGCCGACCTGGTGGCCCCCGCCAGCACCACCTCACCCCCGTGCCGCCGCACGCCCTCCACCTTCACCCCGGGGGTGGACTCGGGCATCACGATGACCGCGCGGAGGCCGAATTGGCGCGCGGCGAAGGCCAGCGCCTGGCCATGGTTGCCGCTCGAGGCGGTGACCACGCCTTTCGCGCCGCCTCGTCCGACCAGCCGCGCGAGGGCATGGTAGGCCCCGCGGATCTTGAAGGCGCCGATCGGCTGGAGCAGCTCGCACTTGAGCGCCACCGGCACGCCCACCCGCTCGGAGAGATCGGGCGCGTCCCGCAGCGGGGTGCGCAGCGCGACGCCATCCAGCACTCGGGCGGCGCCGCGGATGGAGTCCAGGGTAACGGGGGAGGTGCGGTCGATGGTCTGCGGCATAGGTGTCCTGCTAAATGCGCGGGGGGGCCCGCTTAGGCAAGCCCCCCGCGCCCTCACTCGTCCGCCGCCGCGGTCGGCGTGACCTCGTCGCCGCCGGCGTACTCTTCCGGTCCAGCTTCGTCCTCCTTCACCACCCTGGCCACGTCCACCACCGAGTCGCCCGAGTCGAGGTTCATCACCTTGACGCCCTGGGTGTTGCGCCCGATCACGCGGATCCCGTCCACCGGAAGCCGGATGATCACCCCGTGCCGGGTGATCATCATGAGCTCGTCGTCGGGAATGACCTCCTTGAGGGCGACGATCGAGCCGGTCTTGTCGGTCTTCTTGAGCGTGATGATGCCCTTGCCGCCGCGCTTCTGGACCCGGTAGTCGGTCAGCTCGGAGCGCTTGCCGAAGCCCTTCTCGCTCACCACCAGCAGCGTGGCATCGCGCCGCACCACCACCATGCCGATCACCGCGTCGCCCTTCTCCAGCTCGATGCCTTTGACTCCGGTGGTGTCCCGGCCCATCTCGCGCACGTCGCCCTGGTGGAAGCGAATGCTCATGCCATCCCCGGTGGCCAGCACGATGTCGCTGTTCTGGTCGCACACCTGGACGTCGATGAGCTCGTCGCCGTCCTCGATATTGATGGCGCGGATCCCGTTGGTCCGCACGTTCCCGTACGCCGAGAGCAGGGTCTTCTTCACCGTGCCCAGACGGGTGGCGAAGACGAGGCACTTGTCGTCGGTGAACTCCCGGACCGGGACCAACGCCGCGATCTGCTCGTCCGGCTTGATCGCGATGCAGTTGACCACCGGCTTGCCGCGCGCCGCCCGGCCGGCCTGCGGGATCTCGTGCACCTTGAGCCAGTAGAGCTGGCCCGCGTTGGTGAAGAACAGCAGGTAGTCGTGGGTGCTGGCGATGAACAGGTGCTCCACCCAGTCGTCGGCCTTGAGGTCGGCGCCGTTGAGTCCGCGCCCGCCCCGCCGCTGCCGCTTGTAGGTGGTGATCGGGATCCGCTTGATGTAGCCCGAGTGGGAGATGGTGATGACCATGTCCTCCTCGGCGATCAGGTCCTCGACCGTGAACTCGCCCTGGTCGCTCAGGATCTCGGTCCGGCGGTCGTCGCCGAACTGGTCCACCACCTCCCTCATCTCCTGCTTGAGGATGTTCATCCGCTTGGGCTTCGACGCCAGGATGCTCTTCAGGTCCTTGATCGTGGCCCGCACCTCCTTGAGCTCGGCCTCCAGCTTCTCGATCTCGAGGCCGGTGAGCTTGGCCAGACGCATGTTGAGGATCGCGTCGGTCTGCTTCTCGCTCAGCCCGAACCGCTTCCTGAGGCGGGCGTCGGCCTGGGCGGTGTCCGCGGAGCCCCGGATGATCTTGATGACCTCGTCGATGTTGTCCACCGCGATCTTGAGGCCCTCCAGGATGTGCTCCCGGGCCTCCGCGGCGTTGAGGTCGAACTGGGTGCGCCGGACGACGATCTCGTGCCGGTGCTCGATGTACCGCTCGAGCAGCTCCTTCAGGTTCATGACCTTGGGGGCGCCCTTGTCGAGCGCCAGCATGATCACCCCGAAGGTGGATTGCATGGCGGTGTGCTTGTAGAGCTGGTTGAGCACGACGTTGGGAATGGCATCGCGCTTGAGCTCGATGACCATCCGCATGCCGTCCTTGTCGGACTCGTCATTGACGCCGCTGATCCCCTCGATCTTTTTCTCCGACGCGAGCTCGGCGATGGCCTTGACCAGGTTCTCCTTGTTCACCTGGTAGGGGATCTCGGTGACGACGATCTGCGACTTGCCCGAGGATTCCCGCTCCTCGATCTGGGCCCGCGCCCGCATGACGACCCGGCCGCGGCCGGTCTCGTAGGCTTCCTTGATGCCCTCGCGCCCGTAGATGTAGGCGCCGGTCGGGAAGTCGGGCCCCTTGATGATCTTGCGGAGGTCGGTGATGCTGGCCTCGGGAGTGTCGATCAGCAGCTCGACCGCCTTGGCCACTTCCCTGAGGTTGTGGGGCGGGATGTTGGTCGCCATGCCGACCGCGATGCCCGACGAGCCGTTCACCAGCAGGTTGGGGATCTTGGAGGGGAGGACGGTGGGTTCCTGCAGGCGGTCATCGAAGTTGGGCTGGAAGTCGACCGTGTTCTTGTCGATGTCCTCCAGCATCGCGACCGCGACGCGCGTGAGCCGCGCCTCGGTGTATCGGTAGGCCGCGGCCGGATCGCCGTCGACGGAGCCGAAGTTCCCCTGCCCGTCCACCAGCGGATACCGGAGCGAGAAGTCCTGCACCATCCGCACCAGGGCGTCGTACACCGAGAGGTCGCCGTGGGGGTGGTACTTGCCGAGCACGTCGCCCACGACCGTCGCCGACTTCTTGTAGGCCCGGCCGGGGATGAGCCCCAGTTCGCTCATGGAGTACAGGATGCGGCGGTGGACCGGCTTCAAG
This sequence comes from Gemmatimonadales bacterium, assembly GCA_050733015.1. Lineage (GTDB taxonomy): Bacteria > Gemmatimonadota > Gemmatimonadetes > Gemmatimonadales > GWC2-71-9 > CAVVWJ01. The sequence goes on from JBOHSB010000124.1 coordinate 7,396, forward strand.
CCGTCGCGCACGTCGGGGAGCGCGCGCGAGACGATCACGCTCATCGAATAGTTGATGAACGACTGTTGCAGCTCTTCCTCGATCAAACGCGGAAGGATGCGCTCGCGAGCGTTGGGTGCGGTCATTGGCTGTCGGCTGGGGAGATGACGGCGGCCAGAATGCCCGGCCGGGGATGACTGAATTATATAAGGAAAGGCCCCGGGAGCATACCCCAGGGCGTCGTATGCAAGCTGTTGTAGTTCAACGACTTAGACTTGCATTTTCGGGCCGATGGAACTGGCATCGCGCCCAGGATGGGACTACCTCACCACGGAGCGCACGGAGGAATACGAAGAGGCACGGAGAAAAACCTTTGGGAGTGGTCTTGCGGGCGGAGTCCCGCGCGCCGCGAGGGATGGTCGAGGCGGTCCCGGGTCGGCGGGGATCACGCCCTGGGGAGGACTACTTCACCACGGAGCGCACGGAGGAACACGAAGAGGCACGGAGAAAAACCTTTGGGAGTGGTCTTGCGGGCGGAGTCCCGCGCCAGCCCACCGCAACAGGTGTTCTTCGTGCACCTGCGTGTCCGGCGCCGGTCCCAAGCCCCGCGAGGGATGGTCGAAACGGCCCCCAGGGGACTGCGATGCCCGCTACTGCCGCACCAGCTCCACGCGCCGGTTGTTCTGGCGTCCCTCGGGCGTGTCATTGGTCGCGATCGGCTTGGTCTCGCCGTAGCCCTTGGTCGTCAACCGCGCGGCCGCCACTCCATAATTGGCCACAAGGTACGCCTTGACCGCCGCCGCACGCTGCTCCGACAGCGCCTGGTTGCTCGCGGCCACGCCCTGGTTGTCGGTGTGTCCCTCGATGAGCAGCTTGAGCTCCGGATGCTGCTGCAGCATCGTCCCGATCTGCTTCAAGGTGGGCGTGCTCTCCCCCTGGATCTGGGCGCTGCCGGAGCCGAAGAGGATCCCGTGCGTGCTCACCCGGCCGCTCGCCATCAGTGCCTGATAGAGAGGCTTGCCGCCCTCGGCGATCCGGAAGTTGCTCACCAGCACCTGGGCTGGCGCGGTCACTCCTGGAATGCGGATGATGAGGGAGTCGCCCCGGATCACATTCGCGTTGGGCACGTTGGCGAGCCGCTGCCCGGTCATGTACCCCTTGATGTA
>JBOHSB010000125.1:0-4405 GCA_050733015.1 Gemmatimonadales bacterium
CGGCTCAACCATCCCAACACCCTGCCCATCCACTTCGTGGGCGAGGGCGAAGGGCTGGTGTTCTACGTCATGCCCTACTGCGAGGGCCGCACCCTGGCGGACATCCTGCGTGCCGACGGTGTGCTGCCGGTCCAGCGGGCGCTGGCCATCGCGGAGCCGATCCTCGAGACCCTGCAGCACGCTCACGAGCACGGCCTGGTGCACCGGGACGTGAAGCCGGACAACATCCTGATCGAGACCGGCACGGGACGCCCGCTGCTGGTGGACTTCGGCATCGTGAAGTACCTGGACGGGGCGGCGGGCCACACCCAGACCGGCTTCATCGTCGGCACTCCCCTGTATATGAGCCCCGAGCAGGCGCTGGGCCGAGCCGACGTGGACGCGCGCGCCGACGTCTACGGCATGGGCGTGGTGCTGTTCCAGATGCTCACCGGCGCCCCGCCGTTCGAGGGCGACGACTCGCAGGAGATCGTGACCCGCCACCTGCACGAGCCGGTCCCCGTCGCGACCCTGTCCCGTGATCGCGTGCCGTCCTGGCTCAAGGCGGTCATCCTCCGCTGCCTGGCCAAGCATCCGGACGACCGCTACCCGAGCGCCCGGGCCGTGCTCGACGCGCTGCGGGAAGGGCGCGGCGCGACGGCGGCATCGCCGGCGCCGGCCGCGGGCGCGGTGGATCCGTCCGGCGGGCCGTCGGCCCGGTCGGAGGACGAGACGCCCACGGGGGCGATGCCGGTCCGCCGGCGGGGCGGCCGCCGCCGCTCGATGGTCGCCCTGGGGCTGGTGGCGGCGGTCGGCGTGCTCTGGGCATCGGTGCGACCCCAGGGCTCGCTCGTGGTGTACAACCGGCTGACCGAGCCCATCGCCCTCACGCTCGATGACACCGGGTTCACCGTCGGGGCCGGGGACAGCCTGCGGCTCCCGGTGACCGCACGCCAGCCGCTCGAGGCCCACTGGGCCATGGTGCGCCCGACCGCGGGCGATGGGCGGTCGCTGGGCGCCGAAGTGGAGGGCAGCATCGTGAGCGGCCCGGTCCGCGGGGAGTTGCGGGAGGTGGTCGGCGCCGGCGCCGGCGGCCAAGCCCGGTTTTCGCCGCTGGTCGTGAACCGCACCACGCGCCGGCTCGATGCGTCGGTCGTGAGCGACCGCGACACGATCGACTGTGGCTGCACCGTCGCGCCCGGTGATTCCATGCGGCTGGGCTACTATCCGTTGGACCTGAGCAGCTCGGTTCGGGTGCGCGACACGAGCCACGCGACCGGCAAGTTCAACGTCTTGCTCACGGGAGTCGACTCGGTCACCGGGGTCGTCGTGGTCCGGGTGACGGCCGCCTCCCTCGTGCCACGCCCGATCCGGCCCGCGTCCGCTCGCCCGCGGGCCGCGGAGCGCCGAGACCCGCTGCGGGCCATTCTCCCCATTCACTGATGACGCTCCCCGACCAGCCTCCGACGCCCTCCTCCGAGCCATCCGCCGTTTCTGCCCCCAGTCCCGCCGCCGCGGCCCCGTCCCGGCCGGCCGCGATCGGGGTGCCGCTCCTGCCGATCCTGCTCGTGCTCCTTCTGGTCGCCGCGGCGGGCGTCGGTGTCGTGTTGCTGCTCCGCCCGCACGTCGAGTTCACCAACGGTCTCGCTGGGCCGGTCCGGCTGGTCGTGGGCGACGATCCTTCCCGCACTCTGGCTCCGGGCGCGGCCGCGCGCGTCGCCGTGTCGCGCGGCCACACGTTGGTGGCGCAGTGGGAGCTGCAGCGGCCGCTCTCCGCCGACGGGAAGCCGATGGGAGAGGAAGTCCGTGGGTCCTCGGTCCTCCGAGGCCCGTCCGGCACCACGGCGCTGCGCGCGTCGAGCCGCCCGGGCGACACGGCCTACTTCGCTCCGCTCATCACCAACGCGTCGAGCCGGCTCCTGCGGGTGACGGTCAACGCGGGACTTCAGGGGGCCGTGGACTGCGGCTGCGCCGTGCGACCGGGCGCGCGCCGGGTGTTCATCGGCTACTACCGCCTGTTTCAAAACAGCACCGTCCAGGCGCGGGCGCTGGGGCCGGGTGGTGCGGCGTCGGCGGAGTTTCGGGATCTGGGGAATCAGGTGACCGCGGCGAACGGCTCGGTGGGGCTCCGATTCGAGGACCAGGACCTCAGGTAGGCCTCTTCCGTCTGGCGCGCAGCGCGCTCCCGGGTGTCACCGCCGCAAATCCGTATTTCTCCCGCAGCCGATCCACGGCGACAGAGAGGTCGCGGAGCCGCCGCCGCGAGGCCGGCTCGAACAGGTCCGCCTCCGCCGCCACCGCCAGGTTGGTCGCCGCGATGCCGATGAGCCGCACGCCCCGGTTGCGGACGCGCACCTCCTCGAAGGCCGCGCGGAACAGGTCCCGGGCGGCGCCGTAGAGCTCGGCGTCGAGATCGGTGGCGATCTCGAACGTATGGCGGCGCGTCACGGTGCGGAAATCGTCGTGCCGCAGCTTGAGGGACACCGTGCGGGCCACCAGGTGCTCGTCGCGGAGCTGTCCCGCGACGCGCGCGGTCAACAGCGACAGCGTGGCCTCCAGCTGGACGGGATCGCGCAGATCGCGCGACAGCGTCGTCTCGCGGCTCACCGAGCGCGGCAGCCGGTCGGCCCGAAGGGTGGCGCCGCCGTACCCGTGAGCTCGCCGCTTGAGCGCCCGGGCGTCGCCCCCGATCAGGCGCTCGAGCGCGTTCTCCTCCATTCGCTGCACCTGCCACACGTCCACCAGCCCGAGCTCGGCCCACCGGTCGGCGGTCTTGGGCCCCACGCCGGGCATGGCCCGGAGCGCGAGTCCCGCCAGGAACCCCTCCTCCCAGCCGGCCCGCACCTCCATCAGGCCGCGCGGCTTGGCCGCGTCGGAGGCGAGCTTGGCGATCATCCGGTTGGGCCCGATCCCGATGCTGCAGTCGAGGCCGGTCTTCCCGCGCACCGCGTCGCGGAGGCGCTCGGCGACCGGCAGGAGCGAGACCGGATACAGCCGGTCGGTTCCCGCGAAGTCGAGGTAGGCCTCGTCGAGCGACGCCATCACCACCGTCGGGCTGAATTCCTGGAGCACCGCCCGGACGGCGTGGGAGGCATCGCGGTAGTCGGGGAAGGAGCCTTGGAAGAACGTGGCCTGGGGACAGAGGCGGACCGCCTGGGCGATGGGCATCCCGGCGTGGATGCCGAATCGCCGCGCCCCGTAGGAGGCGGACTGCACCACGCCGCGCTGATCGCGCCGCCCGCCCACCACGAGCAGCTCGACGTCGCGCAGCTCCGGATTCCGCTGCCGGCACACCTCGACGAAGAACGCGTCGAGGTCCACGTGGAGGATGCGCGCGCTCATGGCTGTAACTTAGCCCGGCCGATCCGGCCCGGCGCAGGCTGCCAGTACCATCCCCGCTCGGCTCCGCTACCTTTCGCTCGTTGTTGCTCGTTCTCGCTCGCCCGCTCGCGCTCCCGAAAGGCTACGCTCGATGCACGTCGGCTTCCTCGACCTCGGCGCCATCGGCGCACCGATGGCCGCGCACCTCGCGCGGCGCGGCGGACGCTCTCGACCGATTCGCCTGACCCGGCGGCAGGCCGGCGCGGAGCTTCGCGGCTGATGCCCACTTGCCGCCGTGCACGCCTGTCCTCAGTTTCCGTCCACCCGCCCGGACCGAGCGCATGAGCGACTGGGGAATCACCACCAAGGTGCCCGCCGAAGTCATGCTGGCCGAGGGCATCGCTCTCGCGGGCGATCTGCACCTGTACGCGCGGACCACCTACCCTCCCGGTCCCGAGACGCCGCTCGAGATGCTCAACCGGGGCGACACGTTCTTCGCCCTCACGCTCGACGGAGGAGGGGTGACGTTCGTGCCGAAGACGCAGGTGGTGGTGGTCTCCTGCCGGGGACCCTCACCGCTGCTCGACCCGGACCGCGCCTCGGCCGCGCGGCAGATCGAGCTCGAGGTGGTGGTGCAGGGCGGCGCGGAGTACCGCGGGCGGGCCGCCATCGAGCTGCACCCGTCGCGCAGCCGCAGCCTCGACTATCTCAATGGCGCCGGCCAGTTCTTCGCGCTCGGCAGCGACGACGTGAGCTGGTACATCAACAAGTCGCGCGTGCGGTTCGCGCGTCCCCTCGACTGAGACTGCCTGTGGCCCGGCTCGATCGCCTGATCCAAGTCCTGCACGAGCAGCGCGCCGACGCGCTGCGGCTCGCCGTGGGCAAGCCCGCGGCGCTCGTGACCAACGGCTCCGCCCGTCCCTTGACCAAGGAGCCGCTGACCGACGGCCAGATCCTCACCCTGGTGCGCGAGGTGGCCGATCCCGCCTCGGCCCCGCGGCTCGGCGGCGCCGAGGCGGTGACCTTCCCGTACCAGGCGCCCAGCGGGCAGGTGACCGTGGCGTTCACGCCGGGCGCCGGTGGTCCGGTGGTCGAGGTCCGGGCC
>JBOHSB010000126.1:0-2957 GCA_050733015.1 Gemmatimonadales bacterium
CCGCTGAGAAGATCCCTCGCTTCGCTCGGGATGACCGAGGCCGATGCGCGCCCTGGGGCCCCATGCCCCTGGCCGCCCTATCGCCCGTTCGTCTTATCGCCCGTTCGCCCTATCGCCCTCACTCGCCCTCACTCGCCCTCTCGTCCTGATTGACTTTCGTTCCTGAGCGCGGTTTCATCCTGCCCATGCGTCGCCCTTGCCAGACTCTCGCCTTGCTCCTCCTGTCCGCGCTCCTCCTGCCCGCCTGCCACGAGACCCGGAAGCACGTGCGGGAATTCGACGGCGCCTCCGCGTTCCGCTACATCGAGACCCAGATGAGCTTCGGTCCCCGGATCCCCGGGACCGAGGCGCATCGGAAGATGGTGGCGTGGCTGGATTCGCTGCTGCGGCGACGGGCGGATACGCTCATCGTGCAGCCCTGGACTCACGTCACCGCCGCGGGCGACTCGCTGGCGCTCACCAACTTCATCGCCCGGTTTCAGCCCGCGGCGAGCAAGCGGCTGCTGTTCCTGGCCCATTATGACAGCCGTCCCCGCGCCGATAGCCCCATCTCCACCGATTCCACCAAGCCGGTGCCGGGCGCCAACGACGGCGGCTCGGGCGTGGCCCTCCTGCTCGGCGTGGCAGACGTGCTCAAGCGCGTGCCACCGAGCGTTGGCGTAGACCTCCTGTTCGACGACGGCGAGGACTACGGCGATTTCGTCAAGACGCCGAACGACGTCCTGATGGGCTCGCGCTACTACGCGGCGCACCCGGCGCCCGGACCGCAGCCGCTCTATGCGGTGCTGTTCGACCTCATCGCCGACAAGGACCTGCAGATCTTCCAGGAAGGCAACTCGGTCGTCGGCGCCCCCGAGGTGGTCGAGCTGGTCTGGAACACTGCCAAGGATCTCGGCTACGCGGGCACCTTCGTGGCCACGCCGAAGCACACCCTGATCGACGATCACCTCGAGCTGCAGAAGGTCGGCATCCGGGCGATCGACGTGGTGGACTTCGACTATCCGTCGTGGCACACGAAGGACGACACCATCGACAAGGTGAGCGGCGCGAGCCTGCAGATCGTGGGCGACGTGGCCGTGGAGCTGGTGAGAAGGGAATAGGTCGTCGGGCCCGCTCGACGATGAGAGGACGGAGCGCCCGGCAGGGGCCGGCTCCGTCCTCGCTTTTTTTCGCCGGCCTGCGGTCGCTCGCTCCCGCGCTCACCTCGCTCGATCCTTACCATGCATCGCATGTCCGCCGCCGAGCGTCGCGCGCTGCTCCTGCTCCTCTCCCTCGGCCTGCTCGGCCAGGGGGTGCGCTGGTGGGCCGGCCGGCCGGGGGATGCCCCGGGCGAGGTGCAGCTCCTGGCCGCGCTGCCGCCGCGTTCCCCCGCGGCGCACCGCGACAGCATGCTGGCCCGCTCCCGTCCGCTGGGCCCCAGCGAGCGGATCGACGCCGACCGCGCTCCGGCCCCGGAACTGGCCCGGCTGCCTCGGGTGGGTCTCGCGCTCGCCAAGAAGATCGTGGCGGATCGCGAGGCCCGGGGTCCATTCGGGGGGGCCGCGGGGCTGGACCGGGTGCCCGGAATCGGCCCCGGGCTCCTGGCCGCCATCGGCCCGCACCTTGCCTTCTCCGGGCCCTCCTCGCTCGGTGCCAGCCTGCCGATAACCCCAACCCAGCCCGGGGCTCCGGTCGAGCTGCAGGGGCCCGGCGTCGTCGATTTGAACACCGCCGACGTCGCCATGCTGGACGCGCTCCCGGGGATCGGTCCTGGCCGGGCGCGGGCCATCGTGGGGTACAGGCAGGCCAACGGCCCGTTCCATGCTGTGCAAGAATTGGCTCGGGTCCCCGGCATCGGTCCGGCTGCCCTGGCCCGGCTGCAGGGCCGCGTTCGGGTGGGGGGCCCCTGACCCACCATGACGGCGGCCGGCGGCCACCCGCAACTCCTGACAACCCAAAGATCCGGATACCACAGGACCCATGGCGACCGCAGCTGCGGGCGGCAGCGACCGGCTCGGCGAAAACCTCATGCGCGACGGCTTGCTCTCGCGCGAGCAGCTCACACAGGCGCTCGTGGAGCAGAAGGCGTCCAAGCAGCGCCTGGGCTTCGTCCTGGTGAAGCTGGGGCTGGTCCCGGAAATCGAGATCACCAAGATCCTCGCGCGCCAGTACCGCATGCCGGCGGTGGATCTGTCGCGGTTCGAAGTCGATCCCAAGATCCTCAAGCTGGTACCGGCCGAGATGGCGGCGAAGGGCGTGGTGCTCCCGCTCAAGCGGGAGGGCCGCACGCTCACGGTGGCCATGGCCGATCCCAGCGACATGGGCCTGCTCGAGGACCTCAAGTTCATCACCCGGTTCGACCTGTTCCCGGTCATCGCCGGCGAGTACACCCTTCGCGCGCTGATCGAGAAGCACTACCAGGCGGGCAACCAGCAGGAGCTCGAAAACCTCCTCAAGGACATGGAGGCGGCGGGCGACGAGCTCGAGGTCGTCGAGGAGCGGGAGGAAGAAACCGCCACCCAGGCGCAGATCGAGGACGCGCCGGTGGTAAAGCTCATCAACGGTCTGCTGATCGAGGCCGTCAAGCGCGGCGCGAGCGACATCCACATCGAGCCGTTCGAGCACGAGATCCGGGTGCGGTACCGCATCGACGGCGCCCTGCTCGAGATCATGCGGCCGCCGCTCAAGATGAAGGCCGCGCTCACCTCGCGCATCAAGATCCTGTCGCAGCTCAACATCGCGGAGCGACGGGTGCCGCAGGACGGCCGCCTCAAGCTCAAGATGGGCAACCGGGTCATCGACTTCCGCGTCTCGACCCTGCCGGTGCTGTACGGCGAGAAGATCGTGCTCCGAATCCTCGACAAGGGAAACCTGACGCTCGACCTGACCAAATTCGGCTTCGAGCCGAAGGCGGAGAAGGAGCTGATGAAGGCGATCCTGAATCCGTACGGGATGGTGCTGGTCACCGGCCCCACGGG
>JBOHSB010000127.1:0-20319 GCA_050733015.1 Gemmatimonadales bacterium
CCAGCATCAGGTGCGCGCGGCTCCGCGCCGAGAGCGGCGGCGGGCGCCAGGTATCGGCCACGTGCACCAGCGCGTCGAGGTCGGCCACGTCGAGCTCGCCGGTGACGTAGGCGCGGCCCAGGCCGAGCTGCCCGGGCGCGCGCAGCATGTGCGCCACGCCGCGCGGGGAGCGCACGCTGAGCGTGGGCCCGTGGTCGCTGGTGGCGGGGACGCCAGATCCGTCCCAGAGCTCGATGGCGAACGGACGGTCGGGGAGCAGGCGTTGGATCGCACGGCGGAGGGGGATTGTGGAGGTGAAGCGCATGCGTCGCTACCGGGGGCCGTGGTCGCGGAGGTATCCGACTGCCGCTGCACGATAGGCGGCGGGGCGCCCGACCGCATGGGCAGAACGGGCCAGGCGTCTCGAGTCGCCCTACCTGCACTCCGCCGAGGGATCGGTCCGGCACCACTCGGGCGGCGGATCGTCGAGGGTGGCCCACCCTCCCTTTCGCAGGTGCCACCGGCCCCCGGCGTCCACCAGGTAGCCCGTGTCGGCGGCGAAGAGGTAGAGGTCGAACGGGGTCTCGAGCGAGTCCTCGAACCGCGGCTGATAGGTGATCCGCAGCGGTATGGCTTCGCCGTTCGGCAGCGACAGCCCCCAGGCGAAGCGCGGGCGATCGGGGCTCTGCTCGATGCGGGCGCCGGGGCAGCGGGCCTCGGGCGTCGAGGCGCGCAGCAGGAGCGGCAGGGTGTCGCCGAGCCCCGCCCAGGTGCCCGAGCCCCGCATCTCGATCGCCAGGTCTCGCAGGCACCGGCGGAACCGCGCCAGCCGCGGGAGCATGGCATCGGATCCGGCGTCCCGCACCGCCGGAGCGTCGTGCCGCGCCACCTGGCCTCGCCCCACCTCGAAGGTAGGGTCGGCCTGGTGCAGCAGCGGATCGGGAAACACGCGGAGACGGCGCTGGCCCGCGCTGTCCACGAGATCCCAGCGCCACCCGTCGTCGGCGTCGGTATAGGCGCCGAGCCTCGCGATCCGGTCGGCGCCCAGGCCGAGCCAGTGAGCCCGGAGCTCCTCGCAGCCGCGGCCGATCACCGCCTCGCCGGACGCCGGAACGCCCTCCTCACCGAGGCAGCCTCGAAGCCGCTCGGCGAGCTGGGCCCCGAGCGGCCCGGGCGTCTGCCCCATATGCTGGGCCCAGGCGGCGCGCTTCTCCTCCGCGGTGGGCGGCCGCGATGGCAGGATGGAAAGGAGGTAGGGGTAGAGGATGATGCCGACCGGGATGAGGATCACCAGGAGCGCTCCCGCCCCGCCGTACCATCCGGCCGCCCGGCGGCTCCCCGTCAGCCACAGCGCCGCGATCACGTAGCCGACGGCGGCACCGAGGAAAGCCGCCGGCAGCAAGGCGCCCAGGGTCAGGAGCGGCGTCGCAAAGTCCCAGCTCTCGCCCGATGGCCCCGAGTAGAGCACCGCGACGCCGAGCATGACGACGATGGGGGCGACGATCGCGCCCGCCAGGGCGGCGAGGAACTTCTTCATGCCGCCGGTGGCATTGGTGATCGCGCGTGGCTGATGCGGGACGAGGTCACGCCCGGACGTTAGCCGGGTCCGACGGCGATGGGCAACACGGGGCAGCGCCATCGAGCGCGGGCCGTGCCTGCTCCCGCGGCCAGCAGCCGTCGCGAGCGCCGGCGCTATCCAATGAAGCGCCGACGCGGTGAGATCGACCGGCGGCCCGACGTGCCGGGTGGCGGGTGCAACCTCGTTGGGCATCCGCGGAACGTCACAACCAGTCGGCGGAATCTCCTCGACAGTCCACCCAACATCCTTCACGGCGTGTGAGGCGTCCTCTAAAGTGGGCGGAGTCGCACGGTGGACGATGTGGGGACCGCGACGGTGGCGACGACGCATCCTCCGCGAGCAGCGCATCGTCGCCCACGCCGGGCGCGCGGACTCACGCGACCGCGCAGGGTCATTCGTCGGCCCGGAAGCTCTTCTCCCGCGCCAAGATGTCCTTCTGGTGGCGGAGCAGCCGGTAGGGCGGATCGCGACGAGGCGGCGTGCGAACGCGGGCGCTCTCCGCCACTCGCGCAATCGGGCGCCACGGCGGACCTGGAGGCCGTGGCCTCGGAGATCACCCGGACGGTGCGGGTGATGGACGGACGGAACCGGCAGCGGTTCGCGGACGACCCGCAGCTGCTGGGGGAGTGGATCAGCGCGAGCACGGTGCTGGGCGTCCGGCGGCGGTCAGCCGGTACGGATGGCTCGGCGGCGACGCCGGTGGTGCCGGCGGCCGGCTCGGTGGGGAGCAGTGAGACGCCGGCGGACGATCAGGCGAGGCCGGCGGCGTGAGCGGGGGAGGGTGGCCGCCGCCGATGGCCACGGCTGTCGGCGGCGGAGCCCCTGGGAACGGCGATGAGCCGATTTGCCGGCGAACGACGTAGATAGAGATAGGAAGACAGTCGCAATGAACGGGCGGTTCGATCCCAGGGAGGGGGTCGCCATGCGCAAGCCGATATTCGGGCTCAGCACGACACCGGTGATGGATATCAAGTCCGAGCTGCGGGAGCAGCTTGAGCGGGATCTGCTGGCGCTCGTGTATCGGACGGGGCGGTAGGGGGCTGGGTCCGCGCCACAGGATGAAGCGTTCAGGTCATGTCGCGCATCGGTCTCCTCACCTCTGAGCTCAGGCAGTAACGTGCCGGTGTGCGCCACGAACAGCAGCGAGCGCCGGGGCCGCGCCGTGCTCCGGGCGAACGACTCCGCCAGCTCGAGCAGCCCGACCGTCCCGCGGCCGTCGTCGTCGGCGCCGTTGCGGATCGAGTCCGGCCGCGAGGCGATCCACAGCGCGGGAATGAAATCCGTGCCCGCGGTCAGCGTGGCGCCATCGGCCTCGAGCCTGCCCCCGGCGTCGGTCTGTTCGCGAACCAACGGCACCTGCTGGAAGTACGTGCCGCGTTCACGCGGCAGGTTCGGTGACAGTAGCGGTGTCGACGTCCGGTCGTAAGGCGATCCGCTCCGGGATCGTGAGTCGCCCATTCACGACCATCAGGAAGGTCGGCTCGCGGCGGTGCGGTGAGCGTGCTCTTTCACCACGGCGGCAATGGCGCGATCGAGCGAGTCCACTCCGTCCTCGAGGGCGGCCCGAGTGACGGTAATCGGCCCGATGGCGGAGAACATGGTGCCGGTGTTCGCGTCGGTCAGCTCGGCCTGGAACGACAACCCGGCGGCCTCGCGGAAGTAGGAGCCGGAAACCACTGTGCCGGCCGACGCCTCGCGCGCGAGCATGCCGAGCCTGGCCGGATCGTCGAGCGAGTCTACCACCAGTCCAGGGTTGACCCGGGACGGGACCACAACGACGCTGGTGGCGACCCGGATGCCGGGCTCGCCCGCGAGCAGGGCGGCGAGCCGATCGGCGAGCAGCCCGCCGACGTAGCCCAGCGTGCTGTCGCCCGTCTCGTTGCTCATCCGGGCAATGACGACGCGGCGGCGGTCGAGCGTCGGCGTCCCCCAGTCGCCATGGAGCGAGACCCCGGCGCCGACGAGCAACGCAACGCCCAGTGCCCAGCGCGCCACCGACGACCGCCTGCCCGAATGGACTTCTGCCGTGCCTCGCGCCGCGGTCGCTGTCATCGTTCGTCGTCAACCTCGAGTCCGCGCAGCTTGAACAACTGGCCCACGCCGGCGAGAGGGGCTTGCGGTAAGTCGGCGCATGGTGAGAGTTGAAAACGACACCGTACGGGTTGTGCCGGGGGCAGGCGCACGCGATCCGACGCTACCACGAGGAGCTTGAGTCGCAATCATGGATGCCGAGCAGCAGGAAGAGCTTCGCCGCGCCATGGCGGAGACGCGCGCCCGCCTCCGGCAGCGCGGCGTCGCGCTCACTGGGCGGGAGACGAGCGACGAGCTGGTGGCGCTCCTGGAGTCCGTCGAGCGCTTCGAGCTCGCGGTCGAGTCGCGCGGTGGAGATCTTATGGTGGACGAAGGGCCGCACGGCGTAACCCGCGAGCCCGACGACGTGCATTTCGTGCTGCCGCGGCGGCGCCCGGGCGAGAGCGTGGCCGAATACCTCGGTCGCCTGGACCAGGCGACTGGTGCGGTGAGGCATCACCCCCCACTGAACGAGTGAGCGCAAGGCCCCCCGGCAGCGCCTGTGCTTCCCGCGAGGGGTGAACCCTTCACGGAAACGGTCGCGGCCGAGGCTCCGGCCAGGGCCACGGATCCACCCCCCCATCTCTCCCCGCCACTCCACGGATAGCCGCCGCGCGCACCTCCGCATCCTTCGACTCCAGCAGCTCCGTCAGCCGCTCGCTCCGCTCCCCCGAATGGATCAGCGCCCGCACCTCGGCCTTCCGCGCGTCGGCGTCCTGCTCCTTGGCGAGTGCCGAGCGAAGCGCCGGGATCGCGGCCCCGTCCCCGATCTCCGACAGCGCCCAGGCCGCGCGGGTACGCACGTCGGTGTCGGCATCCGCCACCGCGGCGATCAGCCCCTTGGGCGCCGTCTCGAGATCGAGTTGGCCCAGCGCCCAGGCGGCGGTGCCGCGCACCTCGGAGTTCTTCTCTGTGGCCAACAGGTCGCCCAGCGCGCCGGCGGCCGACGCGTCGCCGTGCTCGCCGAGGGCCCACACCGCGGTCTCGCGCACGCTGTCGTTCTCGTCGCCCTTGGCGGCGGCGAGCAGCGCGTCGGCGCCGCGCTTCGTATCCAGCTCGCCCAGCGCCCAGGCGCTCATCTCGCGCACCTCGGCGTCCTTGTCGCTCCTGAGCGCCGCGCCCAGGGCGTCGGCCGCCTCGGTGGCCTCGAGCTGGCCCAACGCCCACGCGGCCGTCCGCCGCACCTCCGCGACGGGATCGCCCTTGAGGATCTTGAGCAGCGCGGGCACGGCGCTGGCCGAATCGAGGTGGCCGAGCGCGCCGGCGGCGGCCTCGCGCACCAGGGGCGAGCCGTCGCCCAGGGCGGCGATCACCGGCCGCACCGCGCGGCCGTCGCTCATGCGGCCGAGGGCCCAGATGGCGTTGGCCTTGGTGCCGGTGGACGGATCGCCCACGGCGCGCACCAGCGCGTCCACCGCGCTGGCCGGTTCGGCCAGGCCGAGTCCGAGGGCGGCGACGCTCCGCATGGTGGAGTCGGGCGACGCGAGCAGCTGGAGCAGGCCGGGGCCGACCTCGTCGCCGCCCTGGGTGCCGAGCAGCCGCACGGCGATCTCGCGGACACAGGCGTCGCGGGTGGAGAGGCTCTCGAGCAGGAAGCGCACGTCGTCGGCCGACATATCGTAGCGGCGCCGGCCGCGGGAGTGGCGCGGCAGCCGGTGGCCCCCGAGCGGCGTGACGGGCGCGTCGCTCGCGGCGCCGCCCCAGCCGTTGCCGACCGCGTCGGCGGCGAGGTCGCAGACCACGGCGGGGGCGCCCTGGGCGGCGGCGATCAGGTCGCGGATGTTGTCGGCCGCGGCGCTCACGATGGTGGGGCCCCAGGGCTCTTTCCATAGCATGCCGACGAGGGCGAGGATGGCGAAGCCGGCGTTGCGGAGCATGGTGATCTCCAGGTCCATCGGAGTCACGCTGAACGAGGCGAAGGGGGCATGCGATTGGTCATGGCTCCTTCGCTTCGCTCAGGATGAGTCCCGTCTCAAGGTGACTCACCCGCAGGGCGAGTCGTGATGGTGAAATTTCAGCATTAACCCACGTGATGAACGGCGAGCGGGTCTCCCCGCTCACCTTCTACCTACTCTTCCTCGCCTTCGTCGGGAAACGGCCGCGGCTCCGGCCTTGGCCACGGCCAGGGGCCGGACGCGTTGCCGCCGGCCAGCGCGGTGACCGCGAACTTCCGGACCTGCGGATCGGGCGACGAGACCAGCCGCTGGAGCGCGTCCACCGCGCGATCGTCCATCGCGCCGAGCGCGCGGATCAGGCCGACGCGCACCTCGGGATCGGTCTCCCGCGTGTACGCCGCCTCGATCGCATCGGTGGCGTCCCCGTCTTCGATGTTGTGGAGCGCCCACGCCGCGGAGAGGCGCACGTCCCGGTTCTTATCGCCCAGCAGCGACACCAGCGCGGCCGGCGCCTTCTTGGGCCCGGCGTTCCCGATCGCCCAGGCCGCGAGCTCGCGCGTCTCGGCGTTCGGGTCGCTCAGCATCGGGACCAGCGCATCGGTCGCGCTCGCGTCGCCCACCTCGCCCAGCGCCCAGGTGGCGGTGGTGCGCACCTTGGGGTCCTTGTCCTGACGCAGCGCCTTGGCCAGCGCCGCCGAGGCGACCACGTTGTCCTCGGCGTCGGCCAGCGACCAGGCGGCCATCTCGCGCACGCCGGCATTGGCATCGCCGGTCACCGCCGCGGCCAGCGCCTCGACCGCGGCGCTGTTGTCGCCATACTCATGCAGCCCCCAAGCGGCGATCCGGCGCACCGACGCGCTGGTGTCACTCCGGAGCATCTTGGCCAGCACCTCGGCGCGCTTGTCGGGCTTGCCGGTGTCGGCGGTCGCAGTGGCGATCGCCGCGGCGCGCGCGCTGGCCCGCGCGGAGGCGGAAACCGTCACACCGCCTGCCGTCGCCGACGTCGAGGTGGAGGTCGAGCTCGAGGACGACGCCGAGTTGGACGCCGACGCGCTGGCGTTCGCCGAGCGTGACCGCGTCACCGGGCTCACCGCCACCCGCACGTCGGACGAGTCCACGTCTACGCCGATGTCGGCCGAGGTATCGCTCACGGCTTGCGCCTCGCGCGGCACCGGTGCGGCCGCGCCCACCACCAATGCCAGCGCCGCGAGCCCGCCCACCAGCCCGGCCGTCTGCAGCCGCCCCATCCCGCGGCGGTGGAGCCCCGGATCGAGAATGGCCAGCATGCGTCCCTCGAATTCGCGGCGATGCGCCATGGCGAGCGCCACCGCCGGTGTATGGTGGTCGCGCACGCAGCTCACGATGTCGAGCAGGTGCTCGGCGTAGTCGCTCGGCCGGGCGCCGAACACCAGCGCCAGGTCGTCGCACGCGCGCTCGCTCTCGGCGCGGAGCCGCCGGGCGGCGGTCCACACCAGCGGGTGGAACCACCAGAGCGCGCAGGCGACGCGGCCGAGCGTGTGGCCCACCAGGTCGCGCCGGCGCACGTGGCCCAGCTCGTGGATCAGCACGGCGCTCCGCCGGTCGGCGCTCCACCCGTCGCTCTCGGCGGGGAGCACGATGGTGGAGGAGATGAGGCCGGCCGCGAACGGCATCTTCACGTGGTCGCTCCGGAGCAGCCGGGGGGCGGCGTCGAGGCCGAGCCGGTCGGCGATCTCGTAGAGCGGGGTCTGCCAGTCGGGGTCGTCGAGCGGCCGCGCGCGGGCGACGATGCGGTCCACCGACCAGGCGCCGTAGGCCAGGTAGAGCGCCAACGCCAAGGCGACGGCCGCCCACGCGGCGAACATCATCGTGCCCAGGCTGATTGAAGGAGAGGGACTGGGCGGCGGCTCGAAGGCGGCGGGTGCCGGAGCCGGTGCGGTCGGAGCAGGGGCCGGCGAAGCGGCCGGCGAAGCGGTGGGGGCCCTGGAGTCACCCGCCCTGGAGTCACCCTGAGCTAAGCGAAGGGTCCAAGCCTCGACGTCACCCACTGTCTGGGTGGGCAAGACCCGTAACGGCAGCGGCCCCCACGCCGCCACCCCCGGAAGCGCCAGCAATCCCACCACCGCCACCAGCCACACCAGATGCCGCGACCCCGCCGACGCCCGCTGCAGCAGCAGCGACGCGGCGAGGGCCACGAGCAGGAGGGCGGTCGACTTGACCAGCAGAACCAGCGCCATTGTCGCGGTCATGGTGGGTTACCTCCCGCTCAGCCGCGCGCGGCGAATCTTGTCGCGCAGCCGGGCGATCTCGGCGTCGTCCATGTCGGCGTCGGACAGCCGGAGCAGGGCGGTGACCGCCTGCTCGGTGGACCCGGCGAAGTAGGTGTGGACCACGTGGGCCAGCACGTCGTCGCGCGTCTTGTCGGTCGGCCTGGCCGGGAAGTAGACATAGCGCGGCCCGTCCTCATTGTGCTCGATCAGCTCCTTCTCGCCGAGGATCCGGAGGATGGAGCGGACGGCGGAGTAGGTCGGCGGGTCGGGCAGGGCCTGGAGGATCTCGGCGACGGTGGACTCCCCGCGGCGGTGGAGGATCTCCATCACCTGCCGCTCGCGGCGGCTCAAGTCTTCGGTGGGGGGGCGCTTAGGCATGGCGACGGCGGCTCCGGGGCGCGGTGGTGAAGGGCCGGCGGGGCCGGCGGGGCCGGCGGGTGTGCTGATATTTCAACACAGAACGCCAAATGTCAAGACTGCGTGCCCCTGCTGATCTGGAGGACGCTTGCTCGTTCTCTATTGGATCGCCTCTGCCCGGACCTGGATCCGGATACTGTCGAGCGCAGGATCTGGAGGGATGAGTTGCACCTTCAAAGGCGTCCACTGTCCGCCCGGTGCTGCTCGGCGCTCAGGTGAATCTCGGATCGATATAACCCCTGGGGCTCTTGAATTCCGCTTGACTTGCCTGTAATAGCTTGGTGCCTCGCCGATAGCCCACCAGCACGGAGGCTGCGTGACATCCATCCACTCGTCGTCACCGCCTGGCGTCCACCCTCCGGAGAAAGCGACGCACGACACCCACCATGGCGTCCGGGTTGTCCCATGTCGTGATGTGTGCCGCGCCGGAGATGACCTCCACCGTGGCTCCGGGCGTTAACGTCCCGAACCGCCGGATCGTCGCCGGATCGGCCTCGTCGAACTCCCCCACCGTGTACAGCGTCGGCACCTTGATGGTCCCGAGCTGGGACGTCACATCGTAGGTCTTGAGTGTGCCCGTGATCGTGAACTCGCTCGGCCCCTGCATGTAGTTGTAGACCTGCTCGTTCGCCGTCTTCATCACACTGTCGAGGTCCGCCTCGACCGGGTGGCGCCAGACGTACCGGCCGTAGAACTCCGCGAGCGCCTGCTGGTAGCCGGGGGCGTCGAACTTCCGCGCCGCCTCCGCCGCGGTGATCGCCCGCTGCGCCGAGTCGGGCAGCGTGCGGACCAGCCGCCTCGCGTTCCGCTGCCAGGTCGGCAGGTCGAGCGCGGCGCTGGCCAACGTCAGGCTGACGACGTGCTCCGGATGCGCCCGGTAGTACTCGAAGGCCAGGATGGTTCCCCACGAGTGGCCCAGGAGGTGGACCTTCTCGTACCCCAGCGCGGCCCGCAGGGAATCGAGCTCGCGCACGAAGTGCGCGATGGTCATCTGCGAGGTATCCACCATCGGCCCGGACCGGCCTCCACCCAGCTGATCGTACCGGATCACCGGGCGATCGTCACCCAGCGCCTCGAGCGACTTGAGGTAGAAGCTGCTGTAGCCTGGTCCGCCGTGGAGCAGGATCACCGGCGTGCCGGTACCCGTGCCGCTCTTCTTGTACCAGAGGCGCCCGTCCGGCACCGACAGGTACGCCTCTCCGGGGCCGAGCGTGGGGGAGCTGGTGTCGGCCGTGGCGGCCTTCATCGACGCGTCTGGAGCGGCGCGCTTGGCCTCGCCGCAGGCGATGGCGAGGGACGCGAGGGCGACGGGAAGCGCGCAGGCATGGGCGCGGCAACGCAGTTGTCGTAACCGCACTCCGAGGTTCCGTGTCATCCTCTTCTCCGGGGAAGGGTGCACTCTGCCGGCCCTCACCGAAGCCGGGTCACGAGCATCATAGGCAGTATGAAGACGAACGCCATCGCTCCCGCCCGAAGTGGTCATGCCCCTACTCCCGCGAGTGGTGCTGGCCCACGCCCCGCCCGTCTCCTACCGTACCCGCATGCGCCTCCCCATCCTCGCCGCCGTCGCGCCGATCACGCTCGCGCTCGCCGCCGCCTGCTCGCAGGACGATACCACCCTGGACCCCACCCAGGTCCAGGCCTCCCGCGCCTTGCACCGCTGGCAGCCCGGCCCCCACGACAGCTGCACCCAGGAGCAGCACGACGCCTACGCCGTCGTCGGCCCCGACGGCAAGGCCTACCCCACCTGGCATCCGCCTACCGGACCGGGCGGCTGCAGCTTCGGCCACGAGCACGGGGCCGACCCCCGCGGCTCGAACCTCTACGCCGAGACCGGCGGCATTCCCTTCGGCTACGCCAGCGAGATGCTCGCTGCGTCCGATCCGGCCCACCCGCGGGACGAGGACCACGTGGGCCACAAGATCGTGTGGGCCAACGGCGTCACCCTCACCCTCGTGGGCGACGGCGCCGCGGCCCGCACCGCGGTGTGCGACGTGCTCCTCAAGCTCCACCAGGGCAGCCACTCCGCCGACGCTTTCACCAATAACCTCCACGAGCTGGTCTATCATCTCCGCTGCGACGACGGATCGGAGATGCACGTGACCCTGCTGGTGGCCATCGGGAAGCCGGGCGAGTTCGCCCGGAGCTGCCGGCCGGGCGAGCTGGTGAGCGCCGGATCGCCCACGCCGTCCAACTCGCCCGCGGGGTTCGGCGTGCGGCTCATCCCGGACCGCGCGTGCGTCGAGCAGTTCATGCTGACACCGCCGGGGCAGGCCTCCGACTACGACGCCGCGCTGCACGAGAGCTGGCACGTCTACAACTCGATCGAGCGGGCCGACGGCTTCATCCTGGCGCACTTCAATCCCTACTTCCAAGTGCGCCTGCCCAGCCGGTTCTACGACCCGACCGCCCTGGCTCACCTCGGCCGGCCGATCGACGTGTGCTACGAGATGAACGCCAGTGGCGAGGGCGCGAAGGGCGGGGCATGCGACTCGTCCACCGCGAACGGCACGCTGCCCCGAGTGGCGTTCGACGATCCGCAGTCGGCCTTCAACGGCGCGAGCCGGCAGGTGGACTTGAACGAGGTCCGGCTCTCCAACGTGGGCGGCCCCACCGTGTGGTACAGCGACGCGCTCGGACGCAAGGCGGGGCCGACCCCCTTTACCGGCTCCATCCGCCAGGTCATCTCGGCGGTCGAACGCACCTTCGGCGTGGACGGCGACGGCGTCGTGATCGGCGACCGGGACTACACCGCGCCTGGCGTGCGGTCGCCTAACTAGGCTGGCTAGGGAGATAGGGAGTCATCCTGATAGTGAGTCAGGAAACTCACTATCAGGATGACTCCCCGAGCACCTCCCCGAGCACCCGCGTCGCCTCGAGCAGCCGCCGCTCGCTGAACCCGCCGAAACCGAGCAGCAGCCCGCTCCGCGCCCGCGCCCGGTCGGCGTAGCAGGGGGAGAGCGCGGTCGCGGTGAGCCCGCGCGTGGCCATCCGCCGCACCACGTCCCGGTCATCCAGCCCATCCGCCAGCAGCACCGCCACGTGGAGCCCGGCGTCGGCGTTGTGGACCGTGAGCCGGTCCCCGCAATGGCGGGCCAGGCCGGCGAGCAGCGCGGCGCGGCGCCGGGCGTAGACCCCGCGCATCCGGCGCAGGTGGCGGGCGAAGTGTCCCTCGCTGAGGAACTCGGCGAGCACCAGCTGGTACAGCGTGGGCGACAGCAGGTCGAACGTGGTGCGCACTTCCATGAACCGCTGCCACAGCGCGGGCGGCACCACGAGGTAGCCCATCCGCAAGGCGGGGAAGAGCACCTTGCTGAAGGTGCCGACGTAGACCACCCGCTCGTTCGGATCCATCCCCTGGAGCGCGCCGAGCGGGCGGCTCACGTAGCGGTACTCGCTGTCGTAGTCGTCCTCGATCACCCAGGCCTCGCGGCGCGCGGCCCAGTCGAGCAGGGCGAAGCGCCGCGCCGCCGTCAGCGACATCCCCAGCGGATACTGGTGCGACGGGGTGACGTAGACCGCGCGCACCCGCCGCTCCGATCGCCGGAGCCGGGCCACGCCCACGCCCTCCTCGTCCACGCGCACCGGGACCACCTCCGCACCGTTGGCGCCGAGCGCCGCGCGGGCGAAGGGATAGCCGGGCTCCTCCATCGCCACCCGGTCGCCCGGGCCGAGCAGCGCGGCGGCGGTGATCCGGAGCGCGGCCTGGGAGCCCGAGACTACGAGGACCTGGTCGGCCTCACAGCGGACGCCGCGGGCGGTGCGGAGATGGTCGGCGACGGCGACCCGGAGCGCGGTCGTCCCCGCCGGATCGCTGTAGGCCATCTGCGCATGCGACAGCGCGTGCGCGTGCCGGGCGACCATGCGGGCCCACGTGGCGTGGGGGAACTGGTCGAGCGCGGGCAGGCTCACGCGGAACGGGCCCAGGCCGCCGTAGTCCCGCGCGCGCGGAGCGGGGCGAGAGGCGGCGCGGACCGGCCGCGGGCGCGAGACCGGGGCCGGAGGGCGGAGCAAATCGTCGGGGACCGCATCGCTCACGAAGGTGCCCGAGCCCGGGCGGGCCACCAGGTAGCCCTCGTGGAGCAGCTGGTCGTAGGCCGCGAGCACCGGGAGGCGGGACACACCGAGGTCCTCGGCCAGTGCGCGGGTGGAGGGCACGCGCTGGCCCGCCCGAATCCGGCCGTCGAGGATGGCGCGGCGGTAGCCTTCGTAGATCTGGCGGTGGAGGGGGACGCCGGCGGCGCGGTCGACGGGGAGGTGCAGAATGGTCATGGCAATAATATAGGAAGTGGTGCTGGTGGCAGGACCACTCGGCCCACTACCCTGGAGCCATGCGCCGCGCTCCGCTGGCCCTCCTCATCCAGTGCCTCGGCGCCGGAGCGCCGGGCCACTCGCCCGCTCCGGTTCCCGAGCCCGGCCCCGTCCGCTCTTCTCCCCATGACTTCGACTTCGAGTTCGGCAGTTGGACCACTCGGCTCCGCGTGCTCCGCCATCCGCTCACCGGGTCTACGGACTGGGTCGAATACCAGGGGACCACGGTGGTTCGGAAGGTGTGGGACGGCCGGGCCAACCTGGTGGAGCTGGAGGCCGACGGGCCGGCGGGGCACCTCGAGGCGCTGAGCCTCCGGCTCTACGACCCGGCGGCGAGCCGGTGGAGCCTCAACTTCGCCAACAGCCGGAGCGGGGCGCTGAGCCCGCCGTCGGTCGGAGGGTTCCGCCACGGGCGAGGCGAGTTCCGGTCCGATGAGACGCTGGACGGGCGGCCGATCCTGGTGCGGTTCGTGATCGAGCCGGTGACCCCGGACTCGATCCGGTTCGAGCAGGCGTTCTCGGCGGACAGCGGGAAGAGCTGGGAGGTGAACTGGATGGCCACGGACACGCGATGAACGGCGTTCAGGGTTGCTTCACCGCGTCGAAGGCCGGATCCCCGAGCGTCTAGACTCTCGGCGGCAGGGTTGCGGCGGGTAAAGCGCGTCTCGCCATAGCCTTCTCTGCGAGCAACACCAGCTGCGCCGCAATCGGGGCAAAGGCGATGTAGAGCCAGAGATCGCTTATGGAATGTGATTCCAGCGCCCTCCCTGGCCACTCGAGGAGCCTTGTAAGAGCGGTGGACTCTTCGACGCAGCGTACCTCGAGGAAGATGAGTGCGGTCGCGTAGCTCCGGGTCATCCACCTCTTGTGTGCTGCGATCTGCCGACGCTTGATCATCCGCAGGCCGATCAGTGTTGTGACTGCGAACAGACCACCGTTGCCTAGACCAGCGATGACGAGCGCGCGCGAGCCGACATGGTTGACGTACTTGACGTACTCGATATAGACCCCGAGCGGGGCCGCGATCACGACACACGAGACGTAGATTCGTCCAACCAGACGATGCCATGGCAGCCAACGCCTCCGCAGCCTGTCTGAGAACTGTACCGGACCGAGAAAGAGTGCGGCCGCACCGGCGACGCCGTGTGGAAGGAGCCACCACTTGAAGATGCGATAGTGTTCACGCACAGCAGGACTGGGATCGAGCAGGATGAGATCCTTGTGCACGACTACCAGCATCATCACAGCGATCATGGCAAAGAGAATGTACTTGGGGCGCGGAGGCCAGAACCGCGGGGCGAATCGGGAGATCGTCACGGAACGCCTCCAAGCGGTGTATCACGAGGCAGGCCGATACGTCACCGGAGGACTCCACCGTCTCGCCGCGGCCTAACGACCTGCGCATTCGCTGCGAGCGACTCCCCCGCCTTGCACCAACCTACGTTCCACCGCCTGCCATTGGCGGGTGGCGGGCGACAGCACCCCGCCCAGTAGCGCTTGTCGGCTGCATGCGCTGGGTTAGGCCGCCACCTTCCTAGAACTGACCCTGCCGCTTCATCTCCTAGATAATAGGTCGGCCCTCGTCCGCTCTGACTCGGGTGCGAGCCTCCGTACCTGCGGGCAGCAGGCCTGCTAGGCTTAACGCCTGTTCTCCGTCGAAGTGCGATAGCCCATTTGCCGGCCTGCCGGCGCGATCATTCATCCACTACGTCGACGTCAGTGACCAGATTGTCGCTCGTGAACGAGACGAGGACCCGCCGTTCCCCATTCCTCGTTCCTACGCGGCAGTAACCGACCCGGGCGACCCGGCCCCCGTGGCGGACGACTCGTCCTTCGCTCACCCGGGACGCGACCGAACAGGACACGCCGGTCAGCCCGGACACCGGCGGCCAGGCACCGGTGCCGAAGTCGCTGCGCGCGCCCGGGGCAAGGCCGCCCGCCGACCGCATGGCGTCGCCGCCTTGGCTCATGGCACGGAGCACGCTGTCGGCCCGAGCCGCCGCGCCGGGCTCGAGCGGCGTCTCGGAGTGTTCGTCACGGAACAGCGGGCCCAGGCGCGGAAGAGTGTCGGCCCCATCCCGACTCGTCATCGTCATCGCCGTGATGGCACCGGAGGCATCGCGCTCGAAGCCCAGCCGGAGGTCCCGCTCGGTCGACGCAAAGCGGTCCGGGCCGAGCGGCACGAATTCCTCGTCGATGCCGCCGTCCACGCTGGTGAAGAGGCGCCGGTCGCGGGCCACGAGGGTGACAAACCCGCCGTCGCCGCGGTCGAACAGCCCGGTTGCCGCCTGGACCTGGGTCGCTGCGATCGCGACGGCCTCCGGGGCCCGATACTCGGGCCCACCGGGCCAGCCATACTCGCGCACCACGAACTCGAGCACCCGGGACTTGAAGCGGGAGTCGTCATTGGCGTTCATCATCAGGACGAAGGCCTGTCCCGTCTCCGCCGTCGCCACCAGCAGCGCGTCGAAGCCTTCGTCCCGGCCGTTATGCCCGAAGCGGAGAGTCTTTCCTCCTCCCTCGACCGACAATCCGAGTCCGAAGCCCGCCTTCTGCACGGTGAGCATCTGCTTGGCCATGGCGGGAGAGATCACGCCGTTCGACCTCCCCGTGTAAGCGCGCTGCAGGCCAATGACGAAGCGAGCCAGGTCGTTCGGCGTAGTCCACAGCCCGGCCGCGGCCATCTCGGGATACACGTGCCAGCGGCCATGCACGGCGCTCCGGTCGCCGTAGTGGCCCGCCGCGGTCCTGGCCGCGAGCCAGGGCGGCAAGGGTTGGTCGAAGCTGCTGTTGGCCATGCCGAGCGGGGCCAGCACCGATTGCCGCATGAGCTCGGGGAACTCCTGTCCGGTCGCGTCGATCATCATCTGCTGCAGGATCGTGTAGCCGCCGCCCGAGTAGTTCCACGCCGTGCCCGGCGTGGACTCGCTCCGGATGGGCTCGGTGTTGGCGGGCGGCGCGCCGTCGAGTACCTGGACCAGGGTGGGCGCCACCGAGTCCGCGTCGTATCCCGGAAAGCCGTGCACCGTGAGGCCCGCCGTGTGCGAGAGGAGGCCTCGAAGCGTCACGGGCCGCTTCGCCGTGAAATCGCTCGGCGGCAGGCGCCAGGACTTGAGGGTGCGGTTCACGTCCGCGTCGAGCTCGAGCCGACCTTCCTCGACGAGGTGCAGCGCCGCGATCGCCGAGACCGGCTTGCTGATCGAGCCGGCCTGGAACAGCGTCGCCGGGTCGACGCGACGGTCCTCGCGGGGGTCGGTAACTCCGTACCCGCGAGCGGCCACAATGCGGCCGTGGTCCACGATGGCCAGCGAGACGCCACTGATGCCTCGACGCTCCATCTGCGAGATGACGAACCGGTCGAGACGATCCGCCGGACGGGCGCTCCCCTGGAGGAGGGCGAGAGCGACCAGTGGAAGCAGGAGCTTTCGCATGGCGAGGTCCGTGGTGGGGGCATGGATAAGCTACCTCCTCGACCGCTGTCTGGGACGGTGAAGAACTAGTCTCCAAACCCCTCGTCGTGCCTCCTACCCCCCGTGCTTCACGCCCAGGTGGCGAGGATGGCGAGGCTCTCGAGCGCGGCACGGACCGGGTCTCGGGCGTCGGTCGACGTCGGTGCCAAGGGCAGGTCCTCGCGTTCGAGGGGATGCAACGGACACGCGGGTGCTGACCGAGACGACCCTGCCGGGTCGTCGGTGCTCCACTCGCCGGGCCCTACTGGGGAAGCGGCTGGGAGTAGAACTGCAGTTTCACGGGGATCGTTTGCGGACTGTTCCGGGCCCCGGCCGCCGAGACGGCGAATGACCCGCTGACGCTGGTGGTGGTGCCGCTCCTGGGTGGAAGCTTGTCGTAGTCCACGAAGACTCTCACGTCGGTCGGGGTGGTCCCGCCGGCCGGCTGGACGACGATCCAAGGTTGGTCGCTCACCGCCTTCCAGGTGAGCGGCTCTCGGGTGCTGGTGAACTGGACGTGCTCCTCGAGCTTGATGCAGGCGCGGCTCGAAGTCGGGCTGAAGCAGAACCCGATGGCGCTGTCGCTGAATGCCAGGGCCGGCCGATACAAGGACCGCCCCACGGGGTTCTTTTCCACCCAGATCACCCGCGGTGAGTTGGACGCACCGGCCGCAGCGATGGTGACCATCCCGTACGCGTACGCCCAAGGCGGGAGCTTGTGCGGGTCCACCGAGACGGTGACGCTGGTCGGCGTGGTACCACTGGCCGGCGAGACGACGATCCAGGGCTGGTTCTTCGACGCGGTCCATCTGAGCGGATTGCGGTGCTGCTGATTCGGACCTGGTGCTTGAGGATCACGCACATCCGATTTCCGCCGGGGGTGTAGCAGTAGTACAGTGCGTGCGAGCTGAGGCCGAGCGCAGGCGTCGCAACGACGTTCTCGACTGCCGCGACCGATGACACCTCGGGCCGGCCCGGCGCGGCGGGATCGTTCCCTTCGTCACCGCATGCCGCGGCGAGGCCTGCGAGAACGAGCGCGAAGTATCCAAGCGTCGAGGTCATCGTCCCTCCCGGTGGGTCGTCGGAAAGCCGATCGTCATTCCTTGCACCGATTGACGCGTCAGCCGCTGGCCAAGGCCGCCATGGTCCGGCACCCGACTAGTGGAAGTACAGAGCGACTGGGATTCGCAGCGGACTGTTGAAGGCGCCGGCCGCGGTCACGACGATACTCCCGAAGGCGGGATCCCTCGGGGTGATCGGGCGCAACGGTGTCAGGTCTATCGCAACGTGGATATCGGATGGCGTGGTTCCGCCGGCCGGCGAGAGTCGAATCCAGGGCTGGTCGCTCGTCGCCGTCCACCCTGGGAGCTTCCCCCCAAGGCCGGTGATACGCAGGGCACCCGTGAGGACGACGCAGTTCCGGGTCCCGCCCGGGTGATAGCAAAAGTTGAGTCTGCTGCTGAGCCCGATCGCCGGGTGGTCAGGTGTTGCCGCCGTGACGTCTAGCGCCGCGTCGCCGGTGGCGCCCCGATCGTCGGTGACGACGAGCTGCACGTGGTACACGCCGAACCCGGCATAGGTGTGGACCGGATTCGGCCCATCGGCCGCCTCGCCATCATCGAACGTCCAGTGGTGACCGACAAGCGTTCCATCGACATCGAAGCTCGAATCGCTGAAGGTGCAGGTCAGCTCGGCGCACGAGCTGCCGAACGCGGCCCTCGGCGGGGTGTTGGGCATGATGGCATCAATCGAGTGGGCGGCGGTGGTCGACGCGCCGCGGTCATCGGTGACGGTGAGGTCGATGGTATAGGTCCCGGGCGCGGAATAGAGATGGGCGGCATCCCGGGAGATCCCCGCCGAGCCGTCGCCAAACGACCAGCGGTACGCCACGATCTGCCCATCGGGGTCGCTGCTGAGGTCGGTGAAAACGCACGACAGCTCGTCGCACGCGCTGCCGAACGCCGCCACCGGAGGCAGGTCGCGCGGCAGGACGGCGCGCGCCACGGCGCTCGTGCTGTCCGTCGCGCCGCTGTCGTCCGTGACCCTGAGCGCCACGGTGTAGTCGCCCGGGGCGGCATAGGCATGCCCGGCATCGCGGGTGGTAGCCTCGTCGGACCCATCGCCAAATGACCAACGGTAGGTCGCGATCCGGCCATCGGCATCGGTGCTCGAGTCGGTGAACGTGCAGGCGAGGGCGGCGCACGTGCTGCCGAAGGCCGCGGCGGGGGGCAGGTTGGGGGTGTCGACGGCGACGTCGCGCCCGTTGCCGCTGCAGGCGGCCGCAAGCCCTACCAGGCAGCGGAGGGAGCGCTTCAGCAGGGGGGACATCGGTTCGCCTCCTGGGGACATCGTTCGCCTCCGGGTGGTCATTCGCAGCGAAGCTCCATACGGGCGGGCGGTGCGCCTGAGGCCGCGGCGTCATCGCTTGGTGAAATACACCTGCACCGTCTGCGGGCTGTTCGTCGCCCCGGTAGCCCAGACCCTGATCCGGCCAACATAGGAACCGGGGGCTACGCCGGTACCGACTACCCAGACCTGCATCCCGGACTGCATCCCGGACAGCGTGGTTCCGGAGTGGCGCGAGATCCTGAGCCATGTCCCGGTCTTGGTGGCCGTCCAGTGGAGTGTTCCGCGCCCCGTGTTGTTGATGCCGAAGGCCCCCCGCGCACCACATGGCCGGGTGGCGCCGCCGCTGAAGGGAATGCAGAAGCGGAACTCGGTCCGAGTAAGCTCGATCGTGGGGGCCGCGGCCGTCAGGAGACTGTGGGGCGAGGAGATGTCGTCTCCGTCGCTGCCGCAGGCTGCGGTGAGACTCAGGAGGCAGAGGATGGAGCGCATGAGCCACGGTGACATCGTTCGCCTCCAAGGGTCGGTTCGGGTGATGGGTCGACTCCAAACGATCGCGGAAGCGGCTGGGACCAGTGCCCGGCATTGACTGACGCGGCGCTCGGCGGCGAACCCCGCCACGAGCGGCCAGCTCGTTGCGGACCGCACCGCGCCCGTCGTTCCCCATTTGCGGCCTCGCTCCCGGGCGAGCATCTTCTACCCACATTCCCCGCAACCACTTGGTGGCAGGTGACCAGCCCTGCAGTACCCGGCGGCATGGACCATCCCGAGGCCGGTTCCACCGGCGATCCCGAGATCACCGAGCTGCTGCTGCAGCTCCGCGACCACCACCCGGGCGCGATGGACCGGTTGTTCCCACTGATCTACGACCAGCTCCGCCGGATCGCCCACCGTCAGCTCCAGGCCGAACCCTCCGGGCACACCCTCGGCACCACCGGCCTGGTGCACGAGACCTACCTCAAGCTGGTGGACCAGACCCGGGTCGAATGGCGGGATCGGGGCCACTTCTTCCGCGTCAGCTCCATGGCGATGCGACGCATCTTGGTGGACTACGCCCGGCGCCACCGCGCGCTCAGACGGGGTGGCGGGCTGGAACGGGTTCCGCTCGACCAGGCGGAAGAGGCGGCGCTCGCCGAGCGCGAGGGCCACCTGCTCGCGCTCGAAGGCGCGCTGACGGCCCTCGCGGCGGTGGACGAGCGTCTGAGCCAGGTGGTCGAGTGCCGCTACTTCGGGGGACTCACGGAGGAAGAGACCGCGGAGGCGCTGGGGGTGAGCCTCCGCACCGTGCAGCGGGACTGGGTCAAGGCGCGGGGGTGGCTCTCTCTCGAGCTCAACGGCTGACGAAGGGTCGCCGGGACCGGAGGATGGTTGGCGGCACCATCATCGGAACGGTGGGCGGCGATCGCGCCGCTGCTCGACGCGGCGCTGGACGTCGCGCCGGCCGAGCGGCCCGCGTTCCTCGCGGAGCGGTGCGATCGCGACCCCCAGCTCCGCCGCGAGGTCGAGCGGCTGCTCGCGGCCGTCGACTCGCTCGGGACGTTCCTCGAGGACTCGGCGTCGGCGCTCGCCTCCCCGCTGGTGGCCCGGATCGTCCGGCAGGAGCGATTCGCGCCGGGGGACCGCCTGGGGGCCTACCGCGTCGAGCGCGAGATCGGGCGCGGCGGGATGGCCATGGTCTATCTCGCCCGGGACACGCGGCACGACCGGTCCGTGGCGCTTAAGGTGCTCGACCGCGAGCTGTCCTCCACGCTCGGCGCCGACCGCTTCACGCGAGAGACGGCGATCGCCGCCCGGCTCAACCACCCGCACATCCTGCCGCTGTTCGACTCCGGCCTGCTCGACCCGGGCGCCAGCGAACCGGTGCTCTACTACGCGATGCCCTACGTAGACGGGCGCTCGCTCCGGGAGCACCTGCACGCGGAGCCGCGGCTTCCGGTCGGGTCCGCCGTGGCGATCGCGTCGCAGGTCGCCGAGGCGCTGCATCACGCCCACGAGCGCGGCATCGTCCACCGCGACATCAAGCC
>JBOHSB010000128.1:0-8375 GCA_050733015.1 Gemmatimonadales bacterium
GAGGAGATGAAACCCCGCGACCGTTCCGAGCACCAGCGCGAACCGGGAGGCGGGCCCCAGGGTGTCCCAGTGGGCGGCGACGAACAGCAGAATCCCGGCGGAGAGCAGCAGGCCGCCGAGTCCCAGCGCCAGTCGCACCGGCCAGCGCTGTCCCTGCGGCGGCGGCGCTGGGGTGCCGGGCTGCGACCGCTCCCAGGCGCGGATGCGCTCCGCCGCGGCGGGGTCGAGCAGCCCGGCCTCGACCCAGCGGTCCAGCCGCCCATCCCAGGCGGAACTCACCTAGGCCGAGCGCCGAGCCTGGTCGTGACGAGTCCTGGCGCTCACGACGGCGTCCACCAGAGGGGCCGGATCGAACCGCACCGGATCGGTCGCGGGAAGACCGGTCTCACGCGCCGCCGCCTCGCAGGCGCGCCGGGCCTCCGCGTCGGTCATGTCGTAGGTGTTGAGCGAGATGCCGATCACCTTCGTGGGGTGCACGGCGGACCCGATGGTCTCGTACAGCCTGACGTACTCGCTGAGCGGCGGAATGCGCAGCCAGGCCGCCTGGCGGTAGTCGCCGATGTACTCGCGGGTGGTCTGATGGCAGAGGATCAAGGCGTCGGGGCAGGAGCCGTGCAGCAGGCCGAGGGTCACGCCGGAGTAGCCGGGATGGTTGATGCTGCCCTGCCCCTCCACCAGTATGACGTCCGCGTCCTTGGCGCCCTCGAGCACCAGCCGCTCCGCCGCCCCGGCGATGAAGTCCGCCACCACCGCGTCCACCGCGATGCCCCAGCCTTCGATCATGATGCCCGTCTGCCCGGTCGCGACGAATCGGGTGCGGACGCCGCGCTCGTTGAGCCGTTTGGTGAGCTGGAGCTGGGCGGTCATCTTGCCGACGTTGCAGTCCGTCCCCACCGTCAGCACCACCAGCGGGTCCACGGTCTTCGCCAAGCCCGAGGCGATCGGGAGGTCGGCCGGTGGCCGCCGGAGGTCGTGGATCTTTCGCCCGTGGGCACGGGCCTTCTCGGCGAGGAGCGGGTCGTCGCCCAGGAAGGTATGGAGGCCACTCCAGAGATCGCAGCCATGGTCCAGCGCCTCGGCCAGCCACGCGCGCCATTCCGCCGGCATCCGGCCGCCCTGCGGCGCGATGCCGATCAGCACCGCGGTGGGGCCGAGGGCGAGACCCTCCCGCATGGACCCCACGATCGGCATGGCGTCGCCGAAGCCGAGCACCTCCTGCACGGTCTTGCCGGCCTGCTGGCGGTCGAGCACGCCGACCGTGCGATCGGGCAGGTAGCGGATCACCGAGTTCGCGGTCTTGGAGGTCATCGGCGCGAAGTCGCCGTCGGCGACGATCAGAAAGCGCGGAGCAGTCATCCGGTCAGGTGTGCGAAGGTTGAATGGCCGGCGCGGCCTGGGCCGGGGCCGTACCGGACGGCTTGGCCGCGTCGATCGGATCGCCGTAGACCTCGCCGAGAAGAATATGGCGCACCAGGATCATCACCAGCGCCAGGATGGGCACGGCGATGATGAGGCCGCCCAAGCCGAACAGCTTCCCGATGAGCAGCACGCCCGCGATCGTCACGACCGGCGGCAGGTTGACTTGCCGCTCCATCACGACCGGGGCGACGAAGTTCGCCTCGATGATGTGCACCATGACGCCGAGCGCGCCGACCAGCAGCGCCTTGGTGACGCCGAACGCGCCGAGGGCAAAGAGCGCCGGGACGACTGTCGACAGCAGCACGCCGAAGAAGGGCACGATCGCCGCGACTCCGGCGAACACGCCAAAGGCCAGGAAATAGGGCATACCGAGCGCCCAGAGGCCCAGCGTCGTGAGGGCCGCGAGGAGCACCATGGCGATGATCTGGCCCAGCACCCAGGCCCGAATCGTCAGATTGAGGTCCTGCAGGATGGCGCGCGCGAGGCGGCGCCGCGGCGGCGGCGCGAGCGCGACGACACCGTCGACATAGACGGTCGGGTGACGCGCCAGGAAAATCGCCATCACCAGCACGCTCACGCCCTCGATCAGGAACTCCACCCCGCCCTTGAGGTATGGGACGGCCGCCCCGCGAAGAAACCCCAGGATCTCGCCCAGTGCCGTAGCGAGCAGGCCCGGCTGGCCATCCGCCCCCGGCGTGGCCCCTCGCCGCAGCACCGGGATGCTGCGCATGAGCGAGTTGATGTTCGCATCGAGCTTGGTCAGGTACTGCGGCAGGTTGGTGAGCAGGTCCTGGACCTGCGCCGTCACCGGCGGCGCAATGAGCAGGATAATGCCCACCAGCGCTCCGATGGTCGCGGCCAGGCCGAGGAACAGGCCCAAGGGCCGCGGCATGTCGAGCCGCTGATCGAGCAGGTCCGTGAGCGCGTCCAGGTAGATGGCCAGAATGACGGCCAGGAACACGAGCAACAGCAGATCGATCGTCTTGACGACGAGCGCCACCAGAGCAACGGCCAGCAGCAGCCGCCCGATAGGCAGGCCGCGCCGGCCGTCGTCGGTCTTGTCCGCCATCAGTGGGTGGACCCCTCGTCCCCCTCTTCCACGAGCTCGGCGTCGTGGACGTCGTTCGCGGCGCCCTTGTTGAGCTGCCGGGTCGGCTGCGACGGTCCCGGCGCGAGCATGCCCATGCGCTGCTTGAGCTCGATCAGCTGCTGGTCGGAGCTGCCCTTGTACTCGAGCGCCTCGAACTGCTTGGCCAGCCGGTCGCCCGAGACCTCCTCGTTGAGCTCGGCCGCGGCGATGGCCTTACGCTCGTGGGCCTCGATCTTCTCCGCCATCCGCTCGAACGACTCGAAGGCGCTCTTGTCGGACATCCCGGACATCGTTTCCTGGATGCGCTGTTGCGCCTCCGCCCGCTTCGCGCGCGCCACCAGGATGTTTTTCTTCCGCTTGGCCTCTTCGATCTTGTCGTTGAGCTGACGGAGCGAAAGCTTGAGCGCGTCGGTCTCGGCCTTGTGCTTGAGCCAGGTGTCGTGCAGCTGCTGCGCGCCCAGCAGCTGCTCGTTGTACCGGCCCAGCGCCTGCTTGGCCATGTCGTCGCGCCCCTCCTGCACGGCCAGCATCGCGCGCCGCTCCCAGTCCTCCGCCTGCTTCTTCATGTTCTCGGCGTCCGACTGGAGCTTCTTCTCGTCCGCGATCGCCGAGGCCACCTGCTGCTTGGCCTTGGCCAGCTGCGTCTTCATGTCGACGATCAGCTGATTGAGCATCTTCTCCGGGTTCTCGGCCCGCGAGATCAGGTCGTTGATATTCGACCGGAGCAAGGTTGAGAGACGGTCAAAGAGTCCCATGTCGCTTCACCTTTCCCGGTACGGAGCGAGAGCCGACAGGTGCGAGGCCAGCGCCAGCGTGATCGAGTCGAAGCTGGCCTCGAACTCGTTGAAGTCGAGGTTCTCCAGCTCGAGCGTGTCGGTCAGCACGACGTGGTCGCCCTCGAGCCCGTAGGATCCGTGCACCAGCTCCCGGGCATTGTACTCCAGCAGCTGGCGGAACAGCTCGCTCCGCCGGGGCTCGCTGGCCGGGAGCTCCATGACCCGCACCCGCAGGATCACGACCGGCGGGGCGTAGTGCACCACCACCTCGGCGTCGTCCCGCGTCCGGGCGACCCACAGGTTCGGCTCGACCTCCGTGACGGAGAGCCCGCCCCCGTCGAGCCGGTCCAGAAACGACTGGATGTCCTCGCGAGTGATCATCGGTTCGCGCCCCCCGGCAGCTGGTCGGCCTCACGCGCCTGCGCCAGGAGACGCTCGGCGAAATCTAACCGTTCTTCGACCTCGGCCAATCGGCCGCGCAGGTGGTCCACCTCCGCGGCCAGAGCCGGATCACCCCCTGGCGTCGCGCCCCGGATCCGGTCCGCGATCGCCGCGCCCAGCGGGCCCCGAAAGATCTTGACCAGACCCAGCGTGAGCGCCACCGCGATGATCACGTCCTGTCCCGTGAACTGCATTTTTCCCCCTACCGTTGAAGCCGATCCGGCTCCCGCGACTGGGCCAGCATCCGCTCCGCGAAATCGAGCCGCTCCTCCAGCTCCGCCAGCCGGCCCTGTCCCTCCTCCAGCTGTTGCACCCGGCTGCGGAGGGTCTCGACCTCAGCCTGCACCTCATTCGACCCCGCTCCGCCCTCGAGCCGGCGCGCGAAGGCCCGGATGAGCGGCCACAGAAGCAGGAGCAACGTGCCCATCACGGCGATCGTGATCATGACCGCCGCGGGGTCGCTCAGCGTTCCCCCCACGGACATATGCCCACCGGGTCCGGGCGGCAGGGGGATCTGCTGCATCGTGAGCATCAGGGCCCGCTTCGGGGCAGCGTCGCCTGGCTCTCGCCACGGGCCAGCAGCCGCTCCGCGAAGTCCAGGCGCTCCTCCAGCTCGGTGACGCGCTGCTGCAGCGTATCCACCTCGGCCAGGCGATGATGCATCTCGTCGAGCTCGCCCTGGAGGGAGGGCGTCGCGCTGGGTTTGCCCTCGAGGCGCCTGCCGAGGGCCTTGGCAATGGGCCAGAACACAATCGTCACCGCGACCGTGACCAGCAGCACCACCATCAGGATCCCACCCGGGCTCAACCGCGACAGCAGGAGATTGGGATCGACCGGAATGCTCGGCACCGGAGGCGGTACCGCCTGGATGAGGCTCATGACGGCTCCCCTTCCCTCAGCTGGCCAGCCTGTCGCTCCTGCAGCAGGACCCGCTCGGTGAAATCGACGCGCTCTTCCAGTTCCGCCACCCTGGCCTGCAGGTCGGCGACCTGCTGATCGCCCGTCCCGCTATTCTGCGCCGCGCTGCCGATCCGCCGGGCGATCGCCTCGCCCAGCGGACCCCGGAACACCCTGGTCACCGTCCAGGCGCTGATCGAAGCCAGGACGATGAGGAGGACCTGATCCGGGCTCATTCGCCGGCTCCCACCTTTCCGGGCTCCTGTCGCTGGGCCAGCAGCCGCTCGGCGAAATCCATCCGCTCGTGCAGCTCCGAGACCTCGTGCCGCAGGGCGTCGACCTCAGCGGCCAACTCGGGATCCGCCGCCGGCTGCGCCCGGCCCCGGATGCGCTCGGCCAGAGCCCTCCCCACGGGACTGACCGAGAGGAGGAACAGGGTGCCGCCCCCGAAGATGAACGTGATCGCCAGTACGCCTTCCATATCCATATGACCCCTTGGATCGCTTCATGACCCCTTGGATCGCGTCAGCGGCCCTTACGTCGGCCCAAACGGCAATGTTTCATGGCGCAACGCGGAGCTGGGGCCTCTAGACTAGCTCGACCGCCTGGATGGCACCGAGTGAGACGGCGATCTCAGTGTCGTTACTGCCGGCCGGCCGCAGATAGACCTCGTGGGCCGTGATGTGGGTGTCCACGCTCATCGGGATGCCCACCACCTCGGTCCGATCCGTGGTCGTGATCCGCACCGGTTGCTCGTGTCCACCGGCGTAGCCGAGGAGCTGGACGATGTCTTCGTAGGTCATGGGGTCCCCTAGGCAGGTGGGATCCCAAATCTAGGGCGAGAGGGCGAGAGGGCGATAGGGCGATAGGGCAGATGAGGACGAGAGAGCGATACGACGAAAGGGCGATAGCGCGGTCGGTCCGCCCTCATCCCGAGCGAAGCGAGGGACCTTCCTGGCCGGTATCGGACCGGGGTGAGAAGGTCCCTCGCTTCGCTCGAGATGACGGGGTCGGGCGGGCGCCCCCGCCCCACCCGCCCTCTCGCCTTATCGCCCTCTCGTCCTACCTCGCCGCCTGCTTCTCCGGCACGGCCGTCGGACCCATCAGGTGCTCGTCCAGATACCGCGTGATGAGCGAAAACAGGTGAAGCGTGGTGTTCTTGCCCTGGCACACGCAGTGGGTCCGGTTGGGGTACTCCATCATCTGGAACGGCTTGTTGGCGGTGACAAGGGCGTTGATCAGCAGCTCGCTGTTCTGGAAGTGCACGTTGTCGTCGCCGCTCCCGTGCACCAGGAGCAGGTCGCCCTTGAAGCCGTTCACATAGCTGATGGGGGAGCCGCGATCGTACCCCTCGCGGTTGGTGGTGATGAGGCCATTGAACCGCTCGGTATAGACATTGTCGTACAGCGCCCAGTGGGTCACCGGCGAGACCGCGACCCCCATACGGTACAGGTCGGGACGCTGGAACAGCACGTTCAGGGTCATGAAGGCGCCGTAGCTCCAGCCCCAAATGCCCACCCGACTCCGATCCACGTACGGGCGCTCGCGCAGGGCGGTCGCCGCGGCAGCCTGGTCCTGGGTCTCGAGCACGCCGAGCTGGCCGTAGATCGCCTTCCGCCAGGCTCGCCCCAGCGGCGCGGGCGTGCCCCGGTTGTCCACGATCGCCACCAGGTAGCCCTTCTGGGTGAGCATGCTGTGCCACAGGTAGTAGCCGCCCCACTGATCCTCGACCTCGGTGTTGCCCGGGCCGCCATAGACGAAGAACAGGAGCGGATACTTCCGGGTGGAGTCGAAGTCGAACGGCTTGAGCAGGACGCCCGGCATCTTGGAGCCGTCTGCCGCGGGCAGGCTCAGCCATTCGACCGACGGCCGGCGCAGGGCGGTGACCCGGCCGCGAAGCCGGGCGTTGTCCACCAGGGTACGGATCACCTCATTCCCGGGCAGACGAACCAGGCGAATGACCGGCGGGTTCCCCAGGCTGGAGTAGGTCTCGATCGCGTACTTGTAGCTGGGCGAGCGGTCGTACGCGTGGGTGCCGGGCTCCGCGCGCGGGCTGATGCGCTGTGGGGTGCCTTTGCCGTCCAGCCGGGTGCGGAACAGGTACTTCTGGGTGGGATTGTCCGGCGAGGCCACGTAGTAGAGCCACCCGCCCTTGTCGTCGATGCCCTTGACCTCGAGCACGTCGAACGCACCGCGGGTGACCAGCCGGACCGCCTTGCCATCGCGCGAGAGGGCATACACGTGCTTCCAGCCGTCGCGCTCGCTCACCCAGGTGAACTCCTTGCCGCCCTGGAGCCAGACCTGGTCGTCCACCACGTCCACCCAGGTCGAGTCGTGCTCGGTGAGGACGGTGCGCACCTTGCCCGTGGCCGCGTCGCCCAGCATGACCTCGTCGGTGTTCTGTAGCCGGTTGAGCCGCTGCAGGAGCACCTCCCTGGAGTTGGCGGCCCAGTCCATCCGCGGGATGTAATGGTCGCGCGGGTCACCTTCGATCTCGAGCCACCGTGTGGCCCCGCCCGCCGCCGGCACGATCCCGATCCGGGCGGCCGAGTTCTGCTCCCCGACCTTGGGATACTGCACCGGGATCACCCTGGAGTAGAGCGAATCGGTGTCGTTGATCAGGTCGAAGTTCTTGACCTGGTCGGCGTTGAGCTGCCAGTAGGCGATGCTGCGGCCATCGGGGCTCCAGCGCCATCCGTCGGCGTAGTTGTTCATCAGCTCTTCTTCGTACACCCAATCGAAGGTGCCGTTGATCATGGTCCGGGAGCCGTCGGTGGTGAGCGGCGTGATCGCGCCGGAATCGAGCGTCTCGACGTACAGGTTGTTCTCCCGGACGTAGCCGACCCGCCCGCCGTCGGGCGAGAACTTGGCGAACATGAGGGTGGACGGCTTCGCGGCGGCGCCGCCGAGCTGGCGCAGGGCGCCGCTCGAGCGGTCGAGCACCCAGTAGTCGCCCCGGGTGTTGAGGCGCCAGACGGGCTTCGTGTTGGTGAAGATGAGAAGCTTCCGGAGGTCGGCGGACCAGGCGTAGTCCTCGACCTCGAGCGGGTCCGACGCCCCGCGCGGCGTCAGCTCGCGGGCGGTCACCAGCACTTCACGGCGCCCGGTCTCCACGTCGTACCGCACGATGTCCTCGCCCTCCCCGCCCTCGGCCGGCTCCAGGGTGGTATAGGCCGAGCCGTCACCCAACTCGCCCGACCCGTAGACGCGGGCCAGCGTGAGCAGGCTCGAATCGGCCTGTTGCGCGGAGGCGCTCGGGGCGGCCACGAGGATGCATGTGACAAGCGCGAGGTGACGGTTCACGAGTTTTCCCGGTGACGTGGTTGGTTGCGGCGCGGATGGGTGAGGGCTATCCCTTCACCTGAGTATACCCGGCCGCCAGGGGAGATCACCCGCAATACTTCGGGCGACTGGCACTCGCGGTTTCACCGCAGGCACACCTGGTCTTCCTGCACAAGGTGGATGGCAATGTTGCGGATATCCCAAGATCCTGTCGTGACACTGCTGCTCGCCGTGTGGAGCCTGGCGGCGTGCTCCCCCCGGACGCCGGCGCCCGCGACCGGCGCGGCCCCCACCCGCGCGGAGTCGACCTCGGCCCCCGCCCCGGGCGCCCCCGCCCCGGGCGCGCACGCCGACCCCGCCGCCTCTCATCCGGCGCCTCAATCCGGGATGTCGTCACCGGCGGTGGCGGAGTCCGGCGCCGGGACCGCGGCCGACTCCGGCTACGTGCGGTACGACGCGAAGACCAAGAC
>JBOHSB010000129.1:0-5601 GCA_050733015.1 Gemmatimonadales bacterium
CACGGGTCACGGTCAGCGTGAACGTGCTGCTGCGCAGTACCTCGCCCGACATCGGCCGAAGCACCTGGCGGACGTTGGGCTCGTCCACCAACACCTCACCGCGACGGAGGCCCACGGCGAGCTGCCCCACGCGCCCGGACGGGGTCCGGTACGCGACGCGTACGTCCCGGACCTCGCTCACGTCCATCGCGACGGCGGTCGAGCCACCGGCCGCGGGCAGCGTCGGCAGGGTGCGCTGGAGGGTGGCGCGCAGGGCTTCGCCGGTCCATTCCTCGTGCCACCGGAACCGGGGCGACACGCTGCAGTAGGCCGTGCCGTCGTCGGCGAGATCGGCGACGGAGCGAAGGTAGGGCCGGTCCGCGCCGCGAAACACCTCGGTCCCGTCGGCCGTGCGACCCCCGCAGGTGGAATAGAAGAATGCGTCGATGGGGGCGCCGCCGTAGGTCAGGATCCGGCCGCGGGTGGCGTCGACCGCTGCGCGGCCCTCGGGCGTCTCGGTCGCCGCGCCGCCGTAGACCTGGTCCGCCACGCTGGCATAGAGGTCGAAGCCCTGCGCCCGCCACCGGCCCAGGTTCCGCAGCGCGAACGTGCGGGACACGATGGCCTGCGCCCGAAGCGCCTCCTGGTCTTCCGGGCTGCGCCGACCCATCTCGGCGCTCACCACGCCGATGAGGTAGGTCTCCATCGGCAGCCGGTCCACGACCGTCACGCCGGTTCGGTCGCGCAGGGCGACGATGGTTCCCCGGTACGGCCGGCCGTTCACGAGGACCGGTGCGTTGGGATTGGGCGATGAGATCTCGAACACATCGGCGGGCGCGGTGGAGGCGCCGCCGGGCGCGAGCACGGCGACCCCGCTGCCCTGCACCGCCACCCGCCACACCTCGCCGGCCGGAATCTCCGCCAGTCGCGCTCCGGACGGATCGCTCACGCTGAGCCCGGCCCCTCCCGACACCGAGGCCGCACCGGCCCCGACCACGAGTCCGACCCGGATGCTCGGCTCCACCGGCCCCTGCCCGCCCGGTATCGCTTCCGGCGGAGCCTCGGCCCCGGGAAGCGGTGTTGGCCCTGGCGGCCCCGGGACCGGAGTTGGCCCCGGCGGCGCGGGGGTCGGCGTGCAGCTCGCGACCGCCACCGCCGCGGCGGCGGCCACGCTGACGCCGATTGCGGTCCAACGGTGCAGCCGCGCGCGGGCTCCGCCGGCGTCAGCCGCGGTAATTGCCAAACTTGAGCTCGATGCCGAAGTCCTGACCACGGAGCAACGCGATGATGGCCTGCAGCTCGTCCCGGGACGGGCTGGACACCCGGATCTCGTCCCCCTGAATCGTCGCCTGCGCCTTCTTGAAGCCGCCGTCCTTCACGGTCTTGATGATCTTCTTGCCCACGTCCTGCGCGATCCCCTGGGTGAGCTTGACGGTGCGCCGGACCGATTGCCCGGTCGCGGGCACGACCTCACCGAGGTCGAGATTCTTCACCGGAACCCCGCGCTTGATCATCCGGGTCTTGAGGACGTCCACCAGCGCCTCCATCCTGAACTCGTCGTCGGCCGCGAGGCGGATCTCCGCCTTGGGGCGATCGAACTCGATGGTGCAGTGGGTGCCCTTGAAGTCGTAGCGCTGGGCGATCTCCTTGAGCGCCTGGTTGACCGCGTTGTCGACCTCCTGCAGGTCGGCGCCGGTCGATACGTCGAACGAGGAGGTGCTGGCCATGGAGTGGCGGGGAGTTGAGGGAAGCGCGTTCGGGGTCGGCGGATGCGGGAAGGATTACCCCGGGCCCCGCGCTTGACAACCCTCAGGGCGTCCGCTAGTCTCAGCCTCACGGCGGTCGATTTAGGGCCACTTGCTCCCGCCGGCGCAACGGACCGTCCGGCGCGCGAACCAACGAGCTAAAGCGCCGGATGTACGCCCTCCGAGCGCACCAGGCCGGGGGGCGTCGTGCTTCGCTCCCTCCACACCTCCGGGACTCGCATGCTGCACCGCGCGAAGTGCTGTCGAATGATGCCCTGTCTTCCCTCACCGGGGTGGACGGCGTCATCGGCGCATGCGCGTGGAAGCGGCCAGGCATAACATCCCGCAACCCGGCACCCGAGGCCCGGACCGCTCCGTGGAGTGGTCCGGGCCTCAACGTTTCCCACACTTCAGGAGCACAGCATGCCACTCCAGCCCGATACCCTGGCCATCCACGCCGGGCAGGTGCCCGACCCGGCCACTAATTCCCGGGCGGTGCCCATCTATGCCACCACGAGCTACGTGTTCAACGACACGCAGCACGCCGCGGACCTCTTCGGTCTCCGAGTGTTCGGCAACATCTACACCCGGATCATGAACCCGACCAGCGACGTGTTCGAGAAGCGCATCGCGGAGCTCGAAGGGGGCATCGCGGCGCTGGCGGTGGCCAGCGGCCAGGCGGCGGAAACGCTGACCGTGCTCAACCTCGCGCGAGCGGGCGACAACCTGGTCTCGTCGCAGACGCTGTACGGGGGGACCTACAACCTGTTTGCGCACTCGCTGCCCAAGTGGGGGATCACCACCAGATTCGTGGATATCCACGACCTCGACCAGGTCCGGGCCGCCATCGACGCGGGTACCCGGCTGCTCTTCGTCGAGACCATCGGCAATCCGCGGCTCGACGTTCCCGATTTCTCGGGGCTGGCCGAGATCGCCCACGCGGCGGGAATCCCGCTCGTGGTGGACAACACCTTCGGCGCGGCCACGCTGTGCCGCCCGATCGAGTATGGCGCCGACATCGTCATCCACTCGGCCACCAAGTGGATTGGCGGGCACGGGACGGCGATCGGTGGCGTGGTGGTGGACGCGGGCAAGTTCGATTGGACCAGCGAGCAGGCGCGCGCGCGCTTCCCCGAGTTCAGCTCGCCCGATCCCAGCTATCATGGGCTGGTCTACACCGAGGCGTTCGGTCCGGCGGCGTTCATCATCAAGCTCCGGGTGCAGCTGCTGCGCGACCTCGGCCCCGCGCTCTCGCCGTTCAACTCGTTTCTCTTCCTGCAAGGTCTCGAGACCCTTCCGCTCCGGATCCAGCGGCACTCCGCGAGCGCGCTGGAGGTGGCGCGCTGGCTGACCAAGGACTCCCGGGTGGAATGGGTGTCCTATCCGGGCCTGGAAACCCACCCCGAGCACGTGAAAGCGGCCCGGTACCTCAGCGGCGGGTTCGGCGGCGTGCTGACCTTCGGGGTCAAGGGCGGCCATGCGGCGGCGAAGGCGGTGATCGACCGGGTGACGCTCTTCTCACTGCTGGCCAACGTGGGCGACGCCAAGTCGCTGATCATCCATCCCGCGTCGACCACCCACGAGCAGCTCACGCCGGAGCAGCAGCGGGCCACGGGCACCACGCCGGAGCTGATCCGCCTGTCGGTCGGACTGGAGGACGTGCGCGACCTGATCGCCGATCTGGATCAGGCGCTGGGCGAGCCGGCGACGACCGGCGAGACGAGGCGGGCCGCCGCGGCCGGCGTGGCCGCATGACGGCGTTGATCGGCCAGGGTCCAGCCACGGGCGACCTACCGCTCGGCGAGTTCGTCACCGCGAGCCGCCAGGCGCTGACGGGTCTGCGGCTCCGCTACAGCGTGCTGGGCGACGCGGACGCGGCGCGGGAGAATGGCTGGATCCTGGTGTTCCACGCGCTCACCGGCAGCTCCGACGCCCAGGCGTGGTGGGGGCCGCTGATCGGCCCCGGCAAGGCGCTGGATACCGAGCGGCACGCCATCGTGGCCGCCAACCTGCTCGGGAGCTGTTACGGGTCCACCGGCCCGCAGGAATGGGCGGGCGAGCACGACGAGCCGTTTCCCGAGCTCACGCCCGCCGATCTGGCACTGGCCCACGTCCCGCTGCTGGCGCACCTCGGGGTCGAGCGGCTGGCCCTCGTCACCGGAGGGTCGCTCGGCGGCATGGTCACGCTGGAGTGGGGCCGACGATCGAGCGTGCCGGTGGATCGCCTGCTCGTGTTTGCCGCGCCGGCAGCAACGTCGGCCCAGGCCATCGCGTGGAACACCGTGCAGCGGATGGCCATCGAGGCGGATCCTGCGTGGCGGCGCGGACGGTACCCGCCGGGTCACGGACCGGTGGCGGGGCTGGCCGCCGCCCGCGCCCTGGCGATGATCACCTACCGCTCGAGCCTCGAGTTCGACGCGCGGTTCGGACGGACCTCGTCACGGGTCGCCGGGCGGTTCGATGTGGACCACTACCTGAGGCGTCAGGGCGACAAGCTGGTGGGTCGATTCGACGCGGCGAGCTACATCGCGTTGATGCGCGCGATGGACTTGCACGATATGGGAGACCTGGACGCCGCGGCTCGGGAAACGGCCCGGCGGGTGAGGACGGTGGTGGGGGTCGGCGTGGATACGGACATCCTGTATTTCCCCGAGGAGGTCCGGGGCTGGACGGACGCGTACCGCGCGGCCGGGGTGGACGCGCGGTATCGCGAGATCCGGTCCGCGTCGGGGCACGACGCCTTTCTCATCGAGTGGGACCAGGTGGAGGCGATCCTGCGCGAGCCCTAGATGCGCCCCTCGTGCCACCGGTGGTGTCGCTCCTGCCTCCACCCGCGGTGATGCCGGTCCGCGCGATGGTCGAGCCGAGCACTGCGACGTTCGAGTCGCTCGCCATGGCCCTTCCAGCGCCCGCCCTCGCGGGCGAACGCCCGACCGCGACGGGGATGGCCATGCCGGCGAAGCCACCGCCCACGCCGCTCCAACCGCTCGCCTTGCCGCTCCATTCGCTCCCCCCTCCAATCCATTCGTCCTGCTCGACGCTCCATCCGCCAAGCATGGGGGCGCGGCTGGCGGGGGTGCTGGAATCGATCGGTCCGGCGGAGCTCGAAGGGGTTGGGCGAGTTGCCCTGGGCCACCGCGGGTGCCGCGGCGAACAGTCCGGCAGCGATGATGGTGAACAGCGGAATTCTGCCGATCATGAAATCCTCCCGCGGCTCGCGCCGCTCGTCTGGACGCTGGAGTGACGGGCGGGTGACGAAGCGAAAACCCCGGCGTTAAGCCGGGGTTGAGGGGTGCAGGGATCTGCAGCGGGTTCAGGCCAGGAAGCTCTCGAGGGCGCGGGCCCGGCTCACGTGACGGAGTCGGCTCAACGCCTTTTCCTTGATCTGGCGCACCCGCTCGCGGGTGATTCCGAGGAGGCTGCCGATCTCCTCGAGCGTCATCGGCTCGGGGCCGTCCAGCCCGAAATAGAGCCTGAGGATCTTGGCCTCCCGCTCCTTGAGCGTGGAGAGCACTTCCTCGATGGACTCGGTGAGAGCGTGCTCGAAGGTCTCGGAATCGGGACCCGGGTTCTGGGTATCCGGCAGGTAGTCGAGGAGCTTGTTGTCCTCACCCGGCGTCAGCGGCGCATCGAGCGAGAGGTGGTTCTGGGAGATGGAGAGGGTCTTCTGGACCTCCTCCATCGAGATGTCCATCCCTTCCGCGATCTCGGACGGCGTGGGTTCCCGTCCCAGCTCCTGCAGCAGCGCCGAGGACCGCTTGCCGATCCGGTGCAGCGTGCCGGCGCGGTTGAGCGGGACCCGGACGATGCGGCTCTGTTCCGCCAGGGCCTGCAGGATGGCCTGCCGGATCCACCACACCGCGTAGGAGATGAACTT
>JBOHSB010000130.1:0-2486 GCA_050733015.1 Gemmatimonadales bacterium
CACTTGCTCTGCCAATTGAGCTAGCGGCGCTCATCCTTCGCCCCTGCGGCCCGCCCCCCGCATAGCCCCAAGGGGAGTCGAACCCCTCTCTGGACCTTGAAAGGGTCCCGTCCTAACCGATAGACGATGGGGCCCTGCTCCCTGCCGTGCTGGTATAGCGCTAACGGGATTCGAACCCGTGTTTGGGCCTTGAGAGGGCCCCGTCCTAGTCCCCTAGACGATAGCGCCTGGGACTACCGCCGTCCTGCCGGTGCCGTCCAGCCTGGTGCGATCCACCCGAGGGGATCCAGGGGGACGGATTCCACAGGCCCGGCAGGAATCGAACCTGCAACCCCCGGTTTTGGAGACCGGTGCTCTACCAATTGAGCTACGGACCTCTGACCTCTACCAGGGTGGCTGACGGGACTTGAACCCGCAACCTCCGGAGCCACAGTCCGGCGCTCTAACCGATTGAGCTACAACCACCGCGGGGAGCCTGGGACCCCGATCCAGAGCCGCAAAAATTACCGCGCCGCCGGGGTCCGGGTCAAGGCCAGAAGCGCGCCGCAAGTGCCTCCGTTTCGTCCGCGCCGGGGATGGCCCCGCCGTCGAACGTCGCCACCGGCACGACGCCCCGAACCGAGTTGGCCACGAACATCGGCCGGCCGCGAACTTCGTCCGGCGTGGCCTTCCGCTCCTGGATCTCGCCCACGATCTCCGTGATCCGGGCCCGGGCCACGCCGGGCAGGATCCCGAACTCGAGCGGCGGCGCCGCCACCTGGCCGTCCTCCCACCAGAACAGGCCCCAGATCGCCGTCTCGGCGACCTGGCCGCCCGGCGTCAGCAGCACTCCGTCGTCGGAGCCCAGCGCCTTCGCGTCGGCCAACGCCCGGTCGAACCGCTCCCGGTCCACCAGCTTATGAGGATAGGCCCGGTGAATCACCTTGGAGGTGACCAGACGCACCGGCGCGGTGCTGCCCACCGGCCGCTCGCCCGCCACGACGCCGCGCCGGCTCACCAGCAGCCGGTGCACCCGGTCGGCGCCGCCCTCGGGCGTGGGCAGGTCCGTCGGGATCGGCACGCCGAGCGCGCGGCAGCTCGTCGCCAGGCGCCGGACGTGCAGGTACCAGAGCGGCGCCGCGCCGTTCCGCAGCCGGACCGTTTCGATCAAGGTGTCCATCACGAGCTCCTTCGAGGTGAGACGCTCACCGTCTCGCGCCGCGCGAGGGCTCTGCCGCCACCGCCAGCTCCGCGGCCGGCGTCACGATCCGCTGCGAGCGCGCATCGAGCACGCCCTTGAGCGTCGTCGAGCCCAGAATGATCGCACCACCCATCACCGCCCACGGCCCCGGCCGCTCGCCCTGGAACAGCCACGCCCAGACCGGATTCAGCACCGGCTCGATCAGCAGGATCAGCGACGCCTCGAGCGCCGGAATGTGCCGCAGGGCGGAGGTCACGAACACATAGGCCACCGCGATCTGGAAGACGCCGAGGTAGATCACCACCGACCAGTCGACCGCGGCGTGCGATCCCAGCGGCATCGCCTTCGGCAGCGCGATCAGGAAGGCGGTGACGTTGCCGCTCACCACCGCGGCCACCGCGGACCCGTGGGTACCGTCGCCCGCGCCCAGCCACCGGAGGCCGCACACGGTCACCGCCCAGCAGAAGCCGCTGACCAGGGCCAGCAGGTTCCCCCGCATGGGGTCCGGCGCCGTGGCGACGGGTGCGTC
Source organism: Gemmatimonadales bacterium (assembly GCA_050733015.1). Lineage (GTDB taxonomy): Bacteria > Gemmatimonadota > Gemmatimonadetes > Gemmatimonadales > GWC2-71-9 > CAVVWJ01. Next base: position 1,710 of record JBOHSB010000130.1, read on the forward strand.
GGCGCTCACGAAGAAGAGCGCCAGGCCCAGGGCCACCGCGGCCATGAAGCCGAGGTCCTGGCGGCGGATCGGCTCCTTGAGGAGCCACGGGCTCAGGATCAGCAGGTAGAGCGGCGCCGTGCTCTGGAGGTAGATCGTGTTTGCGGCAGTGGTGAGCCGGTTGGCCAGCACGAACAGGGTGAGACACGCCGCGTAGGCGAACCCCACCAGCACCGCGCGCCAGGTCCAGCCCCGCCGGGCTTCTGGCGTGATGAGCAGGATCGCGACGGCGGCGATGCCGCTTCGGAGGCTCGCGGTCTGCCAGCCGGTGAAGTCCGCGGCCTTGATGGCCGCGCCGCCGGTGGAGAACAGCGCGGCGGCCGTCGCGAGCTGCCACCGGGCGCGGGAGCGGGCAGGCATGGCGCGAAGATAACCGAGGCCCGATCTTGGGGGTATCACCGCCGTCCCCTTCCTCGAGGCTCCCATGTCACTGCTCGACATGCTTCAGCAGCGGCTCGGCAACGACGCCGTGCAGCAGATCAGCCGGCAGCTGGGTACCGACCCTGGCACCACCGAAAGCGCCATCGCCGCCGCGCTCCCCATGCTGGTCGGCGCGCTCGCGCATAACGCCCAAGACCCGAACCAGGCGGGCGCGCTGGCCAACGCGCTCGACCGCGACCACGATGGCAGCATCCTCAACGACGTCGCCGGATACCTCGGCGGAGGCGCCACCGGCGATGGGAGCAGCATCCTCGGCCACATCTTCGGTGGCCAGCGCCAGTCGGCCGAGACCGGTCT
>JBOHSB010000131.1:0-4858 GCA_050733015.1 Gemmatimonadales bacterium
GAAGAGCTCCTCCTCGCCAAGGACGAGCTCAACAAGGTCTACCTCCTCCGCAACTTCCTGGCGGACATGCCGCCGGTCGAGGCGCTCGAGTTCCTCCTCGAGCGGATGAAGCGGACCAAGAACAACAAGGAATTCTTCGCGACGATGGCGCAGTAGAGGCCGAAAGGACGAAAGGGCGATAGGACGGAAGGGCGATAGGACGGAAGGGAGACGGCATATGGCGGCTCCGTCCTCGCCCGGGACCGTTCCGCCCTGCTACCGGGCTCTCGTCCTACCGACCCTATCGCCCTATCGTCCTATCGGCCTTTCGGCCTCCCCCCCATCGCCCTTTCGTCCCTGATAGGTCTTCTTACCTTCCTCCCATGCTTCCCCCCACCGGCCGCCTGCTCGCCGTGGACTGGGGCGACGTACGTATCGGCCTGGCGCTCAGCGATGAGACCCAGGTGATCGCCACGCCGCTCGAGACGCTCGTCCGCCGTCCCGGTAAGCGGTTTCCCATGCCGCGATTCCTCGAGTTGGTGGCACAGCACGCGCCGGTCGGAGTCGTGGTTGGGCTGCCGCTTACCGGCGAGGGCGAGGAGGGAGCCAGCGCTGCCGGCGCACGCGAGATCGCCGAGGCGATCGGCCGGCGGACCGGCCTGCCGCTCGACCTGTGGGACGAGCGCATGAGCACGGCCCGGGCCCTCGCCGCCATACGCGAGCAGGGCGGCTCAATCCGGGGGCGCCGGGAGGACGTCGACGCCCTCGCGGCGGCGGTCGTGCTCCAGCACTACCTCGAGTTCCGGCGGGCGGGGGAGCCGGAGCCGTGAGGCCGCGCGCCTTCGGACTGGCGCTGCTGGTCGGCACCGCCGGCTGCGCCGGCAGCAACACGGCGGATGAACGGGTGACGCTCCCGCCCGGGACCACGTTCGGCGCCGTGACGGACACGCTCGCGGCCCACGGGGTGATCGCGAACCGCCGCCTGTTCCGCCTCATCGCGCGGGTCCGGCGCGTGGACCGGTCGGTCCAGGCGGGCGTCTACGAGTTTCCACCCGGCACATCACCCTGGCAGGTGCTCGACGTGCTCGCCAAGGGCGCGGCGGTGAACCAGAAGTTCACCGTCCCCGAAGGCCTCACGATCCCGGAGGTCGCGGCCCTGGCCCGGCAGCGGCTGGGGATCCCCGAGGACTCGACCGCCACCGCGGCGTCGGACGGCGCCGCCGCGAGCGCCATCCTGAGATTCCCGCTCCGCTCGTTCGAGGGATTTCTCCGCCCCGAGACCTACACGTTGCCCATCGGTGTGCGGGCCGGTGACCTGGTGCGCATCATGGCCGAGAACTTCAAGTCGGGCTGGCTGCCCCAGTGGACCGCGCGGCTCGATTCGATCGGGATGACCCAGGCCCAGCTCGTCACGTTCGCGTCGATCGTCGAGGGCGAGGCCCGGGCCGACGACGAGCGTGAGACCATCGCCGGCGTGTACCACAACCGCCTGCGGATCGGGATGGCGCTGCAGGCGGATCCCACGATTCAATACGCCATCTTCCTGGCCACCGGCCGGCGAAAGAGCCGCTTGTACGAGAAGGACTATCAGTTCGCCTCCCCGTACAACACCTACCTCCATCCCGGGCTCCCGCCGGGACCGGTCAACTCCCCCAGCCGGCGCAGCCTCGAGGCATCCCTGTACCCGGCGAAGGTGCCGTATCTGTACTTCGTGGCGGGACCGGACGGGCACCACCTGTTCGCGAAGACCTACGGTGAGCACCTGCGGAACATCGCGAAGCTTCGGCGCGGGAAGTAACGCCGGTTCACCACGCGTGGGCGTACGCCGCCGCCGCCGCACGCACGTCCGCTGCGCCCAGGATCCCCGACACCACCGCCACCCCGGAGCCGCCGGCCGCGCGAACCCGCGGCACATCGCCGGGGCGCACCGCGCCAATCGCGAGGCACGGCCGTCCCGCCGATAGCCGCGCCAGGCGGCCGAAGCCTTCCGGCCCGAGACCCTCGCCCGCATCGGCCTTGGTGGTGGTGACCCGCCAGGGCCCGATGCCCCAGTAGTCCGCCGCCTCGGCGGCCGCGGCCTCGTCTGCCGAGCCGACCGACGCCCCGATGACGAAGCCAGGCGGGGCGATCCCACGGGCCAGGCCGGCCGGCAGGTCGTCTGCCCCGAGGTGGGCGCCCGCCGCGCCGGCAGCGATCGCGATGTCGGGCCGGTCGTTCACCAGCACGGGCACCGTGAGCGCGTCCACCAGCGCTCTCGCGAGCGCGACCTGCTCGCGAGGCGGCGCCCGCTTGAGGCGGAGCTGGACCGAGGTCGCGCCCCCCGCTTCGGCCGCCCGTGCCAGCGCGACCACGTCGCGGCCGCCGATCAGGCCGTCGTCGGTCACGAACATCAGCCGAACCAATGCCGCTACATTAGGTGCCATGACCGTCCCCACGCCTCGCTTGCAGGGCATCCGCGGCGCCACCACCGTGAGGCGCAACGACGCGACCGAGATCCTCGAGGCTACCGACGAGTTGCTCCGCACGCTCATCGAAGCCAACAGCCTCCAGCCCGACGATATCGTCAGCGGGTTGTTCACTGTGACCCGCGACCTCGACGCCGCCTTTCCCGCGCGCGCGGCGGAAGAGTTCGGGTGGAACATCGTGGCGCTGCTCCACGCCACTGAGATTCCGGTGCCGGGGTCCCTCCCGATGTGCATCCGCCTGCTGGTGCATGCCTATACCTCCCGAACCCGCGCTGAAATCAAGCACTGCTATCTGCGCGGAGCCATGGTTCTCCGGCCCGACCGCGCGTGATCGCCGTGCGCGTCACCGCGCGCGGGGCCGAACGCTGGGTCCGCGGCCATCCCTGGATCTATCGCAGCGAAGTGATCGCCGGTGAGGCCCCGCCCGGCCTCGTGCCGGTTCAGGACCCGCGCGGTCGCTTCATCGGACAGGCGCTGCACTCGCCCGGCTCCGAGATCCGGCTCCGCCTGCTCGAGCGCACCGACCGGCCGGTCGATGCCGCCTGGTGGCGCGAGCACCTGCAGGCGAGTGCGGCGCGCCGGGTCGGCATCGACGCGACCGCTTGGCGGCTGGTGCACGGCGAGGCCGACGGACTTCCCTCCTTGATCGTGGACCGGTACGACCGCTGGCTAGTGGCGCAGATCCTGTCCGCCGGCCTCGAGACCATGTGCGAGCCGATCGTTGCCGCGCTGGTGGAGCTGTTCGAGCCCGAGGGCGTCCTGCTCCGGAACGACGCGGCCGTCCGGCGGCGCGAGGGCCTGGTGGAGGTCGTCCAGCTCGCCCACGGGAGCGTGCCGCGCGAGATCGAGGTGCGGGAGGCCCGGGTTCGCTACCTCGCCGCGCCCTGGGACGGTCAGAAGACCGGCGCCTTTCTCGACCAGCGGCCCAACCGGGTGCTGGCCGGCGAGCTCGCCGTCCCAGGCGGGCGAGCCCTCGACTGCTTTGCCTACCACGGCTCGTTCGCCGTCCACCTGGCCGCGCGGGCCCGGTCGGTGCTGGCCCTGGACGTGAGCCAGGAGGCGCTGACCCGAGGGGCCGCGAACGCCGCGCTCAACGATCTCGGGAACATCGAGTGGCGCGAAGCGGACGCCTTCGAGACGCTCCGGGGGTTTGCCCGGGCGCGGGAGCGGTTCGACACCATCGTGGTTGACCCGCCGGCGTTCGCCAAGAGTCGCGCCTCGGTGGCGGCGGCGATCCGCGGCTACCACGAGATCAATCTCCGGGCGATGCGCTGCCTCGAGCCCGGCGGCACCCTGCTCACCGCCAGCTGCTCCTTCCACGTTCGTCTCCCCGAGTTCCTGGCGATGCTGAACGATGCCGCGGCCGACAGCGGCCGGCGGGTCTTTCTGCGCCGCGTGCTGGGCCAGGGCCTCGACCACCCGGAAGTGCTGACGATCCCCGAGACCAGCTATCTCAAGGGAGCCGTGCTGCAGGCGGAGTGAGCACCGTCCTCGGGTTCTTGCTTTCTTCGCATTGACACCGCCGGGCCGGTGTATGAGTTTGCAGTCGATGCTCGCCGAAGACCCCGCCCTCCAACCGCTTCGTTCATCTCCGGCGTCGCGCGCCACCCGCGCCGAGGCCGCGTGCTAAGCGCCACGCAGGTGCGCCACTCGTCGCATCGGCGACGCTCGCCCTATTCGGACAAACAGTACTATCAGGAGTACATCCTCCAGCGCATCGAGGGGTACAAGAACTCGATCGGGCGGGATGAGCTGCTCCGCCTGGGCGACGAGGCCGCTACCGAGCTCCAGTCGGCGGCCGAGGGCCAGTTCCTCCTGACCGAAGTGCTCATGCTGGAGTCGGTGGACCGGCTCATCATGAAGCGGCTCTCGCTCCGGCCGTACAACCGGTGGCGGCGTCAATTCCTCAAGCTGCGCGAGGCGCAGCGGACACCCACCCATTGGGGCCTCGAGCCCGCGTCCGCGCTGGCGCGGCTGCTCCCCCGACTCGAGCCCGAGGATGTGTCGCTGGTGATCGGGAGCGGCGCGGAGCCGGCCACGTATCTGCTCGCGGCGTTCGACGCCGCCGTCACGTTCCTCGCGGGCGATCTGGGCTGCGTCGAACGGGTCGAATCGCGCATGGCGGCGGAGGCGTTGGGCAGCATGTTCGAGGGCTACGTGGCGCAGACGGGTCCCTGCCTGCCGGAGTTCGTGGACCTGCCGCGAGAGCTCGATCTCGTGGTGCTGGATCCCGGTGCGCTGCTCGATCTGGGGGCCACTTGCCGCATGGAGTTCATCGCGGATCTGCAGCGGCACAGTCGCCCGGGCGCAATCCACGTCATTCTGCCGTGCTGTCCGTCCATGGCCCCCGAGTCGCTCCTGGCCTTCTACGACGGGTGGACCGTCGAGGAAGGCAGCCGGCGGCGCCGCCGGGC
>JBOHSB010000132.1:0-18239 GCA_050733015.1 Gemmatimonadales bacterium
CGCTCAACTTGGTGCTGGCCTTGCTGGCGCTGCTGGCGCTGCTGCCGGTGTTCGTGCTGCTGGCGATCCTGATCAAGCTCACCTCCCGCGGGCCGATCTTCTACCTCCAGGAGCGGGTCGGGCTCGACCGCCGCTCGCCCGGCCTCGATGCCCAGAACCACCGCCGCGCCCAGGACCTGGGCGGCCGGCCGTTCACCATCTACAAGTTCCGCACGATGCACGTCGACGCCGAGCGCCACAGCGGGGCGGTGTGGGCGGCCGAGGCCGACCCCCGGGTCACCCTGGCGGGCCGGGTGCTGCGCCAGTACCGGCTGGACGAGCTGCCCCAGCTGCTCAACGTGCTCAAGGGCGAGATGAACATCGTGGGCCCCCGGCCCGAGCGGCCCACCATCTTCGCCGAGCTGCGCAGCCACATCGCCGAGTACCCGCTGCGCCAGCGGGCCAAGCCGGGGATCACGGGGCTGGCCCAGATCAACCACCACTACGACCGCTCGCTGGAGGACGTGCGCACCAAGGTGAGCTACGACCTCGAGTACATCCGCCGCCAGAGCCTGCGCGAGGACCTGCGCATCATGTTCAAGACCATCCCCGTCATCCTCCTCCGTCGCGGAGGCTGGTGACCCGCCAGCGTTGTTGCGCCTGAGCAGCACCACCGCAAAATTCGGAAACCCACCACTGGCTACCAACCGGTTGCCATTGAACAACCTTTTGAATGACAATATGTTACGCCTAAGGCCGACGCTGGGGTTGCGCGGAACGGGCATTGCTGGAAGCACGGCGCGCGCAACAGCCTATTTTCAAGATCGACCGACCCGAGACGAGACCACAGGTCATGCCCGAGTTGTCCGTAGTCGCACCGCTCTACAACGAATCGCAGAACGTCCAGCCGTTGGTGGACTGGATCCTCGAGGCCCTGGCCACCTACGCGGGTAGCTTCGAGGTCATCCTGGTCGATGATGGCAGCCGGGACGACACCTGGGATCGAATCGCGGGAGCCGCGGCGGCGCATCCGCAGGTCCACGGGCTTCGCCTCGGGCGCAACGTCGGCCAGACCGCGGCTATGATGGCCGGCTTCGATCACGCCCGGGGCCGGGTCGTGGTGAGCCTGGACGGCGACCTGCAGAACGACCCCCGCGACATCCCGATGCTGGTGGCCAAGCTCGACGAAGGCTATGACCTGGTCTGCGGCTGGCGCCAGCGACGCCAAGACAAGCTCATCCTGCGAAAGGTGCCGTCGTGGGTGGCCAACCGGATCATCCGCCGGCTGACCGGCGTCCAGATTACCGACAACGGATGTTCGCTCAAGGCCTATCGGCGCGACCTGCTGGACCGCATCTCGCTCTACGCCGAGCAGCACCGGTTTATTCCCGCGCTGTCGGCCAGCGTCGGCGCGCGCATCACGGAGCTGCCCGTGCGGCATCACGCCCGGCGGTTCGGTGAGAGCAAGTACGGCATCAGCCGGACGGTGAAGGTCCTGGTCGACCTTATGACGCTGAAGATGATCACCACCTTCCGGTCCCGACCGCTGGTGGGGTTCGTCGCGGCGTCGGCCCCCCTGGTCGGCGTCGGGCTGGCGTTCGCGCTGGTCTGGGTCTACGCGGCCAGCCACTTCGGGGCGATCAAGGCGGACGCGGTGGTCTTCCCGGGCGCCGCTCTGCTCTGGCTCGCGGCGGCGTTCTACCTCGCCATGCTCGGGCTGGTCGCCGAGGTGGCGCTCAACAGCGAGCGCGAGAGCGCCCGCGAGATTCCGACTGCCTGGGAGGTTCGTTGATCATGTCCGCCGAGGGCACCCTCATGGAACCGACCGTCGAGCGCTCGCCTGCATCCGGACCCGCCGACGTCCGGCTGGTATCCGTGATCGTCCCCGTCGTCGAGCGCGCCGACGACCTCCTCGTTCTGTACCGCTCGTTCGCCGGCGAGCTCGATCGGCGCGGCGAGGAGCACGAGTTCCTGTTCGTGTTCGACGGCGGCTTCACGCCGCCGCCCGACCTGGTGGCGCTGAGCCGCGAGCGGGAATCGGTGCGCCTGCTCTCGTTCGCCCGGACCTTCGGCGAGACCGCCGCCCTCCGGCTCGGCATCGAGCGGAGCCGGGGCGACGTGATCCTGACGCTACCGGCCTACTTTCAAGTGCAGGCGGAAGGCGTGGCCGGCCTGCTCGACGCGCTTCAGGCCGGCGCCGACATGGCCGTGGCGAGCCGCTCGCCTCGAGTGGACAGCTGGCTCAACCGGCTTCAGTCCCGGGCATTTCACAGCATGGTGGGCGGCCTGAGTGATCGGCGCTTCCACGACATGGCCTGTGGCGTACGGCTCATCCGCCGCCCCGTGGCGGAGGCGTTGCCGCTGTACGGCGACCTGCACCGCTTCCTCCCGGCGCTCGCCCTACGCGAGGGCTACCGGGTGGACGAGGTGCCCGTGCCGCAGCATCCGAACGACGCAGGTACCCGGGTCTACCGGCCGGGGGTATACGTCCGCCGGCTGCTCGACATCGCCGCGTTTTTCTTCCTGGCCAAGTTCACCGAGAAGCCGCTCCGGTTCTTTGGCCTGGTGGGCTCGGTGTTCTTCGGCCTGGGGGCGGTGACCAGCCTGGTGCTGCTGGTGGAGCGCCTGGCCGGCCAGGGCATCGCCGATCGTCCCCTGCTCCTGCTCGCGGTCCTGCTGATCGCCCTCGGCGTTCAGCTCATGGGTCTCGGGCTGGTAGGCGAGATCATCGTGCACCTGCGGTCGCCGCACCGCCGCGCCTACCGCGTGCGCGAGCGGGTCTGACACCGGGGTACCCTCATGGACGCGTGGCCGCCCGGGTCTCGCGTCCGCGCGAAGCCTCGGTGGGGATTGTCGGGAACTCATGCAACGCGACCTGACTCAGCTGACCGGACGGGTGCACGATCTGGTGGTCGTCGGCGGCGGGATTCACGGCGCCTGCATCGCGTGGGACGCGACCCTGCGCGGTCTCCAGGTCGCCCTGCTCGAGCGCTACGATTTCGGGTCGGCCACCTCGGCCAACAGCCTCCGCATCGTGCATGGAGGCTTGCGCTCGCTCGCCCGCGGCAACCTCCGCCGGATGCGCGAATCCAACCGAGAGCGCTCCGCCCTGCTCCGGATCGCCCCCACGCTGGTTGAGCCCCTACCGGTCGTCGTCCCCACGGCGGGCCGAGGAGCGACGAGCCGCCCGGCGCTGGGCGCCGCACTCCGCCTCTACGACCTGCTTTCTCGCAGCCGCGACCGCGGGCTCGAGCCCGACCATCGGCTTCCCCAGAGCCGGCTTCTCTCGCCCGAGGAGTGTCGCCGGCTGTTCGCGGCTTTCCCCGACGGCTCGACCGGCGGCGCCCAGTGGTGGGACGCCCGAATGCGGCATCCCGAGCGCCTCACGCTCGCCTTCGTCCGCGCCGCGACCGGCCACGGGGCCGCGGCCGCCAACTACTGCCAGATGGACCAGCTGCTCATCGAAGACGGCACGGCGACCGGCGTCCGCGCCACGGATGTCATCAACGGGGAGGCGCTGGACGTTCTTGGTCGACGGGTAGTCATCGCCGCGGGACCCTGGACCCCCCTCCTGAGCGGCCACGCCGCCGCAGTGGTGCCCCAGGCATTTGCCCTCAACATCGAGGTGAGCGGGCGCTTGGCGGAGGCCGCAGTGGGGCTGCGATCGCCAGCCGGGCCGGCGGCGGACCCCGTCATGGGCGGGGGTCGGTTCGTGTTCCTGGTCCCCCAGGATACCAGCACGCTGCTCGGGACCTGGTACACCCCCTGGCAGGGCCAGGACCCCGACGCGCTGGTCCGGCGCGGCGCGGTGGCCCTCATGGCCGAGTTCAACGCGGCCTGCCCGGGCCTCGCGCTGTCCGAGCCCGACCTGATTCGCTGCCAATGGGGCCTGCTACCCCTCAAAGCCGGGCGCGAGTCCGGCCGCCCGGGTGCCCTGGCGGACCGCGCGCGTGTCATAGACCACGGATTGGGTCTCGGACCCCGCGGTATGTTGTCGGTCGAAGGGGTCAAATTCACTACTGCCAGGGGAATAGCGGAAGGCGTCGTGGACGGCGTGGTTGCCAGTCTGGGTCGCGGAAGGATTCCGTGCCGGTCGGCGGAGGTCCGGATCGACCGCCCGGAGGACGAGGTCAGTGGCCCCCTGCGGACCCAGATCGACCGAGCGATACGAGAGGAGATGGCGGTACGGCTCTCAGACGTAATTTTTCGGCGAACCTCGTTGAGCCTCCAGCCCCCGCCTACGCGGGGAGCGGTCGCCGACGTCGCGCGGATCGCCGCCGGTACCCTCGGCTGGACTCCGGGACGGGAAGCGACCGAGATCGCCGACGTGACGCGACGGCTGCACCCGTTCGGCTCGACTATGGGCCCCGGCGGTTGAAGATCCTGGTCCTGGCCCCCCACCCGTTCTTCCAGGCGCGGGGGACGCCTCTGGCCGTGCGGACCGTGCTGGAGTTCCTCAGCGCCCGCGGCCACCAGGTCGATGTGCTGACCCTCCACGAGGGCGAGGACGTGACGATTCCGGACTGCCGCATTCACCGGATTCCCCGGCTGCCGGGCATCCGGAACGTCCGGGCGGGGTTCTCGATGAAGAAGGTGGTGTGCGACGGGGTGATGGTCGTCGAGTGCCTCCGGATGGTCCGGCGCACCCGGTACGACCTCATCCACGCGGTGGAGGAGTCGGCCTTCATCGCGGCGATCGCGAGCGCGGTATCCGGCATCCCGTACATTTACGACATGGACTCCTCGCTGGCGGAGCAACTCGTGGAGCGGTTCCCGCGTATTCATTCCGTGCTGCCGTTCCTGCGGTATTGCGAGTCGATCGCCGTCCGCCGGAGCATCGGGGTGCTCACGGTCTGCGCAGCGCTGGAGGACGTGGCCCACGCCCATGCTCCCGACAAGCCGGTGGGCCGGGTGGAGGATAGCACCCTGCTCCCGCCGGTCTCGCCGGCCGACGGGACCGACGGGGCGCTGCCGGAGTCGCTCCGGCGTGCGGGGCCGGTGGCGATGTACGTGGGCAACCTCGAGCGCTACCAGGGCATCGACCTGCTGCTGCAGGGGTTCCGGGTCACCCTGCGTCGGGTGCCGAGCGCGAGTCTGGTCATCGTGGGTGGACGGGAGGACGACATCCGCCGCTATCGCGGCATGGCGGGCGGGCTGGGCATCCAATCCCGGGTACATTTCCTCGGCCCCCGGCCGGTGCACGAGCTCTCCGCGCTGCTCAAGCAAGCCGACGTGCTGGTATCTCCGCGCCTCAAGGGTCTGAACACGCCGATGAAGATCTACTCCTACCTGGATTCGGGTACCGCGGTACTGGCCACCCGCCTCCGCACCCACACGCAGGTCCTCGACGATCGTACGGCGTACCTGGTGGATCCCGACCCGACGGCGCTGGGCACCGGCCTGGCGTCGCTCCTGGGTGACGGGGCGCTGCGCGAGCGCCTCGGGCGACGGGCCAAGGCCTACGTGCAGGACGAGTTCACCCCGGAGGCCGCCCGCCGCAAGCTGGCGTCCTTCTATGATGCCATGGAGGCAAAGGTCGCCGGGGTCCAGGCGTGAAGCTGTTCTTTCAGTCTCCCACCGTGCGCAGCATGGTGGTCTATGCCCTCTCGGGCGTAGGGTTCGCGGGATCGAATCTGATCCTGGCGCGGGTGCTTCCCACCGAGCAGTACGCCTTGTTCACCCTGATCATCGCGCTGGGCAACCTGGGGTATGCGATGGCGCCGTTGGGGATCGACGGCCTGATCAACCGTCACCACCTGGAGCCCGGGCCGAGGCTGCTCACCGCCTCGATCGGCGCATCCGCGCTCGTCGGCTTCGCCATCGGTATCATCGGCGTGCTGAGCTACGGGATGCCGCTGGGGTTGGCCGCGATGCTGTTCGTCAGCTCCGCCACCGGCGGTCTGATGCTGATCGCCGGCTCGCGACTCCAGAGCGAACAGCGTTTCGCTCAGTCCCTCACCCTGGGACAGAGCCCCAACATCGTCCTGTTGGTGGCTGCACTGGCCGTCATCGTGGGCCATGTGAGGAGCGCCTGGCTGCCGGTGCTGATCTCCACCATCGGCTTCGTGGCGGCCGCTGCCATCGGCTGGACCGTGCTGCTGCGGGAGCGCCGGCGGCGTCAGCGACCCGCCGAGGCCCCGTTCTCGTGGGGCGAGGCCCTGGCCTTCGCCGGCGTCAACGCCTCCGGCCTGCTCCTCATTCAGCTGGAACGGTTGATCCTGCCGCATGTGCTCCCGCTCGCGGACCTGGCCCTCTACGGCGTGCTCGGCGCGATCGCGGGCTCGATCTACCGGGTGATGCAGATGGGCGTCGGCTTCAGTCTCCTGCCCCGGCTCCGCGCCACCGGCACGGTGGTGGAACGGCGGCAGCTGGTGGCGCACGAAGCGAAGCTGGTCGGCATGATGGTGCTGGTGGGATCCGCGGCGATCTGGGTCGGCACCCCGCTGGTCGAGCGCTGGCTTCTGGCGGGCAAGTACCACCTGCCAGGCTCGTTGCTCCTGGCGGCGATCGTGAGCGGCATCGCGAAGATCGCCAACGCCTTCTCGAAGGCCACCGCATCCGCCCTGGCCGAGCCGCGCGAGCTCTCGCTGGTCAATCTCTCGGGCTGGCTGTCGGTCGGTGTTTCCGTGGCGGGGGCTTTCGTGGGCGCGCGCTGGGGGCTCGCCGGCGTCATCTATGGGGTGGGCCTCGGATGGTTCCTTCGCGCCGCCATCGCCTTCGTGCTGGTCGGGCGGCATCTTCGCCTCCCCCTCTCCGTCCCCGCCGTCGCTCCCTGAGCATGGGCCGGGCGCCGTGACCACGGCCGAGACGGAGTGGGCCATGGCGCTGTACCGCAAATCGGTGCTCAAGCAGGCCAAGTTCCACCGCATCCTCGAGCTGCTGGACGATCCCACCGGCCGGGCCAATCTGGACATCGGAGCCGATAACGGCGTCGTCAGCCACCTGCTGCGGCAGCGCGGCGGGAAGTGGTCGAGCGCGGACCTGGACCCGAGGGCCGTCGCCTCGATCCGCCAGCTCGTGGGCACCGACGTCTACCAGCTCGACGGGCCGCGAACACCCTTCGCGGACCGTAGCTTCGACCAGGTCGTCGTGGTGGACTATCTGGAGCACATCCACGACGACCGTGCCTTCGCCCGCGAGCTGGAGCGCATCCTGGTGCCCGCCGGGGTGGTCATCATCAACGTGCCACACCTTCAGCCCCGCTCACCGCTCAACCGGTTCCGGCACGGCATCGGACTCACCGACGCGTGGCACGGGCACCTGCGCGCGGGCTACACGGCCGCGTCGCTGAGCGAGACCCTCGGACCACGCTTCCGGATCGAGCGCACGATCACCTATTCGCGATTCGGCTCCGAGCTGGTGGATACCGCGCTGAATGGTGCCTACGAGCTCATGCGGAGGCGGAAGAGCGGCGCCGCGTCGTCGAAGGGAACCGTGGTCACCCAAGACGACTTGCAGCAGCACCGCAAGCAGTTCCGGCTGCTCTCGGCGCTCTATCCCGTGCTGCGTCTCACCGCGGCCACCGATGTGCTCCTGCCCTGGCAGCCGGGGCATAAGCTCATCATGCGTGCGCGTTTGGCGGGCCGGTGACTGCGGTCACAACGCGGGAGGCCGGCCGGCGACAATATGGGTTGATGGGACCCGGCCACTAATGGAAATGAAGGCGTCATGAGGATCGTGTATGTCACTCATGCGTTGCCGTTCGGTGACGGCGAGGCCTTCGTCATTGCCGAGGTGCAGGCGCTGCTCGAGGCGGGGCACGAGATCCTGGTCGTGCCCCGCCGGTCGCACGATCCGGTCATTCACGACGACGTGGGGGAGCTGGTCGCGCGCGCGCGGCCCATGCCGAACCGCCTGGCCGTAGCGGTGACGGCGGCCGCCGCCGTCGCGCGCGATCCCGGGCAGGCGGGGCGGGCGCTGTGGGCCGTTCGCGTGACGCGCCCGCGTTACCGCAGCCTCCTCAACGCCGTCGCGACCGCCGAAGGCATGTGGCTGGCGCGGGTGGCCCGCTCCTGGCGAGCCGACCATATCCACGCGCACTGGGCGCACTGGACCGCCACCATGGCGATGGGCGCCAGCGCGATGAGCGGCATTCCGTGGAGCTTCACGGCCCATCGATACGACATCGTGCTCAACAACCTGCTCGACCTGAAGCTGCGGTCCGCCCGATTCGGGCGGTTCATCGCCGGCTACATGCTGAACATGGCGCGCGGCATGGTCGGGCCGGAGGCCGCAGCGCGCGCGCTGGTGCTGTACATGGGGGTGCGCGTCCCCCCGCGGGGCGCGTCCCGCCCGCCTCGCGCCGCACCGGTCATCGTTTGCCCCGGCCGCCTGGTGCCCATGAAAGCCCAGCGCTACCTCATCGACGCGGCGGCCATGTTGGCGGCGCGCGGGGTGGCGTTCGAGCTGTGGCTCGCGGGAGACGGACCGGATGCGGCCGCCCTCGCCGGACAAGTGCAGGGGCTGGGGCTCGAGAGCAGGGTGCGGATGCTCGGCGTCGTTCCCCATGCCGCGCTGCTGGGACTGTATCGCGACGGCTCGGTGGATTGCGTGGCCCTGCCGAGCCGAGACCTCGGCGGAGGCGTGCACGAAGGACTGAGCGTCGCCCTCATCGAGGCGATGGCCTACGGCATCCCCGCCGTCTCCACCCCCACCGGGGGGCAGGCCGAGCTGCTGGACGGCGCCGGCAGACTGGTGCCCCCGGCCGATGCGGCCGCCCTGGCCGACGCGCTCGGAGAGTTGCTGGCCTCCCCCGGCGAGCGTGAACGGGTAGGCCTGTTGGGGCGCCGCCGGATCGAACAGCGGTTCGACGTCGATGTCATCGCCGCGGAGCTGGTGCGCCTGTTCGCGGGTGGCCGAGTCGCCCAACCGGCGGAAGTGGCCGTGGGAGGGCGGTAGCACATGCCCACCGTGCTAGTGACCGGCGCCGGGGGATTCACCGGCCTTGCCCTGGCCCGCACACTGGTGAACCAAGGGTACACCGTGCGCGGCCTGGTGCGTTCGCCGGCCAGCCAGGGCGAGCTCGCCGCCACCGGCGCCGAGGTGCTGTGCGGTGATGTCCGGGACCAGACGCTCGTCCGCCGCGCGATCGAAGGGGTGGAGCTGGTCTATCATCTGGCCGCCGTGTTCCGGCGCGCCGGTGTGCCGGACTCGGAGTACCGGTCGGTTCACGTGGATGCCACCCGCGAGCTGATCGAAGCCGCGGCCGCGGCCGGCGTCCGGCGCGTGGTGCACTGCAGCACGGTGGGCGTCCACGGCCATGTCCGCGGTGACGTGCCGGCGACCGAGGATGCGCCGTTTCATCCCATGGACATCTATCAGCAGACCAAGCTCGAAGGCGAATGGATGGCGCGCGAGACGGCGCGGCGGGTCGGGATGCAGGTCACCATCGTGCGACCCGGGCCGATCTACGGCCCCGGTGATCGCCGGCTGTTCAAGCTCATCGGCGGGGTGGCGCGCCGGCGCTTCCGGATCCTGGGCGACGGACGCCCGCGATTCCAGATGGTCTATGTCGATGACCTGGTCGAGGGATTCCTGCTGGCGGGAGAGCACCCGGACGCGGATGGCCGGACCTACATCCTCACGGGGCGCGAGGCTCCGACCCTTCGGGAGCTGGTGAACGAGATCGCGGAGGTCGCGAATGTCCCGCCGCCGAGGCTTCGGTTCCCGGTGTGGCCGTTCTGGCTGCTGGGAGCGGCGTGCGAGGCGGTCTGCGTCCCGCTCCGCATCGAGCCTCCGATCTTCCGGCGCCGGGTGAAGTTCTTCACCAGCAACCGGTGGTTCGACACCTCGCGCGCCCGGGAGGAGCTCGGCTTTCGGCCCCAGGTGGACCTGCGTACGGGACTGGTCCGGACGCTCGAGTCGTATCGGCAGCTGGGCTGGGTCTGAGCTCAGGCCGCGCGGCGGTGCCCGACCCGGGTCAGCTCGCCCACCAGCTGGCGCGCGCCTTCGTGCCACGAGAACGTCGCGGCCCGCGCCAAGCCCAGCGCGCGGAGCCGCTCC
Source organism: Gemmatimonadales bacterium (assembly GCA_050733015.1). Lineage (GTDB taxonomy): Bacteria > Gemmatimonadota > Gemmatimonadetes > Gemmatimonadales > GWC2-71-9 > CAVVWJ01. The sequence continues at coordinate 9,982 of JBOHSB010000132.1, forward strand.
GCGAGACCCGCCACGCGGACCAGGCGAAGCATGGCGTCGGCGAGCCCGGCCACGTCATCCGGATCCACTACCAGCGCCGCGTCGCCCACCACCTCGGGACACGCCGGCGCGCTGGACGTGATGACGGGACAGCCACAGGCCATGGCCTCGACCAGCGGGATCCCGAAGCTCTCGTAGTACGAGGGAAAGAGCAGCGCGCCCGCCAGGCTATACACCGCGGGCATGTCGTCGTGGGCGATAAGGCCCGGGATCACCACGGCGTCCGGGTCGAGGCCGAAGCGGCCCCGCAGCGCGTCGGGGGTGAGGCGCTCGCGCACGCCGGCGCCGAGAATCACCAGGCGGGGCACGGCCGGGTCGGCGGCGCGGGCGCGGGCAAACGCCTCGAGCGTGCCTTCCACGTTCTTCCGCGGACACAACGCGGCGCCCTCGTACTCGATCCGCGCGTAGCCCTTCACCACCATGAGAAAGAACGGCTCGTCGGGCAGGCCGTAGCTCGCCCGCACGTGGGCCAGCGCCGCGGGATCGGTGATGCGGATGAAGCGCTCGTCGGCGGCGGCGTAGATCGTCGCCATTTTCTCGCGCGGCACCCCGGCGAGCCGCTCCAGCTCGTGCGCCAGGCTGTCGCTGTTGGTCAGCACCCGCTCGGCGCGGCGGCAGAACAGCGGGATGGTCAGCACGTTGTAGAGTCGATTGATGCGATCGCCGAGCGTGAGGTAGTACTCGGGAAAGGTCCAGTACTCCGTGCCGCGCTGCTGCACGATCGTCGGGCAGGGCGCCACCAGCGGGATGCTGAACTTGTGGTGGAACAGGACGTCGACCCCCTCCCGCCGAGCCGCCATGGGCACCGCGACCTGGTCCCACAGCAGCTTGCCCGGCGCGCGGACGACCACCTCGCGCACGTTGGGCAGGTGGGCGTAGCGTCCCCGCTGGCGCACGTCCGAGTAGAACAGCACGTACTGGTTGGTCCGGTCGAGTCGGAGCACGGCATCGAGCAGCTGGCGGATGTAGACGCCGGCGCCATCGTACTCGTCGATGCCGCGGAGCATGAGTCCGATCCGGAGCGGACCGGTCTCGCGGGGGCGCGCGCGCGTTCCAGCACTCATAGCGAAAGGATGGGCCCCGTTGGTGACATGGCGGATCGTGAATCGCCCACCAGTGTAGCCGGCCCGAGCGCCCGCCGGGGTGAGGCGGGTCACAACCGAACGATCGTGGCCCGCCCCGGCGGACCTGACTAGGTTCACCACCCGGGCGCCGACTCCATGGCGGCGCCTTTCCCCCACTCCCGGCCGACGATGCCCCCGAAGACGACGAGAGTGTCCGCCGCCCTGGCGCTCGCCACCGCCGGACTGCTGTTCATTGCCCTCGCGACGCTCACCCCAGCGGCCGATCCCAACGGGCTCACGCTGATGACGCCGCTCTGGTGCATCGTGTGCGGCGACAGCGGCGGCGCGGACATCGTCGCCAACCTGTTGCTGTTCGTTCCGTTCGCCATGGGGCTCCGACTCGCGGGCGCGTCCTGGCGTCGGACCGTGCTGGTCTCGGCGGCGCTCTCGCTCACCGTCGAGCTGCTGCAGCTGGTGGCCATCCCCGGACGCGACGCGAGCCTGAGCGACCTGCTCACCAATACCACGAGCGGGGCCATCGGGGCGGCGATTGGGCCGCGCCTGCCCGCCGCGCTTCGCCCCTCGCGCACCCAGGCCGCCCGGCTGCTGGCCGGAGGCGCCATCGCGTGGCTGGCGGCGCTGGGACTGTCCGCCTGGCTGCTCACCCCGTCCCTGCAGGACGGGGTGCTCAGGAGTGGCTGGGCGGGCGAGGCACGCGGGCGAGACATCTTCTTCGGCGAGGTCGGCGCGGTCCAACTCGAGGGCCTCCCGATGCCGAAGAACGCCGTCCCGCCCGACTCGGCGGCGTTGCGGCGTCGGCTCGAACGGGGGCGATTCTCGCTCGTCGCCCAAGTGAACTCGGGACGGCCGGTCTACTATCGCTCGTGGATCTACAAGCTTCGAGCGGACTCACGCGACGAGCTCACGCTGTACCAGTTCGGGCGTCAGGCCGGCATCACCATCCCTGTCCGGGCGGTCCGATACCTGATGCACCCCGTGACCGTGACGTTGCCGGACGGGCTTCCCGACGCCGCCGGGGTGGCCGTCCGGCTCGAGGCCACGGCTGGCGGCGGCGTGATCCGCCTGCGCTCGTCCTATGCCGGGGTCACACGGGCGATCGAATACACCCTGTCACCGGCGTACGGATGGAGGCTGATCTCCCCGTTCGAGCTGGGAGCGGGAACCGGGGTGCGCTGGTTCACCGCGCTGTGCCTCGCGCTGAGCGCGGTGCCGCTCGGATACTGGGCGGCACGAGCCGGTGCCCCGGCCGGCTGGGTGCCCGCGGTCACGGTCGCGGCCGGCCTGACGCTGCCGTCCCTGCTCGCCGGCCTGCCGCCGGTCCACTGGTCCGAGTGGGGAGCCGCGGGCGCGGGGGTGCTGGCCGGCTGGGCCCTCCAGCGGGGCGCGGCTTATCTTGAGAGGCGATGCGCCTCCCCTTCCGCCAGCGAATTCTCCTCACCCTGATCCTCCTCGGCGCGGTCCCCACCGCCGTCGCGATCCTCGGGTGGGCGCTGACCGTGCGCTCGAGCACGCCGGCGGCCGGGGCACTCCGGGCCATGGAGGATGTCGGCGCGTCGGGACGCACCCTGCTTGAGACGCTGGATTCGACCAGGCTCCAGCCGGCGGAGCGCCGCGCGCTGAGCGATCATGCGGCCAAGCTCAATCGCGCGCTCGGTCAGCTGCAGCGGGTGAACACCTTCGGGCGATACTACTACGCCGGCCTCGGCCTGGTGGTGCTGCTGGTGGGTGCGGCCTTCCTGTATGCCTCGGTGCGGGTCGGGGGCCACCTGTCGCGGCAACTGAGCCGCCCCATCGAAGAGCTGATCGGGTGGACCGGTCACATCCGCCACCTCGAGCCACTGCCACCCGATCGCCCGCGCCGAGGCGCGCCCGAATTCCAGGCGCTGCGCACGGCGCTCCGCGAGATGGCCGACGCCCTGGAGCAGGGGCGCGCGCGCGCGATCGAGGCCGAGCGACTCCGCGCCTTTCGAGAGACGGCGCGGCGGGTCGCGCACGAGATGCGGAACCCGTTGACGCCGATCCGGCTGGCCGTCGCCCAGCTCTCGCGCGGCGCGAGCCCGAATCAGCAGGAGGCCATCGAGGTGCTGGTCGCCGAATCCGGACGGCTCGAGCAGCTGGCCCGGGAGTTCACCGAGTTCGGGCGCCTCCCCGAGGGCCCCGCGGCGCCGGTGGACCTGGCCGAACTGCTCACGGGACTCGCGCGGACCAGCGTCCCGCCCACGATGCAGGTGCACCTCGCGCTCGATCCCGCACTTCCCACGCTGTTGGGCCACTACGACCCGCTCCAACGCGCGTTCAGCAACATCGTGCGGAACGCGGTGGAGGCGTGCGACGCGCGTGGAGCCATCGAGCTGTCGGCCCGGCCGGAGAACGGCGGCGTGCGGGTCGAGATCAGGGATCACGGGCCCGGCGTCCCGGCCGCGCTCGCGGGCCGCCTGTTCGAGCCGTACGTCACCGCCAAGAGCGGCGGCACGGGGCTGGGCCTGGCCCTGGCCAAGCAGACGGTCGAGATGCACCAGGGCGCCATCGTGGTGGAGGAGACGCCGGGCGGCGGCGCGACCTTCATCGTGCGCCTCAAGGGATGCGGGTGACGGAGCGCGCGCAGGTCCTGCTGGTGGACGACGAGGCCAACATCCGTCGGATGCTGGCCGCGCTGCTCCGCGAAGAGGGATTCACCGTGGCGGAGGCCGCCAACGGGAACGCGGCCCTGCTGCAGATCGACGACGTCGATCCCGACGTGGTCGTGCTCGACCTGCTGATGCCGCCCGGCCCCGACGGCCTGGAGACCCTTACCGCGCTGCGCGAGCGCGGCCGCTCCATCCCGGTGATCATGATGAGCGGCAAGGCCCAGCTCACCGACGCGGTGCGGGCGGTGAAGCTGGGCGCGTTCCAGTTCCTGGAGAAGCCGCTCACCCCGGAGTCGGTGCTGGTGACCGTGCGCGCGGCGCTCGAGCTCAACCGGACCCGGGCGGAGAACCGCGCCCTCCAGGCGGAGCTTGGCCGACGCTCCGCCCTCGTGGGCGAGAGTCTGGCGATGCAGCAGGTGCGCACGCTCATCGCTCGCGTCGCGCCGACCGAGGCACGCGTGCTGTTGAGCGGCGAGAGCGGCACGGGCAAGGAGCTGGCCGCGGCAGCCGTCCACGCCGCGAGCCGCCGGGGCGGCCGCGCCTTCGTCACGGTCAACTGCGCCGCCATCCCGCGCGACCTGGTGGAGTCCGAGATGTTCGGCCACGAGCGGGGCGCCTTCACCGGCGCCACCGAGCGGCGGCTGGGCCGGTTCGAGCTGGCGCACCAGGGGACGTTGTTCCTGGACGAGATCGGCGATCTGAGCGCGGACGCGCAGGCCAAGCTGCTTCGCACGCTCGAGACCGGAGACCTCCAGCGGCTGGGCGCCGAAACCGCGCAGCGGGTGGACGTGCGCATCGTGGCGGCGACCAATCGCCGGCTCGAGGACGCGGTGGCGGACGGCGACTTCCGGGAGGACCTGTTCTTCCGGCTCAACGTGTTCCCCATCCGGCTTCCGCCCCTGCGCGAGCGGCTGGAGGACCTCCCGGCGCTGGTGACCCACCTGGCGGAGCGGCTCCGGCCCCGGCAGGCGCCCGGGTTCACCAGCGCGGCGCTGGAGGCCCTGGCGGGCTACGCCTGGCCGGGAAACGTGCGGGAGCTGGCCAACCTGGTGGAGCGGCTCATCATCCTCTGCGGACCCACGGTGGACGCGGAGGCGGTGCGCCAGGTGCTGCGCGGTGGTCCGCCGCCGCCGGCGGCGACGGCGGCGCTGGGGCGGCCCCTGTCCGACGCGCTCGACGAGTACGAGCGCGGCCTCATCGCCGCCGCGCTCTCGCAGGCGCACGGCAGCGTCGCCGAGGCCGCGCGGCTGCTACAGACCGACCGCGCGAATCTCTACCGGCGCATGCGGCGGCTGGGACTCGATCGGGAGTAGCGACCCGCCCTTCACCCCTTTCCGAGCTCCGCATGCGACTCCTCGTCGGCGGTCTCCTCCTGATGCTCGCGCTGCCCCCCCTGGCCCGGGCGCAGGACAGCGTCATCGTCATCGATCCCGACCAGCCTCCAGGCGATTCGGTCGTGGTGCGCGGCGGTCCGGCGCCCGGCGTCGTGGCCGAGCTGCTGGCCTTCTACAACGACAGCAACACCACCCGCATGGAAGGCGACGTGAGCTTTCCACCCGGCAGCGCGTTCACCGGGCGGCTGGCCCTGTATCGCGGCTCGCTGCGCATCGCCGGGAGCGTGCGGGGGGATGTGGTGGTCGTCAACGCTACGCTCTATCTGCTGCCCGGCGCGGACGTCGAAGGCGACGTGCTGGTGGTGGGCGGCCGCCTGATTCGAAGTCTCGAGGCCCGGCACACCGGGCGCGAGCGGGTGATCTGGGATGCGGCCCCGGTGCTGCGCTCGGAGGCCGGCGCACTGGTGGTTCGGGAGCGACGGCGCCCGCTGACGGATCTCGCGGCCGCGCGCACCAGCTTCCAGACGGGCAAGGTGCGCACCACGCTGCTGCTGGCCACCGGCGGCACCTACGACCGGATCGAGGGACTGCCGATCGTCTTCGGCCCGACGTTCGAGCTGCGGCCGTCGCACGGGACGGCGGCGCGACTCGATCTGCGGGGCATCCTCCGGACCGCGCCCGCGGGAGCGCGGCTGAGCAGCGACTTCGGCTACGGCGCCCGGGCGGAGTTCCGCTTTCCCGGGGGCGGCGTGGCCGGCCGACTCTACAGCGACCTCGCGCCGTTCGAGGATCAGCCGCTCTCGGTGGCGGAGAACGGCTGGTCGGCCTTCCTGCTGCAGCGCGACTACCGCGACTGGTACGAGCGGACCGGCGGCGGCGGACAGGCGTGGGTGCAGCCGACCCCGTCGCTCAGGATCGAGGTCTCGCTCCGGCGCGACCATGAGCGCTCGGTCCGCGCGGTGGATCCGTGGTCCCTGTTCCGCAACAGCGACCGCTGGCGCCGCAATCCGCTGAGCGACGACGGCCACTATTTCACGACCGGTCTGCAGGTCGACCTCGACACGCGCAACGACCACGAGGCGCCGACCACCGGCTGGTACCTCCGGGGGCGGTTCGAGCACTCGACCAGCGACGACATCGCGCCGGTCGCGCTCCCCGAGACCGTCCGGCCGGCGATCACCACCGGCGGCGGCTATGCGTTCGACCGGCTCACGCTGGACCTCCGCCGCTACGCGCGCCTCAGCCCGGCCCTTCGCGTCAACTCGCGCCTCCGCGCAGACGGCTGGCTGGGTGGCGACCGGATGTCGATCCAGCGCCGGGTCTCGCTGGGAGGCCCCGACCTGCTGCCGGGCTACGCGTTCCGGGCATTCACCTGCGCGCCGCGCGGGTTCTCCGATCCCTCCTTTCCCGCACTGTGCGACCGCTCCCTGGTCGCCCAGGTCGAGGTCCGCACCCGCCTGGGCCTCAACCTCGGTTACCGGCTCCGCGACCGCACCGGTGGTCCCGGGCGGTTCATCGGCATCGAGGAGGCGGACCTGGTGTTCTTCTCCGATGCCGGCAAGGCCTGGCTCGCCGGGAACGGGCCGGAGCAGGTCCCGGTGAACCGCATTCCGTCGTTCCGGGAATGGAAGGCGGACGTGGGCGTCGGGGTAGACGCGGGGCAGATCGGTGCGTACCTGGCCAAGGGGCTGAGCGGCGATGAGCCGGTGCGCTTCCTCGTGAGACTGCAGCGCCGGTTCTAGTGCGGCGGCTCGCCCGTCTCCGCCTCCGGCCCCTGTGCTGGGCCTTCGCCGTGGGCATCACGCTCGTGGCGGGACCGCGCTCGGCGTCCGCCCAGGCGCCGGCGACGGTCCGGTTGACGGTGCGGTTGACGGACGCCCTCGCGTCGGGCTCGCGAGCACCGGTGGTCCGTTCGGAGAACCTGCTCGACGACGGCCGCTGGCTCGCGGCGCTCCGGTCGGGACTGCCCGTGCGACTCCACTACACGGTCGGGGTCTGGCGCTCGCGGGGCGGCTGGTTCGACGCATTCGAACGCCAGGCGGAGTGGGACGTGGTGCTGCGACACGAGCCGCTGCTCGACCAGTACACCGTGCTGACGCTCGTCGGCGGGCGCGCGAGAGAGCGGCGCTACGCCACGATCGACGCGCTGAGCGCCGCCCTCGCCTTCGCCTACCAGGTGAGCGTGCAGCCGGCGCAGAGTGGGCGCTACTATTACACGGCGTCGCTGGAGATCTCGACGCTGTCCGACTCCGATCTCGACGAGCTGCAACGGTTCCTGGAGGGCGACCTGGACGAGGTCGCCCAGGGCAAGGAAGGCGTGGGTGACGCGCTCGGGCGTGGGGCCACGCGGCTCCTGCTGCGCCTGGCGGGACTGCCGAGCCTCCGGCTCGAGGTGCGCAGTCAAACGTTCGACGTCCGCTGAGGCGGGCCCTTTTCCAGGAGACCGGCATGCCCTCGCTGGCCGCGGTGGCCGCGCTACTGAAGGAGACCCGCGCGCGCCGCCGGGAGCAGTGGTGGAGCGCGGAGGCGCTCCGGCGCCGCCGAACCGCGCGGCTCCGCCGGCTCGCCGCGTCGGCCGCGCGCACCCGGTACTGGGGCGCCGTCTTCGCCCAGACCGGGGTCCGGGCGGCCTCGCTGGACGAAGAGACCCTCCAGCGACTGCCGATCCTCGACAAGGCCACCGTTCAGGACCGGACCGACGACCTGCTGCTCGCCCCCCGGGACGAGTTGTTCGTCGTCTGCACCTCGGGGTCGTCGGGCCGGCCGGCCGAGTTCTTCCGCAGCGAGCGGGACCAGGCGGAAGTCTCCGCGCTGCACACGAGAATCGGATCGGTGTTCGGCCGGCGGCTGCTCGACCGGCAGGTCAGCCTCGGCTCGGGACTGCCGACCGCCGCGAAGGGCCCGGTGGCGATGCTGCGCGACGCCGGCATCCTGCCGGAGCTGCGCCGCATCTCGAGCCTCGAGCCCCTGGAGGAGCAGGTGGCGTCCGTGCGCCAGTTCCGGCCGCACGTCATCAACGGCTATTCCATCGCCATCGAGCAGCTGGCCGACGCGGTGCTCGCGGCGGGTGTCACCGACGTTCGCCCCCGTCTGGTCTACACCGGGTCGATGCCGACCACGGAGCGTTGCCGCGCGCTGGCGGCGGCCGCATTCGGCGTGCGGCCGCTCGATGT
>JBOHSB010000133.1:0-2705 GCA_050733015.1 Gemmatimonadales bacterium
GTCGCCCACGGCGGCGGCGGCCTCCAGATACTCGAGCTCGGTGCTGCTCTGGGTGAGGGTGTACCCCATCCGCAGCAGGACCTGGATCGTACGGATCGGGCCCCAGTGCGTCGGACGCCGTCCGAGCAGCCGATACTCGAGCGGCAGGTCGCGCTCGGGCATCCGGTCGATGTAGGCGTTGATGCCGGCGGCGTAGGCGTCCAGCGAGGCGCGCTCCCCGCCGGTGTCGGGAAGCGCGCGGGCCAGATGCTCGGCGGCCCGCGCCATGCCGAGCTCGCGAGTCTCCCGGTCGGCGGCGAGGGCGCCCGGTCCCAGCAGCTCGCTCAACGTGCCGCCGCCGGCGCGGGCCTGCAGATCGAGCTGGAACAGCCGGTCGCGCGCCGTCACGTACCCGAGCGCGCGGATCCCATCCAGCTCGGTCGCGGCGAAGATGTGCGGCACCGCGCGGTCGTCATACACGACCCGCACGTCGGCGCCGAGCCCAGGAATCGAGTCCTCGGCCGACGGGGCCAGATTCGCCGTGGCCGCGAGTCCCCACGCCCCGTTCCACGGATCGAGCAGCGGCCCGATCGGGGGCACCGGCCCCGCGCCCCGAGCCCCGAGCCACACCAGCGCCAGCAGCGCCACGCCGACCGCCAGCCTGCGCGCGACCGGGGTGCGCTTCCGGGAATCCGGCACGATCAGCATGGAAGACCAATCTGGGGGCGCCCGCGGCGGCTGGCGAGTCGGGCCTGGGACTCGGGGCCCGCAGGTCCGGACCCGTCTGGCGAGGGAGCCCGCCGAGCCGCACCTTCTCTGGATGACTACCGCGCCGCCCGTCGATCCCCGCCCTGCACCCCTGCGCGTCGCAGGGGCCGTCGTGACCTACCGCCTGTATGACGTCGGCTATGCGCTCGACCTCGAGCACGCGGCCCGCCTGGTCGAAGGCCAGGCCACCGGCCGGAGTCGGCCCACGCGCGGCGAGGCCAAGGCGCTCGTCATCGCGCAGCCACCGCTGACCCTGGCCCTCGGCCCGGCTGCGCTCCCTGGAGGCCGTGCCTGGCCCGCCGCCCAGATGAGCGCCTGCTGCTATGACTTCGGCGTGATCTCGCTGAGGCTGCGAGTAGACCTGCCCGATGGCGCGCCGTGGTCTGACCTGGTAGGGGTGGCGCGCGCGCTCGAGCGGACGGACCTCGCCGCCATCTTCGGGCCCGCGCTGGCGCTGCTGACCTCGCAGCTCGCGCCCGCCATCGTCCGCCCGGCGATCGCACCGGTCGCGGAGGATTACACCATCTGCCGCCTGGTGGGTCTGCGCGACGGGTCAGGCACCGCCGTTTCGCCGACCGCGCTGGACGACACGGCACTGGTGGAGCTGCTGCTGGGCGAGCCGAGGGCGCTGACCGAGGATGCCCGGCGCTACCTGCTTTCGCGCCGGTTCAGCTACACCGAGCAGGACCTGACCGTGCTGAGCTGGGATGCCGCCCTGGTGATCGAGCCCTCGGCGGCCGACCAGGACGTCGAGTTTCTGCTCGAGTTCGCCAACGCCCAGCTGCTCGAGCTCCGGGTGTACGACGCGTACCTCGATGCCGAGCTGCCCCTGCTTTACGACCGCGCCTCGCTCGCGCGCCGGGGGCCGGCGGCGCTGCTGGTGCGCCGGTTCGAGCACGTGCTGGCCGGGCTCCACACCCTCGTGGCCGACACCACCGAGGTGGTCGAGCGGGTGGAGAATGGCCTCAAGGTGACCAACGACGTCTACCTGGCCCGCATCTACCAGGCGGCGCTCGCCCTGTTCCGCGAGGACGCCTGGCGTCTGGGCCTCTCGCGCAAGCTCGGCATCTTCCGCGACACCTACGCCATGCTCAACGACGAGGCCCAGACCGCCCGCGGCAACGTGCTCGAGGTCATCATCATCCTCCTCATCGTCATCGAGGTGGTGATGGGCCTCCTCCGCCACTGAGCGGCTATTCGGCCTCGAGCACGGGCGCGTCCACCAGGTGTTCCGACAGGAACCACACCTGGAGCTCGTTGGTCCGGATGACGTCGCTCACGAGCAGGTCGTTGGTTCCGTCGTCTCCCGCCTCATCGGCCTCGCCGGCCGCTTCCCGGGCGAACGTCAGGATCAGCTCGTGGGCCTCGAGCAGCCGGGAGATCTGTACCGGCACTTCCTCCCGCCCGCGCGGCGGGCGCGAGATGCGGGTTTCCTCCGCGACGTCGGCGCCCATCGCCAGGCTGATGCCCCCGAGCAGCTGGATCCGCTCGGCGACCTGGTCCACCAGCTCGTTCTGCTCCTCGTAATGCTTGTCGAACAGCAGGTGGAGCTGGTAAAACGTGTGCCCGGCGACCTGCCAGTGCGACTTCTTGTAGAGATCCCGCAGCGTGATCGTGTCCGCCAGCACCTGGTTGAGCGCCTCGACGCTCTTGCGGCAGACCGACTCGTCGAGCCCGATCGGCAGCCGGGCGATGGTTCCGTACTCCTGCAGCTCGGGCGCCCGCTGGCCCGTGCGGGGCTTGGCGCTGGGCCGATCCGCCTGCTGTCGCCGTGACCGCGTCGCTACCGCCGACCGACCGCCGCCGTTGCCTCGATGCACCACACCGTCCTCCTGAGAGATGAGCGAGCAATGGTAGCGGCATGGACGAGCGCACCCCGTGAGCGGGGTCACGCGTGGAGCCGATAGGAAGGGCAGCTTGACTGAGCGGAGGACTGCGCCGGCTGAGCGAGCGCGCTC
>JBOHSB010000134.1:0-7125 GCA_050733015.1 Gemmatimonadales bacterium
CGATTACGGCCGCGATCCCCGCGCCGACCGGTCGGGCCGCGCGACGCAACCGTCCGGCGCCGCGGGCTGAGGCAGCCGGAACGGCGTCCGCCATCAGAGCCCTCGCGAACTCGCCAACCGTGGCGAACCGGTCCGCCGGAACCTTCGCCAGCGCCCGCTCGATCGCATAGGCCACCGTCTCGGGCACCGTGCTCCTCACCGTCCCGAGCGGCGGCACCGGGTCCACGGCGTGTCGGGCCAGGATCGCCTGCGCCGTGGACCCCGTGAACGGCGGTGACCCCGCCAGCATCTCGTAGGTCACACACCCGAGAGCGTAGAGGTCGCTCCGCGCATCCACCATCCCCCCGCTTCCCTGCTCCGGACTCATGTACGCAGGGGTGCCGAGCGACAGCCCCGACTCGGTCAGCTTCTCCGCGCGCGAGGCATCCAGCGCCTTGGCGATCCCGAAATCCGCCACCAGCGCATGGTCGCCCGCGAGCAGGATATTTTCCGGCTTGATGTCCCGGTGGACGATCCCCTGCCCGTGCGCGTGGGCCAGCGCGGCCGCCACCTGCCCCGCGATGCGGACCGCCTCCGCCACCGGCAGTTGCGGCTCCCGCGCAAGCCGCTGGCGCAGCGATTCGCCCTCCACGTACGGCATGGCATAGAACAGCCGGCCGTCGGCCTCGCCGGCATCGTAGAGGGGGAGGATGTTGGGGTGGGTGAGGCGAGCCGCGATGTCGATCTCGCGGAGGAACCGCTCGGGGCCCAGCGCCGCGCGGAGCTCGGGACGCAGCAGCTTGAGCGCGACCCGCCGCTCCAGCTTGAGGTCCCGGGCCAGGTAGACCGTGGCCATGCCCCCGCGTCCGAGCTCCCGCTCGATGGCGTAGCGGCCCTGCAGGGCGTCGCTCAGCTGCTCTGACCGGGCGAGCTCCGACACCTCAGGGATCCCCTGCCAGCCGGGTCAGGGCGGCGTTTGCTTCCTGCACCAGGTGCATCTGCGACGCCATCGGCCGATCATAGCGCCGGAGGAACTGCCGGTAGTATTCGCGCGCCCGGCCCGAATCTCCGCGTGCAACCTCAATTTGCGCCCGGGCCAGAAAATTCGGTCCTCCCAGAGCATCGCACTCGGTGCAGCCGTTCCACGGTTGGTCCTGCCACCGGAGGAGTCTGCCGGCTTCGTCCAGCGCACCAGCCTCGGAGAGCCATTGCGCAGCAGCGAGCCGCTGAACCGTGAACAACGGGACGAAACTGTTGCAGTCCTCGTGCTCGACACAATACTCCTCAAGCTCGGCGAGCTTCCGGCCAGCGGCCTTGCGGTCTCCGGCGAGGGCGCGGTGGAAGGCGTCGAGCGAGCGGTCCACCAGCTCGGCCTGGTAGTAGCCGCTTCCGGCGGCATCCTTCCTGGCCGCCTTGATCGCCAGGCGGTCGCCTCGAGTGAACCCGAGCAAGCCATCGAGCCACGCTATCGAGGCCCGCGTGGCGTTCCTTCTTCGCCCTTCCTCCATGCGCCCGATCGAAGTGACCGCCGCCGGCCGGCGCTGATCCGCCAGCGAGGGGGCCGTCGCTCCGAGCCACGCCCCGAGCACCGCGAGCTGGTACGCTGCGCCCTCGGGGGCGCGTACGCCCACGCTGGGTCCGGCCTGGGCTTCGGCAAGCGCGCTCATTATGGTAAGCGCAGAGTCCCACCGCCCGCGCGCCGCCCAAGCCCACGCGTCGGCAGCTCGGAGAGCCCGCGCGACCGGCGGCACCAGCCTGCCGGTTGCCAGTGCACGGCGATTGAGCTCGAGCTGCGCTGACGGAAATCCCGACTCGAGAAGGAAAACCGGCTCAAACGCCAGCTGTTCCTCCAGGGTTATGGCCCGTTTGGTCGAAGGCATCAACTGCGCGAACGAGTCGATCAAGCGATCCGCCTGCGGTGAGAGCGACCCGCCGCTGCTGTCCACAGCAGCCTGAAGTTCCGCTCTGAGCCTGGCCCCGGGAGGTTGGGAAGCGAGCCACCCGAGCTCACTGAGCTTGGCGAAGGCGTTTGCCGCCTCGAAACGGTTCCTCCCGGTCGTGAGATCGAAGATGTGCAGCCAGGCGGGCACCAAGGTCGGGTTGAGCGCCACGACCCGGTGGAAGGCGTTCAGGACCTCGGACCAGTCGTAGCCGGCGTTCGGGCCCTGGTGGTACATGGCGTCGGCATACAAGAACCACCCCGGCCAGTAGTCGGGGAATCGCCGGGTCACGACCGCGTAGCGCTCGATCTTGGGTCGGGGCGCGCTCAGGCTTAGCAGAAAGCCGTCGATGAGAAGCCGTTCGCGCTCGGGAAATCTGTCTCGCTGCAGGCGGAGCACGCTGAGCGATTCCGGCTCGGCTCCGTTCTCGTTCCACCATCGCGCCAGCGCATAGCGGAACTGAGCCATGCCGAAACTGGAATCCGCGGCGACCGCGCTCTGGAACGAAAGCAGCGCGTTATCCCAGTCATTGGCGCCCAACTCCCTCTCCCCCTGGAGGAAGGCCCGTAGAGCCGGGAGAGAGTGGGTGGTCACGGCGTCGAGGCTCGGCGAGGGCGGTCGCCCGCGCTGCCACACCTGCCGCAGCAGGGCCCAGGCGACGGAATCGGTGAGCGGGCCGATGCTGTCACGATGCCCACTGACGGTGATGCCCTCGGCCAGGGGCGCGAGACCCTCGGTGGCATAGAGCCCGAGATCGACCCGCACGTTGTCCCCGGCCCGGACCAGCGTTCCCCGGAGCAGGCTGCTCGCCCCCAGGCGGCGCGCCAACACGGCGCCCTCGCCGGTGGAGAGATTGGGCCGATCCGCGGTCGCGGTCGCGACGCTCAGCCGGTCGGTCGTCTTGATCCCTCCGACCCCGTCGAGGGTGGCGCTGATGGTCACCGCGAGATCCCGGCCCAGTCGAGTCAGCGCGGTGTCCGCGGACGCGGAGACGAGGGGCAGCACGGCGATGCTCGCAGCAGCCGGGGCGACGGCGGGGCTCGGATCGCCGCGCAGCATCCACGCCCCTGCGGCCGTCGCAACGACAACGCCGAGCATGCCCCCGACGAGCCTCGTTGGGCGCGCGGTCGGGCGCCATCGTGGTCTCGTCACCTGCGTCTGATCGGTGACCAGAGCGGCGGCGAACTCGGCCGCCGTGGCGAACCGGTCGGCGGGGACCTTGGCAAGCGCGCGGTCGACGGCTCGCTCGACCGCCGGCGGGACGGTCGATCTCACCGTCCGGAGCGGCGGTACGGGATCGACCGCGTGCCGCGCCAGGATCGCCTGTGCGGTCGGCCCCGTAAACGGCGGCGCTCCCGCCAGCATTTCGTACGCCACGCAGCCCAACGCGTAGATGTCGCTCCGGCCGTCCAGGTGCCGGCTCGCCGACGCCTGGTCGGGGCTCATGTACGCCGGGGTCCCCAGCGCCAGCCCCGTCTCGGTCAACCGCTCCCCGCCCGCGGCGTGCAGCGCCCGTGCGATGCCGAAGTCGGCCACCAGCACGTGGGGCAGCCCGGTCCCGGAGCCTTTCGCCAGCAGGATGTTCTCGGGCTTGATGTCGCGGTGAATGACCCCGGCGCGGTGCGCGTAGTCCAGCGCAGTGGCGACCGCGCGCACGATTGCCACGGTCTCATCGACGGGCAGCTGGGGCTCGCGTCGGAGCCGCTCGCGCAGCGACTCGCCCTCGACGTACGGCATGGCGTAGAACAGCCGGCCGTCGGCCTCGCCCGAGTCGTAGAGCTGAAGGATGTTGGGATGCGTCAGGCGGGACGCGATGGCGATCTCGCGCAGGAACCGCTCGGGGCCGAGGGTCGCGCCCAATTCCGGGTGCAGGAGCTTGAGCGCGACCGGCCGGTGCAGTTTGAGATCCTCGGCCAAGTAGACCGTCGCCATCCCGCCACGGCCGAGCTCGCGCTCGATCGCGTACCGACCCTGCAGGGCGACGCGCACCTCGGCGAGCCCACGCGCCATAGCGGCCGATCCAAAGGGGAAGCCTTAACCTACGGGCCCACGACCGTCAGCGCCAACAGGACCCAAGCGGTTGCGGGCCGCTCGGAGGCGACAAGCATCGCGACCCTCCGAGTGCGGTGGCGAGGCGTTCGACGGTCACTGTGTCGCTAACTTCGCCACCCAGATGTCGCTCTCGTACTCCGACACCGTGAGGTAGAGCCGACCGGGCCCCACGCTGACCCCTCCGAAGTCGACAAGGGCCGGATCGTCGTCGGCGATCACCAGGCGCGGCTCGCCTCGCGCCGTCGGGATCGCCCAGATCCCTCGCCGACCGTCTTCGTGGATTCCGCTGGCGTACCACGTCAAGCCGTCTGGTGCGGACGTACCAAATGGGCTCAGCCTCAGGTGGTTCATCACCGGGACATCGCTACGCGAGAGGACCCGCCCTTGTGGGGTCACCTGAGTAACCGTCGACCCCCGTGGGCACAGCAGCACCGCAGCCGTCCGGCGCCCAGTCAACGCGCACGCAGAGTCCGCCAACGGCACTGCCTCGTGCCAGGGTCCGCCAACCCGGTCGCGTGACACGAGCCACCACTCAAAACCTCGTCCCCCCCAAAACACGATCTGCAGCCCGCTGGGCGACCACCGCGGGTTGGCTGCGCCGCTGGGGCTGCTCGGGAGACGGACGGGGGTGCCTCCCTCCGCAGGGATAACGAAGACGTTCGTGGTTCCGATACCAGCGTAGAACGCGATCTCGGTCCCGTCCGGTGACCACGTGGGAGCGAACTCGTTTCCGGGCCCGTGGGTGAGCTGCACGGGATCGCCGCCTCCCAGGGGCATCTTGTAGAGGTTCATGTCGCCCCCGAGATTGTTGTCGTAGGCTAACCACTTGCCGTCGGGCGACACATCGTGCGCTTCGATAACCTGGTTGCCGTTGGTCACGCGACGGCCGTCCCGGATCGAGATCGGGCCCGACCGCCCGACCGGGTAGGACCAGATGTTTTGCCGCAGGGAAAGGTTGGCGTAGGCGAGCCTCCGTCCGGTGACGGAGTACGAAATGGAGTGAGGGTCGGAGGCGCCGGAGACGCTCCGCGGCTCCCCGCGGGGTCCCTGCGGGCCTACCTCGACCATGTAGATCCCGCGCGGACCGTCCCGGTTCGAGACGAAGAGCAGATGCCGACTATCGAGCCAGGCGGGGCTGACGTTGAGAAACTCGGCGCTGGTCACCCGGACTGGCTCGCCTCCGGCAGCAGCCACGATCCAGATCGCCGCGTGATCGACGTTGCCACCCCACCGCCACCGCCAGTTGCCGACCACGTACGCCAGCAGCCTGCCATCCGGCGACCAGGCCAGCGAATGCAGGTCCCTCTGGGCGACCCCCTGAACGGCCACCAGCGTCGTCTTCCCGTCGGCCACCGAGTAACCGAAGAGGCTGTCGCAAACGGCGAAGGCTACGCGAGCGCCGTCCGGCGACCAGGAGGCCCTGGACGTGTTCCTAGGCAGAACAACCGAGCGGACTGCGCCCCCCAGCCTCCCGGTCTCCTTCCAAACACAGTCGGGATCGTCATCCTCGTGATCCGTTGCGCCAGGACAGGCCCAGAACCGCACGAACTCGCCGTCCGGGCTCCAGCTCGGAAGCCACTGGCTTCCCAACGCCGTATCCGCCAGGCGGAACTCTCCGCCCGTGAGGTTGATGGTGCTCCGGATGACCAGCCGTGCGTTGCCGATCGGGCCCGCGACGAACGCCACCTCTTTCCCGTCAGGCGAGAGCGCGGGCTGGAACTCGACGCCCGGCTCGCTGGTCACGTGGCGGATATCCGACGTCGTGATGCGCATGGTCTCGCGCGTCAGCACCTGCCGCGCGATCACCCCGATCGCGAACACCACCGCGGCGCTTCCGAGCACGGCTAGCGCACGGCGGCGGCGGCCAGGCACCGCCGCGATCGGGCTCGCCCCGGTCGGCATCATCCCCTCGCTCAGCGCCGCCGCGAACTCGCCGCCGCTCGGGAAGCGATCGGCCGGCACCTTGGCCAGGGCCTTGAGCACCGCGGCCTCGAGTCCGGGCGGCACCGAGTCCCGCACGGTCCGGATCGCCGCCGGCCGCTCGGTCATGAGCCTCGCGACGACCGCTTGGGGCGTGCGGCCCCGGAAGGGAGGCTCTCCCGTGAGCATCTCGTAGACCACCGCGCCGAGCGAGAAGAGGTCGCTCCGCCCCGTGAGGTCGCGCTCGCCCGTGGCCTGCTCGGGGCTCATATACTGCGGGGTACCGACGGAGAGGCCGGTCCCGGTCAGCCGCTCGCCCCCCGCTTCCCGTACCGCCAGCGCGATGCCGAAGTCGGCCAGCATCGCCTCGCCCTCGTGCAGCAGGATGTTTTCCGGCTTGATGTCCCGGTGGATCACCCCCTGCCGGTGGGCGTAGTCGAGCGCGCTCGCTACCTGGCGGGCGATGCGCACCGCCTCGTCGATGGCGAGCTGCTTCTCCGTGTCCAGCCGCTGCCGCAGGGATTCGCCGCGGATGTACGGGAGGACATAGTACAGGACGGCGCGAGGCGTCTCCCCCGAGTGCGGCTCGGGGTCGGCATGCTCCGCCCGCACCTCACCGGAGTCGATGAGTGCCAGGATGTGGGGATGGTCCAGCTTGGCGGTCAGCCGGATCTCGGCCAGGAACCGCTCCCGGCCGAGCACCGCGGCGAGCTCGGGCCGGAGCACCTTGATCGCCACCTGGCGATCGTGCTTGAGGTCCTGCGCGAGGTAGACGGTCGCCATGCCGCCCTGGCCCAGCTCCCGCTCGAGGCGGTAGCGGTCGGCGAAGGCCGTCGACAGCCGGTCGAGATCGGTCATATGAGCAGCCAAGTCCAGCGGGGGGGCGTCACGACTCTAAGCTACGGGCCCGCGACCATCAGCGCCAACAGCACGCAGGCGGGTGCGGGTCCTTAGGAGGCGGCAAGCAACGCGGCCCTCCGCCAGCATCGCAGAGGGCCGCACCCGCTTCGATCGGCCGGACTCGCCCTAACGCCCCACCCCGTGACACTTCTTGTACTTCTTCCCCGACCCGCACGGGCACGGATCGTTCCGCCCCACCTCCGGCACGGCCGCGGTGGCCCGTGCGAGCGGTCCGTGCGAGCTGGTCAGCGTCGGCGTCGGCCGGCCCCGAGCCACCGGCGGCGGCGGGGCCACCCGCGGCGGCGTGCCCATGAACAGGTCGTCGGCGCCGCTC
>JBOHSB010000135.1:0-39555 GCA_050733015.1 Gemmatimonadales bacterium
GGCGGGTGCGGCACGTGGTGACGGAGACGGCGCGCGCGCGCGAGGTCCGGCGGCGGCTCGGCGCGGGGGACCTGGCGCAGGTGGGGCGCCTGCTCGTGGCCGGGCACGCCTCGCTGCGCGACGACTATGAGAGCTCGGTCGCTGAGGCCGATTTCCTGGTGCAGACGGCGGTCGAGCGCGGCGCGCTGGGCGCCAGGCTGACCGGCGCCGGCTGGGGCGGATCGGTGATCATGCTGGTCCCCGACGACATCGAGACGGACGTCGTCGGTCACACGGTCGCGGCCTTCGAGCACCGGTTCGGCCGCACGCCGGCCGCCTGGCGCACCCGCGCCGCGGGTGGTGTCAGGCTCGACCTGACCGAGTCACCTTGAGTGAAGCGAAGCTCGTCACGCTTTTCCGAACAGTCTCGCCATCACGCCCGTCTTGGTGATCACGGACGCGAAGCCCGCGCCCAGCTCTTCCATGGATTGGAAGCGATCCGCCGGGTCCGGCGCCAGCGCACGATCGATCACGCTCTCCAGGTTCTCGGGCAGCTCGGGCTGTAGGGTCCGCAGTCGGAGCGGTGCTCCCTTGAGCCGGGCGAGCGCGATTTCCTGCGGGCTCTTCCCCTCGAACGGGACGCGGCCGGTGAACATTTCGAACGCGAGCACGCCGAGCGCATACACGTCGCTGCGACAGTCCAGCGGCCGGCCGAGCACCTGCTCCGGGCTCATGAACTCCGGCGTGCCAAGGGTGATGCCGGTCCGCGTGAGCTTGACCAGGCCCGGCTCATCGCGCAGCACCTTGGCAAAGCCGAAGTCCATGACCACGGCCCGAGCTCGGCCCGCGGCGCCGGGGGCGGGCACCAGCATGATGTTTTCGGGTTTGAGGTCGCGGTGGAGGATCTGCAGCCCGTGCGCGTGCTCGAGGCCCCGGCAGATTTGGAGCAGCAGCGGGATCCCCTCATCGACCGGCACCGGCCCCTGGCGCATCTCGAGGAGGGCCAGCGGCTCACCGGGGAGGTAGGGCATCACCAGATAGATCGGCAGGTCGGGAGTCTCACCCACGTCGAGGATGCGGCAGACGTTCGGGTGGTCGAGCCGCATGGCGATGAGCGCCTCGCGCTTCAGCCGATTCGCCGACTCCTGGTCGCCGATCAGGTGCGGCAGCAGCACCTTGATGGCGACCTCGCTGTTCCGTTCGAGGTCGCGCGCGAGATAGACGTACGCCATCCCCCCCACGCCGATCAGTCCCACGATGCAGTACCGGCCGCCGAGCGTCTCGCCGGTGAGGTTCAGATGGGGTGGAAGGGCCGTCTTGGCCGCCTGCTCGACCGCAGGGGCCCCCGCCGCGTTAGTGGGGCCGGACACGGCAGATGCTCCTCCATGAGGGGCGAGCTCCCGGGAGGCAGACCCGGCACGGCTCGATGCAATGAGCGGCACGGCGGCGTGCCGTTGGAGACTGCCCAATATATGGCTCCGGCGCGTGGCGGGAACTAGCTTCTTCGGAGCGACTTGAGATCCTGCGGCGGAGTTTTGGATCTAGCCGCCTCACCGGCCTCAGTAGCCGGCGGCCCCTCGAAACACGCCGATCGTCAGGGCGATCCCGGCCAGGAGCCCTGCGCCGACCCCGGCGCCGAGCAGGTTTCCGGGGTCCGGAGGCGGGATCCGGAACGAGTCCACCTCGGCGCGGGGAAACACCACCCAGGCTTTGCTCCGCGCACCCAATGGATCGATGGGGTGCCCGCGAATGGAGTCGGCCTCGACGGTAACGTCGCGTAGAACCACGACCCGGTGCCCGAGCCACAGCTGGACGCGAGCCGTCGGGGGGAGGGTCGCCGGCGCCGGGGCAGGGATCCGCGCCCAGGGGGCACAGCCCAGCACCGCAAGGGTGAGAACGGCGGCCCGCAGCTGCCGGGCGGGGTTGGAGGGGCGCGAGTCGGGGTGCACGGTTCAGGCTCCGGGTAGCGGGAGCTAGAACATCGCCAGACGCCGTCCTCCAAACGTGACTCGGGGCGCGAATGCGTGTTGAGCCAGATGTCGTGAGTCCCACGCCACCACGCAATCGGAGGACGACGACCGTCATGCCCCGTCTCAGTCTCCTCGAGATCGCCGGGGCAGCGGGAAGGTCCGCAGCGCAGCGGACAACGCGGCGCGGTTCCAAGCGTATTTCGACCGGTCCACGTTCGCGGAATGGGCTGACCTGGCGCCACCGGTCATTCGCGAGGCGTGACCTGCTCGACAACCCACGCCCGGGGCGATACCATCTAGTCCAGCGGAAACCCGTGGTCCGCTGCCTACGATGTCCCTCGCTTCATGCATTCGACGCCCTACCCCTCGGAGGTCCCATGGATGTAGCCAGGCACCGCGGCAAGCCGCGCGGCGGATGGATGGGGTCCCTGTGGATCGCGGCTGTATCGACCCTTGTCGCCGTGCGGCCCGTGGTGGGTCAAGCCAAGCCCGAGGAGCCGGACCTGTCGGCGGTGCGTTCGGCGCTCGAGAAGTACAAGGACCCGTACGTCGCCATCCACGATGGTTACTTCTCGACGCTCGGCTGCATCGAAATCGGTCACGCCGGCGCCCCCGGGCACGTTCCGTACAAGCCGGGTGGCATGGGAGTCCACTTCCTCAATACCAGCCACATTGGCCCCGTTCCCGATCCCGCCAAGCCCCAGGTGCTGATCTACGAGCCGGACGGCAAGAAGCTGCGGCTGGTGGCGGCGGAGTGGTTCATCCCGCTCGCGACGGGCGTGAAGGAACACCCCGCCCTCTGGCACCACCCGTTCGACGGTCCGATGATGGGACATCCCCCCTTGCTCCCGATGGAGATGCACCACTACGACCTTCACGTGTGGCTCTACAAGACCAATCCCCTGGGAGTCTTCGCGCCGACCAACCCCAACGTGAAATGCGCCGGTCATCCCTATCGCCTGGTCGAGGACGCGCCGGAATTGGTTCCGGAGCCGAAGCCCTAGGACCACACCCGTCTCGACCCTTCAGTCAGGGTAGGCATCCCGTGTTCGATATCGAGCTTCTCGGTCGGCCGGAAGGCCAGGGCGAGGCGTTGTTCAGCTGGGGCCGGCTGACGCTGGGCCACCTCCGGGAGGAGTTCCAGGCTCCCCTCTACGACTGGGCCCCGGGCGACTACGTCGCGCACTGGATGGAATCGGCGCAGCGCCTGCTGAAAGGGGCGCCGGTCGCTGTGTTCCTGACCCACATGGTGCGACCCGACGCGCCCTACCACCTGGGGTGGCCGGCTTGGCGGGAAGGAGAGCGGGTCTATGTGCAGGAGCGGCTGTTCCTGCGCGAGCAACTCAACGGAACGTTCGATCCCGAGTATCCGGAGGTGCACGCAGGCCCGCGCCAGGAAATCTCCGTGGAAGGCGAACGCATCTCCCAATGGGAGATCGGCCTCCGTGACTTGGAGGCCTTCGTGGAGCGACGCCGCGGCTCGGGCATCCCGGCCTGACCCGGCACTGGGCAGACGGCGAGTAGTTGACGTCATCGGTGCCCCGAAGGTAAGGATGGACGTACCCCGGAGACGCTGTCCGAGTTGGTTGGCCACAACGGACCAACGCCTGATGCCGCCGGCAAGCGCTGGATCGACGCCGGCCATGGCTTAGACCGACGCGTTCGCGGGCGCGCGCATGCTCGAGGAATGGACTGAGCCCCCTCCGATGAGCGCCGTGGCGCCGGCGCCGGCCGTCCTTTCGTCCGATGGCACCCTGTGGCTGGCCTACCGGATCGCGCGCGATCCGCACCACTGCGCGGTGATCCGGTTTCATCAGGTGCAACAGTACCTGTGGGGGCCGCCGCCCGCCGTCTATGGCCTCGACAGCCTGGACGCGCTCTCGCGAGGCAGCTTCTATGAGGTCCCGCTCGCGGCCGGCGATGCGGGCGGCGTCGGACGTCGCTGGCTGATCACGTTTCCCGATGCCATGCTCGAGGTCCGTGCCGCAGAGGGCGAGGTGGTGCTTCGGGCCGCGGCGGCCCTCGGGCCGGCGCATGCCCTGGCGGCGCTCCTCAGCTAAGGCAGGACCGCTGGCTGTTCATTGCTCGGTTGCGGCCCTTCACCGGAGGCTCCGCAGCGATCCGGATTCCCCCGGGGGAGAGGACCAAGTGCCTGCCGACCTGGCGCCAGCCGACCGCGCCGCTCTCGAGAACATTGTCCGCAAGCGGGAGGCCGCCTGGAACGCCATGGACGTCGCCGGTATCGGGCAGCCGGACCCCCGCGCGCAGGCTTCCTTGCCCGCCTCGCTTGCGCGGGACACATTCTCTCCGAGGCGGAGAGGGCGGCCATGGAATTCCTCGACCAGCTCGCGGCGGCGCTCGGTGACCGGTACCGGGTCGAGCGGGAGCTCGGCCAAGGCGGGATGGCGGTCGTCTTTCTCGCCGAGGACCTGAAGCACCACCGGCGCGTGGCCATCAAGCTGCTCAAGCCCGAGCTGTCGGCCCTCCTCGGCAGCGAGCGGTTCCTCCACGAGATCGAGATCGCCGCGGCCCTGCAGCATCCCCACATCCTCCCGCTGTACGACTCGGGACAGGTCCTCGTCGAGCGTCCCGAACCCTTCGACACCGCCCAAGGCAGGCTCCGCGAGGGGCCTCTGTCCGTGCTGTACTACGTGATGCCGTTCGCCGAGGGCGAATCCCTCCGGCAGCGGTTGGCCCGGGAACCGCAGCTCCCCCTCGACGCCGCGCTGCGGATCGCCCGCGAGGTCGGCAGCGCCCTGCAGTACGCCCACGAGCATGGGGTGGTACACCGGGACATCAAGCCCGAGAACATCATGCTGTCCGGCGGCCAGGCCGTCGTCGCCGACTTCGGCATCGCGCGGGCCCTGCACGCCGTGAACGCCGATCAGCTCACGCTGAGCGGAATGGTGGTCGGCACCCCGCAGTACATGAGCCCGGAGCAGGCGGCCGGCGCGGTGGTGGACGGCCGAAGCGACCAGTACAGCCTGGCGTGCACCCTGTATGAGATGCTGATCGGCCAGCCGCCCTTCACCGGGCCGTCGCCTCACGCCGTCATGGCGCGGCACTCGCTCGAGCCGGTGCCCAGCCTGCGGGTGGTTCGCCAGACCGTGCCCCGGGCGGTGGAGGGGGCGATCATGCAGGCCCTGGCGAAGCTGCCCGCCGACCGCTTCGCCTCGATGCAGCGGTTTCTCGACGCGCTCGAATCGCCGGGCATGGCGACGACCGCGCCGAGCTTGCCTGCCTCGTCCCCGCGCCAGTCGGGGTGGCGAGTTGGCAGGCCAGTCATGGGCGCGCTCGGCGCCGGCATGATCGCGGCCCTGGCCGCCTGGTGGTTCGGGGCATGGGGTCCGACCGGCCGGATCCATCCCGCCTCGGGCATGGCCACCGCCGTCGCCGTGCTGCCCTTCCAGGAGCTCGCGAGCGGCCCGGACAGCTCGTACCTCGGCGGCGGAATGACCGATGGGCTCATCGCCGATCTGGCCCAGATCGGCTCGCTCAAGGTCATCTCGCGCTCCTCGGGTGCGGTGGCCCAGGGGACGGCGCGGTCGCTGGCCGAGCTCGCCGGCAAGCTGGGAGTCGAGGCGGTCGTGAACGGCTCGATTCGGAGGGCCGGCGATACCGTATGGGTCAGCGTGCGATTGATCCACGCTCCGGACAGCACCCTCCTCCTCGCGAAGGACTATCGGCGCCGTCTCGGCGAGCTGCCGGACCTGCAGCGAGAGATCACCATGGCCGTCACCGGCTCGATCAGCGCCAAGCTCAAGGGTACCGAGCGAAGCCGGCTCGATGCGCGCCGCGAGGTGGATCAGCGGGCGTACGACGCCTATCTTCGCGGCCGGTTTCACCTGGAGCGCGAGGAGCTGGATCAGGCGCGGACACTGTTCGAGCATGCCAGCCGGATCGCCCCCGATTGGGCGCCGCCCTACGTCGGCCTGGCCAACTACTATTCGGCGCTTCCTTTCTATGCCGACGTTGCGCCGGCGGAGGTGCTGCCCAAGGCCCGGGCGGCCCTGGCCCACGCCCTCGAGCTGGACGAGACGCTGGCGGAGGCGCACGCGGCCAACGCCTACATCCGGGCCTACTACGAGTGGGACTGGCGCGCCGCCGAGCAGGAGTTCAGGCGCGCCCTGGAGCTGCAGCCCAACTACGCCGACGCGTACTTCTCCTATGGCCGCTTTCTGGCGTCGCGTCGGCGCCTCGACGAGGCCATCGCGCAGGTCGAGCGGGCCGTCGAGCTGGACCCGCTCTCGCTGCCGCTGCAGACGAACCGCGCCCTGCTCGACTACTTCGCGGGACGGTACGACCCGGCGGACAGCCGGCTGCGGGAGGTCCTCAAGAGCGATTCCAGCGATGTGCTGGCCAAGTGGGGTCTGGCGCTGGTGGAGGAGCAACAGGGGCGACTCAGCGACGCGATCGCGATCCTGGAGCCGGTCACCGGCAGCAGCTTCAACCGCAAGTCGTCGCTCGCCCACATCTACGCGGTGGCTGGGAAAAGTGCGCGGGCGCGGAGCGTCCTCGCGGAGCTTCGGGCGGCGACGGCCGGGAAATACGTCCCGGCCTACTGGTTCGCGCTGGTGCACGCCGGGCTCGGGGAGCGTGACCAGGCGCTCCGCTACCTCGAGCGCGCCTACGAAGAGCGCTCGACGGTGCTGGCCTACCTGCCGATCGACCCGCGGCTCGCGTCGCTTCGGGACGACCCTCGATTCATCGCCCTGACACGACGGCTCGGAGGGGAGTGAGTCGCGATGAAGTGGACGACGCTATCCATCCTCGGCCCGCTGGGCCTCGCGTGCCTCGGGTGTGGCGAGGCCGGCGACCTGGCGCTTTCGGCCGGAGCACCCGCGACGGCGGCGGTCACGGGAAGGATTACGGATTGCGGAACGCCGGTCGCCGGTGCGGCGGTGGTGCTGCTGGTCCAGCAGGACGAGTCGGGGCAGGCCCGCCCGGTCGACACCCGAACTCGAGCGGTCATGACCGATCGTGGAGGCGGGTACCTCGTCGAGATCGCTCCGGCTTTTGCCATTCCCGGACCGGCTGCTGTTCGCCTTCTGGTGACACCGCCAGGCGGCTCCAAGCAGGACCTTCCCGGCGGCATCGTCGAGTTTGGTCTGGAGCAGCCACCGCCGGACACACTCCGCCTCGACGCGGATCTCGGGGTGGCGGCTCGGGGGTGCCGAATCAGCCTCCATGCCCCTGCTCCAATGAGGCCTGAGTTCGGATGGACCTGACCGTTCCATATACCTTCTACCCGCTGGCGCTGCCCCACTGGATCGCGTGGACCCTGTTCCTGCTCGCGATGTTGTGTGGGGCGGCCGTCGGTGTCGCCCGAGGACTGGGAGCGGGCTGGCTGAGGGGGATTGGGGCTGGGGTGTTTGGTGTCCTAGGGTTCCTGGCGGCAACGATGATCGCTTCGATGATCATTACCTTCTTTGTACACGACCAGTAGGCTACGCTGCGACGGCTGCGTCCGTGGAGTCTGGAGGATCAGTCTATGGAGGGTGTGCCCCGTTCACCCGAGTCCCGCCTTCTGGGCCGCGCGCTCACCGGCCTCGTCGTGACGGCCGCGGTCCTGGCCCCGCTGGCTCGCAGGGTCGGCACGCAGAATCCGACCGAGACCGGGCTCTCGACCGCATGAACAAGCCCGTCCTCCTGACCGTCGATGACGACCCCGAAGTCCTGAACGCCATCGAGCGCGACCTCCGGCACCATTTCCGCGCCGACTACCGGGTGGTCAAGGCGTCGTCCGGCGCCCAGGCCCTCGAGACCGTCCGCCAGCTCCTGCAGCGCGGCGCTCAGGTCGCGCTCTTCCTGGTGGACGAGCGCATGCCGCACATGTCGGGCACCCAGTTCCTGATCGAGGCGATCAAGGTCTACCCTGAGGCGCGGCGCGTGCTGCTCACCGCGTACGCCGACACCGAGACCGCCATCGCCGCCATCAACCAGGTGGGCCTCGATCACTACCTGCTCAAGCCGTGGGAGCCGCCGACGGTCCGGCTCTATCCGGTGCTCGAGGACCTCCTCTCGGACTGGTTCGCCCGCGCCCGGCCGGTGTTCGACGGCATCCGCGTGGCGGGCACGGCGCTCTCGCCGGCGAGCTTCGCGGTGAAGGATTTTCTCGCGTCGAATCAGGTGCCGTACCAGTGGCTCGACATGGAGGACGATGCGACCGTGCGCGAGCTCCTCTCGGGCGCGAACGGCGGCCTGGCGCGCCTCCCGATGGTGTTCTTCCCCGATGGGACCACCCTGGTGCAGCCGAGCACCCGCGAGCTGGCCGACAAGGTCGGGCTGCAGACCCGGGCGCAGAAGCCGTTCTACGATCTGATCGTCGTCGGCGGAGGCCCGGCGGGTCTGGCGGGCGCCCTCTACGGCGCGTCGGAGGGGCTGCGCACGATCCTCGTCGAGCGGACCGCCCCGGGCGGCCAGGCCGGGACCAGCTCGAACATCGAGAACTATCTCGGGTTCCCCGGCGGCGTCACCGGCGCCGACCTCGCGCGGCGGGCCGCCACCCAGGCCAGGCGCTTCGGCGCGGAGATCCTCGCGGCCCAGGAGGCGGTCGAGATCCGGCGCGAGGACCCCTACCGCAAGGTGTTCCTGTCCGACGGATCGGAGCTGACCGGGTACGCGCTCCTGATCGCGCCGGGGATGGAGGTCCGACGGCTCGAGGTCGACGGCATCGAGCCGCTGCTGGGCGCGGGCGTGTACTACGGCGCGGCGCTGAGCGAAGCCGCGACCTACCGCGGCAAGGACGTGGTCGTGGTTGGCGGCGCGAACTCGGCGGGGCAAGGCGCCATGTTCTTCTCGCGCTACGCCCGCAAGGTCACGATCCTGGTGCGCGGCCCCGACCTGTCGGCCGGCATGTCCAGCTACCTCGTGGACCGGATTCGCGAGGCGCCCAACGTGGAAGTCCTGGTGAACGCCCGCGTGGTCGCCGCGCGCGGCGACGGGCGGCTCGAGGCCGTGACGGTGGCCGACGGGGTGAGCGGGGAACGCCGGGACCTGCCGGTGGCCGCGATGTTCATCTTCATCGGGACCGCGCCGCGCACCGCGCTGTGCCGGGACCTCGTGCTGCGCGACGCGCAGGGGTTCGTGCTCACCGGGCACGATGCGATCACCGACGGACATCGCCCGGCAGGCTGGACGGCCGCGCGCGATCCTTACCTGTTCGAGACCAACGTGCCGGGCATCTGCTGTGCCGGCGACGCGCGCCACGGCTCGGGCAAGCGGGTCGCGGCCGCCGTCGGTGAGGGCTCGGCGACGGTGAGCATGGTCCACCAGTACCTGCACACGGTGTGAGGCGATGACGGACCCCCGGCCGGCGGACCTGCAGGCGGGAGACGAGGCGGACCTGCTCGCGCGCCTCGGGTCGCACCGGCTGCTCGGGAACGTGCCGCGCGCGGAGCTGGAGTGGCTGGTCTCGCACGGGACGTTCGAGCGCTACGAGCCCGGCTCCCTGATCGCGCGCAAGGGCGAGCCGGTGGAGGCGCTGTACATCGTCATCACGGGCCATGTGTCGCATTTCATGGATCAGGGCGGCACCGTGCGCAAGGTCATGGACTGGCGCGACGGCGACGCGACCGGACTGCTGCCGTACTCACGGCTCATGGTCGCCCCGGGGAACTCCGTCATCCAGGAGTCGGCCGAGCTGCTGCGCGTGCCCCGCGAGCACCTGCCCGCGCTGCCGATCGAGTGCCCCCAGGTGACGGCGGAGCTGGTCCACGTGATGGTGGATCGGGCCCGGGCGTTCAAGGTGAGCGACCTACAGGTGGAGAAGATGGCCTCGCTCGGCAAGCTGGCGGCGGGGCTGGCGCACGAGCTGAACAACCCGGCCTCCGCCGCCGCCCGGAGCGCGCAGCTCGTGTCGGAGGCCCTGGCCGAGTCCGACGCGGCGGCACGCGCGTTCGGTGCGGCGGACCTCGATGCCCACGCGCTCGCCATGGTCGAACGGGTGCGCGCGGTCTGCGGCGCGGCCCCACCCTCGAGTGTCCTGTCGCCGCTCGAGCGCGCGGACCGGGAGGAGGCGCTGGCCGACTGGCTCGGGGATCACGATGCCGATGACTCGCTCGCCGCACCGCTCGCCGAGACCGACGTCACGCTCGCCCTGCTCGACGAGCTCGCGGCGGCGATCACCGGCGACCAGCTGCGCGCGTCGCTCCGCTGGGTGGCCGCGGGGTGCACCGTCCGGGGACTGGCGCGCGACATCGAGCGGGCGGCATCCCGGGTGCACGAGCTGGTCGGCGCCGTGAAGGGGTTCACCTATATGGATCGCGCCGCGTCGCCCGAGCCCGTGGACGTCGCGCGGGGGCTCACCGACACGCTGGCCGTGATGGCGGCCAAGGCGCGCGGCAAGTCGGCCTCGCTGACGGTGGACGTGCCGGCCGATCTGCCGCGCGTGCGCGGGTTCGGCGGCGAGCTGAACCAGGTGTGGGCGAACCTGGTCGACAACGCCCTCGACGCCGTGAGCGATGGCGGTCGGGTAACGGTGACGGCGCGCGCGGCCGGGCCGCTGGTCGTCATCCGGGTGACCGACGACGGTCCGGGGATCCCGCCCGACGTGAAGAGCCGGATCTTCGATCCGTTCTTCACCACCAAGCCCGTGGGCATGGGCACCGGGCTCGGCCTCGATATCGTCCGGCGACTGCTGGACCGGAACGACGGGTCGATCGACGTGGAGTCCGAGCCCGGGCACACCGAGTTCCGGGTGGGGCTGCCCGTGGCCGGGTGAAGGAGCCTTCGATGCCTCGAGTCCTCCGCCCCGCGTATCTTCCACTCATCGTCGCCGCGGCTGCCTGTTCCGGCCGGCAAGGCGTCGAAGCCTCGAGCCACGCCGCCCTCCGGGCCGGAATGGACCTCTTCGCCCGCGACCTGTGGAACAGCACCGCACCGGCTGAGACTACGCCGAAGGGACTGTGAACCCAATGTCCGAGTTTCGCCACGAGTATCTCGTCGACATGCGGACCCAGTTCGCCAAGCTTCGCGGGACCGCGGAGCGGGCGATGGCGCAGGTCGGCGATGCCGACTTCGCGAGATTGGCCGACGCCGAGAACAACAGCATCGCAATCATCGTGAAGCACATCAGCGGTAACCTGCGGTCTCGATGCACCGACTTTCTCACCTCAGATGGCGAGAAGCCCGACCGGGACCGCGACGGCGAGTTCGTGCTGCACCCGCACGATACGCGGGCCCACCTGCTGAATGAGTGGACCGGGGCGTGGGATCTGCTCGACGCCACGGTCGCGTCGTTGACGCCCGACGACCTGCAG
Organism: Gemmatimonadales bacterium; assembly: GCA_050733015.1. Taxonomy (GTDB): domain Bacteria; phylum Gemmatimonadota; class Gemmatimonadetes; order Gemmatimonadales; family GWC2-71-9; genus CAVVWJ01. Next base: position 11,210 of record JBOHSB010000135.1, read on the forward strand.
CGGACCGTCTACATTCGCGCCGAGCCGCACACGGTGGGGCAGGCGCTCCAGCGGCACCTCGGCCACCTGGCCTACCATGCCGGGCAGATCGTGCTGCTGGCGAAGCACTGGGTCGGGCCGTCCTGGCAGACGCTGACCATTCCTCGTGGGCAGTCGAAGGCGTTCACCCGGGCACAGCAGGAGCAACTGTCGGGGCGCCGCGGCGTCTGAGGGGCTGTTCCCGCAGGTCTTGTCCCTGCCGCGCGGAGTGTCAAGGATGGAGGAGGTTGCTCCCAGGGGCTTGGATCCAGCCGTTGCCGCCTACTACGATCAGGCACCCGAGGAGGCTCGACTCGAGCAAGGGGCGTTTCAGCTCGAGGAGGCGCGCACTCGAGAGCTGATCGAGCGGTTCGCCCCGCCACCGCCCGGGGTCGTCCTCGATGTCGGGGGTGCGGCCGGAGCGTATGCCCTGTGGCTGGCGGGCCTCGGCTACTCGGTGCACTTGCGCGATCCGGTGCCGCGGCTCGTGGCGGAAGCACAGCTGCGGAGCGCCGCGGCCGAGCGGGCGCTGGCCTCCTGCCAGGTCGGCGATGCGCGCCGCTTCGAGGTGGCCGGGGGCACCGCCGACATCGTCCTCCTGCTCGGCCCGCTGTATCACCTGACCGATCCCGGGGATCGGGCCCTGGCGCTGCGCGAGGCGGCCCGCGTGCTCAAGCCGGGCGGCTGGCTCTTCGCCGCCGCCATCTCCCGGTGGGCTTCCGCGCTCGACGGGCTCGCCCGCGATCTCTTCCAGGATTCTCGGTTCGCGCAGATCGTGGAGCGGGACCTCCGCGATGGGCAGCATCGGAATCCGACCGACCGGCTGGACTACTTCACGACCGCCTACTTCCATCGCCCCGAGGAGCTGGCCCGCGAGGTCCTGGGTGCGGGACTGATCCTGCAGGCAGTGTACGGGCTAGAGGGTCCGGCATGGATCCTACCGGATGTGTCGGAGCGAATGGCGAATCCCGACCGACGGGCGGCCCTGTTGCGCGTGGCCGGGATTCTGGAGACGGAAACGTCCGTCGTGGGAACCAGCGCCCATCTGCTGGCGGTCTCCCGCCGGCCCACGTGAGTCTCGCCGCCGGCTGCCGGCGAATGCAGCCGCGGAGTGAAGTGCGCCCGCTAATCCCTGATGCGGAAGGTGAACGTCTGGCGAACGAGCTGGCGCACCAGGTTGCCATGCAGGCGCGCCGGACGGTACCGGCTCGCCAGGACGGAGGCCCGTGCGGCCGCTTCAAAGGCCCGGTGAGTACTCATCAGGGTTCGGAGCGAGCCAGGCTCTGCAACACCCAGGGTATCGACAACGTAGGAGAGCTCGACGCGTCCGGTGACCCGTGCCTGAGCCAGAGCGGCGGGATATCGCGGATCCGGCTGCTCGATGGTCTCCACCGGGTCATCGACCGCGTCGGCGGAGCGCAGCTCAGGCGTCACCGCGGTGGCATAGCCGGCACCTGGTCCGGGCCGGGGTCCGGTGGTGAGGCTGGCGCCGTGGAGCAGGTCGGCGACGACCGGCACCGTGGCCGGAAGCACGACAGGATCCGGTTCGGGCACCCCAACCATCGGCTGCCATAGTGGAGCCAAAGGCCCGCTTGGACGGGGTGGCCCCTGGCTCGCCAACGGGACCGATGGGGGAACCGGTGGAGGCGCAACGTACACGAGCTCCGGCTCGGACGGACGCAATGGGGTGGTCCCCAATGGGTGTCGCGCCAGGCCGGCGGCAGTACCGATCAGCGCGACGTGAACGCTGATGGACAGCACGAGTCGCTGGAGACCCGGCCTGCCCTGAGGGCCGGACGCGATGAGAACCTGGAACATGGGGTGGGCTCCGAGGAACGGTCGCATCCACCCTACGAAGTCCAGGTTGCGCCGAGGTGAGCCACCGGGTGACAGGCTGGCGGCGCCGAGATGACAATCGTATAACAAGCACTTGGTGCAGAGCGATCGCGGTCGCGGTGACGTCACGCCGTAAGGAGGCGCCGGTGGATCCTGCAGCTCGCCGTCGGGCAGCGGTTTTCGTGGTGCCGATGATCGTCGGCCTGGTGACGGCCCGGCAGGCGGCGCCTCACGTTCGCGCGGTCGACTTCCTGCTGTTGTTCGCGAGCGGTGTCATCTTCGGGGTCAGCCTCATGGCCCTGATCCAACATCTCAGGACCGCGCGGCCGCGATCGGATTGAAAGCCGCGGCTGGTGCCTATTCGTCCATCATGGCCTTCAGGGAGGTGTCGTGCCGCGCCCAATGCACTTCGAGATTCACGCCGCCGATCCCGAGCGGGTCCAGGCGTTCTATCGCAGGCTCTTCGACTGGCAATTCCAGAGCTGGGGCGGGCCGGTGGAGTACTGGGTGATCACGACTGGTCCGGCCACGGAGCCAGGGATCAACGGGGGTCTGGTGAGGAGGCGCGGGTCCCCGCCCACCGACGGTCAGGCGGTGAACGCGTTCGTCTGCACGGTGGACGTGCCCGACGTGGATGCCACCCTCGCGTCCGTGCCCGCGGCCGGCGGGACGCTGGCCCTGCCCAAGATGGCGGTGCCCGGGGTCGGCTGGCTCGCGTACGTGAAGGATCCGGATGGCAATATCTGCGGTATCATGCAGTCGGACTCGACGGCTCGTTGAGGCGACATTCACGGAGCCCGCGCCCATGAAGGTGGCAACCTGGACGGCAGCGGCGCTGGCACTCGGATGGCTCGCCACCGCGGCCTCGTCGCTCGTGCTTCCCAACGGGCACCCGCCGGCCGCCTTCGTCTTCGGGGAGGGCGTCGTGCTCGCCTCGTTCTTCATTGCACCGATCGGGGTGGGGGCGGCGTCGGTCGACCTGTGGCGGGCGCGGCGCCGAGGGGAGAGGGCGCCACGCCTGACGCTGTCCATGCTGGGCTTGAATCTCCTCCTTCTGCTGGTCGCCATCGCCCTATGGCGCTGGATCTTGTGGAAGACCAACCGGCGGTGACAGCCGAGGCAGGAACCGATGCCGTGCGGACCCACAGTCCGTGAGGCCACCGCGAGGATTCGTCGGTCATCGAGCCGTAACGGCGATGGGACCGAAGTAGGCGTCGGTCTCCACGTGCGCCCACAGCGCGATGCGTCCGGGCCGGTCACCGTGCTTGAGGTCATTGACGACCAGGCACGGTTGCCGGGCGCCGTTGACGTAGAGGCGGGCGGATCTCCCTGCCACCTCGATCCGCATCGCCGTCCACGCGCCGGCCTCCATGTCGGCGTAGGACTCGTACACGCCGGGAGCCTGTTCCCGAAGGCGGTACCAGGGAAACTCCGGATCGGAGGCGTACTGCACCGCATGATTGCGCCGCAGCTGATCGTCGGCGCGTCCGTTGCTGGGCCGCAGGTAGAACACGTCGGACCACGCGCCATGCTCCCCGGTGCGGAAGCTCACCCCGACGAACCCGCGTGAGTCCGGCGGCGTCCCGGGTCGCGGCGCGCCCGCGACGTCGATCAGGATGGTGCCGTTCTCGAACTCGGGGCCGTCCAGGATGGCCATCATGTCTTCGTCCTTGCCCTCGGCCTCCGGCGACGGGATGAGCTTGACGGCCCGGACGCCGCGATAGGTGACCGGCTCCGCGCGCCCGTTCAGGACTTCGGAGATGGTGGGCAACGCGGCGCCGTCGCTCGACGTGCCGTGGCCCGCCGTTTGGCTGGCTGCCTCGGAGACGAAGCCGGCCGCCAGGATGAGCGCGGCCGTGGCGGCGATGCGCGGACCGTCCATCAGTGCGATCCCCGTCGGGCCTGGAGCGGCACCGCCGGCGCGTCCGGTGGATCGAGCCTCGCCGAGAAGGCCCATCCGCCAGTACACTGGATGACGGCGAAGACCAGCTGATTCCGACCCCGCCTGAGCGGCAGGTACACGGCGTCGCCGACCCTGGCCATCACGCCGATGCCTCGTAGACCCCCTGGATTCATGGCGAACGCAAGCGGCCGGCCGTTCAGGTACACGACGACCCCGTTGCTGTAGGCATACTGCAGCCGGTGAATCTCATCGTGCGCCGCCGTGATGGTGGTCCGCGCGTACACGATTCGCGAGCCCTCGATCCTGCCCGTCATCACGCTATCGGCCAGTACCGCGCCCGTGCTGTCCCTCGGCACGCCACCCACCGGCGCTTCCCGGTAGCGGTTGATCAGCACGAAGCCCTCGGGCTCCGTCTCGACGCGCTGCCAGGTGAGTCGGCCGAGGTCCGGCAGGGTTGCCGGCGTGAAGTCGGGGGCTTCGATCGCGTTGGAGATCTCCCAGCCGAGCATCGTCCCCGGCAGTGATGCCGGGACCGGCGCCGGCGTTCCGACCGACCTGCCGGGCCCGGCGGTGTACCGGATGTTGGAGAAGTACGCGCCCCGTCCAAAGGCGCCGGTCCAGACGCCCAGCCCCGAGCCCCCCGACGCCACCACCCGGGGCACGAGCAGCGTCGGCACCGTCGCCGTATCCACGAACACGCGAGCCACCGGGCCGTCCAGCTCGACCCGGACGTGGAGCCAGCGGTTGCGCGCAATATCCGCGACCGCGTTGGCGCCATCGCCGTGGTACACCTGCCAGGCGACCCCGAGGCTGTTGAACGCCGGCCCGTACTGGACCGCCTCTTCGGTGCCGCTGGCACCCGGCCGGAGGAACAGCACGTTGGAGAACTTTGGCGCGGCCGCCCGGAACGCCACTCCCAGGAAGTTCGTGGTGTCGCTCGCGGCCACATCGAGGTCGAGCGTGCCGTTGTCCATCGAGGCGCCGCGCACCAGGGCGACCCCGCGGTTGATGTAGAGAGCGGGGCGGCCCAGGTAGGACACGGACCGGATACTGTCGGTCGCGACCCAGGCGTCGGGCGAGAGCGGGACGCTCGCGGCCTGGCCGGCGGCTGCGGCCGGTGCGAGGCAGGCGAGGAGAATCGCTGCGGCTCTGGGGGTCATCGTCGTCCTTCGCTCGGGGGCGCGTACCGACGTCGTTCGGTGCGGGGATCGGTAACCGGACGAACCATCGCTCGCGAAGGTGTCAGGGTGGCTCGGCCTGCGACCCGGGAATGCGTTGCACTGGCGGAGCCAGCCCCGGCCGGATAGGCTAGAGTCGCCTCACCGGCACACCGCGTCGGTGGCACAGTCCGGGTGCCGGTCGTCGACGTTTTTGGGAATCGGCGAGCCGTCTGGTGCCCAGCCGGCGGCGCGATCCCGATGCATCAACCCCTAGCAGGGCGGTGGAAGGCGACCGCCGCCTGGCGACTCAATGGCTCACCCGCGTCCTCAGTTGCCACTGGAGCTCCTGGCCGGCACCCTCGCCATCTGCCGCCTCGATGCCGGGGCGTCCGTGCCGGAATGGGCAGAACGGTCGAGCGAGTTCCTCACGATCAGCCGAACGGCGGAGGAGTTGTCGATCACGGCGCTCCAGCGTGTCGTGCCGGCCGGCGTGCGGTGCGAAGGCGACTATCGCGCGGTCCGCGTGCGCGGCCCGCTCCCGCTCAACCTGATCGGGATCCTGGCCGCGATCGCCGACCCTCTGGCGGACGCCGGTCTCGGCATCTTCGCGATCTCCACCTACGACACGGACTATGTCCTGATCAAGGAGCGCGATCTCGATGTGGCGCTCAAGGCGCTCGAGCGGGCGGGACATGAGATACGACGGTAGGGTGAGGGCCGGAGATCCCCTGGCGGCGCGGCGGCTACTGGCCGGCGTGGCGCTCGCGATTGCCGGCGACCTTGCCGGTTGTGGGCCAAGCTCCGACCCGGCGCCGGTCTCGCGTCCGCCGGCCAACTTCGGCTATGCGTATGCCTCCCCGGATTGCGCGCCCTGGGATGGCCGGGCGGTGCAGATTCTGCTGACCACGGCCCCGTCGGACACGCCCGAGGACGAGCGGCCCCAGCTCCGATTGGCGATCTACCCGCGGGAGCTGCGGATAGCCGGCCAAACGTATCGCTGGCCGGCGGAACCCGAGATGGCCACCGGCTCGCGCTGCACCGGCGACGCGTGCCAGACCGCCTCGGCGGGAGAGATTCGCCTGGGCTCCGCGCGCCCCGACAGCGCGCTCCAAGGCACGATCACGCTGCGATTCGGCCCGACCGAGGTGATCAGCGGCGGCTTTCGCGCGGTGTGGCGACCGCGGCGAGTCTTCTGCGGGTAGGCCGGTGACGTCGCCGCTCACGGAAACAACTCCGGGGCCGCCGCCGTCTGAGCATGGACACCAGCGAGCCGAGGACTCTTTATGACCTTCAAGCCCGCGACCTGGCGGCCGATCGCCCTCGTGTTGAGCGTGCTGAACTGGGTCGGCGCCGGCCTCGCGATGGGACAGGGCGAGCCCGTGCACGCGACGGTTCACGTCGCACTCGGCGTGGCGTTCGCGCTCTGGGCGCAGCGCCTGCGGGCGGCCCCGGTCGGGAGCGACACGGAGGCACGAATCGAGGCCCTCGAGGTCGACGTGATGCACATGCGGCGGGAGCTGAGCGAAGCGCAGGAGCGCCTGGACTTCGCGGAACGGCTGCTGGCGCAGCTGCCGCAGTCGCGCCAGCTGGGCTCGGACGGCTAGGGAGACCCATCATGCCGTCGCTTCGTCCCGGTCCCGTACGCCCCCTGTTCCGCGCGCTTGCCTGGGTACTGGGGCCGCTGCTCATGGGCTCCGGCGTGCTGATGGCGATCCTCGACCTCCGGGGGGTGACCGCCAGCGGCTGGCCGGCCTGGTCGCGTCAACTTCATACCGGCCTGTGGCTGGGGATCGGGAATCTGGCAATCGGTTGGATCGTCTTCTCGGCGGGTCGTACCGGCCGTGATCCGTATGTGGTCACGGACGAGGATACCTCCGAACGCGGCACCCCCGATCGCTAGCGCCGGCCCAACCGCGGGGGTGGATATCCTCCACTTGGTGAGATAGGGAGGTAGCTATGCGACTGACGCTGACCCTGGCGATCGCTCTTGTGCCGGGACCTCTCGGTGCATGCGCCTCCGTCGCCCGACCTCCGTCCCCGCCGCCGACGGCAAGCCCGGACTGCTCGTTCCGCGCCGCCACCTCGTGCTGGACGCCGACGGCCCGGTTTCCGTCGCGGCCTGCCGAACCGGCCGACACGGCCCGCGGCAAGATCCTGAATCCGCCGGCCATGGTCCTGGCCAGTGAGGTGGATTCCACACGGCTATCGCGGTAGCCCGCCTGCCGCGATTCAGGGACGGTCGGCGACCCGGTCAATCCGACCGCGCCCACTCGTCGATGGTCCCGTCGCTGTAGATCCCGATCAGCCTCGCCCCGGTCCGAGTGCCCCCGACGAACCGGAGGCGGACCGTGGGGTCCGCCTCGACCTCGAAGAGATTCTCGGTCATCGGGCTGAGTGGGGACTCGGGGCTGGCAGCGCCCGCGTAGTACAGGCGACCCTCGCGCAGCGTGACGGCCTGCTCCTGGTACTGGCCGGCGTAGCGCGCCAGGGTGGCGTGTGCCACCGCCACGCGCTGAGCGCGGGCCGCCAGGCGGGCCTCGGTCCACTGGATCTGCTGCCGCGCCTCGCCGGCATCGCCCTCCAGCCGCTGGGCGCGCCGGTACGACGCCATCGCCGACCGGAGGTCGCCGGCCGACTCGTACGCCCGGCCGAGCGCGAGATGGGCGCCGGCGGAGTCGGGCGCATCGGCGGCGGCCCGCTCCAGCACTTCGATCGCGAGCTGGGCGAGGCCTCGACCGCCAAAGAAGGCGCCGAGTTCCAGGGTGCCCTCGAAGGACGGGCGTGTGGCGGGGCTCGCCCGGATGGCTCGGAGCCGCTCACGCGCCGCATCCGCCCCGCGTTCCACCGCCGCGCGCTTCACCGACCTCGAGGCCACCAGGCGCGGATCGTCGTATCGGTCGTAATCCGCGTGGTGACGCGCGGGATGCTCGCGTCCGAAGACGGATGAGGCCAGGGCCTCGACCAGCGACGTGCCGTTGGACGCGTTGGTAAAATAGACCAGGCCGACTCCCGTGGCGACGTCACCGGTCATGTAGCAGGTGAACCGGCGGCCGTTGTTGCCGCTGTGATAGAAGATGGGTCCGTTCGGCCCGTTCTCGACCCTGACCCCGAGCGCCATGGAGATGCCCGGACCGGTCTCCCGCACCGGGGTCAGAAACGCCTGCCACATGCCGGGCGACAACCCGCGCCCGGTCAGCACCGCAGCCACGAACCGCGCGTAGTCGGGCGCCGTCGTGAGGAGCGAGGCCGCGGCGTTGGCCTCGCCCTCGGTGTAGCGATGGGCTGGCGCCACCTTCCAGAGCCAGTCCTTGGCATACGCCGCGTCGCCGACGAACCGGCCCTGCCACACGAAGCTCGAGCGGGTCATGCCGAGCGGCTGGAACACCTCGCGCCGGGCCAGCTCGTCGAGCGAGCGGCCCGTGGCGTGCTCCACCACCTTCTGAAGGAAGACGAAGCCCTCGCCGGAGTATCCGTACGCGGTCCCGGGGTCGAACTGGAGCGTGAGCGTCTCGCCACCCCAGTTCGGCAGTCCGGTGCCATGCGAGAGGACCATGCGGGCGGTGATCCGCTTGTAGCGCTTGTCGCGCGCGAGGCGGGGATACTCGAGCGTCTGGAACAGAGGCCGGTCGAGATCGAGCTCCCCGCGGTCGGCCAGGCGGAGGACGATGTAGGCGAACACCGGCTTGCTGAGGGAGGCCGCTTCGAAGATGGTGCCGGTGTCGACCGGTGTGCGGGCCCCGTCGTTCAAGGTCCCGAACCCGCGGGTCCAGGTGACCCGGCCGTTCTCCACGACGGCGATGGCCAGGCCGGGTACCTCGCTGACCCGGAGAAGCCGGGGGATGTCGCGGGTGAGTGCCGCCGTGTCGGGCAGCGCTCGCTTCACGGCGGACGGACCGCACCCGGCCAGCGCCAGGGCGATCAGCCAGGGTTTGAGGAGTCTGAGTCTACTCCATCCGAGCGTCGCGGTGGGCAGAGCACCTCCGGAGGTGGCGCGCAATGAGCCGGCGGACCATTTTCTCCCTAAAGCTACGCGGCAGGAACGCGACTTCCATCGGGCGTCGCCTTGCTGTGCGTCGGTGCGGCCTGCGCGCTGAGGCAGTTGCGGTAGCCCCATGCAGCTGACCGCGCGGGAGGTCGACATCACGACCCTCGAGACCGACGCCATCGTGAACGCGGCGAACGAGTCGTTGGCGCCCGGCGGAGGCGTATGCGGCGCGATTCACCGGACGGCCGGCCCCGAGCTCGCCCGCGCGTGCGCCGCCATCGGCCGATGTCCTACTGGCGAGGCGCGCCTCACGCCCGGGTTCGGGCTTGCGGCCCGCTTCGTCATTCATGCCGTCGGTCCCGTCTGGCGGGGAGGCGGGGCAGGCGAGGCGAAGCTCCTGGCGTCGGCCTACGGCTCCGCCATGCAGCTGGCGGCCGACCATGGGCTCCGGAGCATCGCCTTTCCGGCCATCAGCACCGGCATCTACGGCTACCCCCTGGAGCTGGCTACGCCGATCGCGGTGAACGCCGTGCGAGCCGGCGCCACGGCGGGCTCGAGCGTCGAGCGGGTGATCTTCGCTTGTTTCAGCCCCGACGTCGAGCAGGCCTACCGTCGGGCCGGCGTCGCGACATGAACTGCCGGCCGATTTTTCTCGGGCTCCTGGCGGCCGTCCTGTCGGCGGCGGTCCAGCAGGGTGACCCGCGAACTCGCAGACTCTGGTTCGACGTCGCGTCGGTCGCCGACCGCGACATCCCGCCCGCGAACGCCGCGCTGATCGTGCGACGGATTCGCCAGGTCGGGGTCGAGCGGATACTGTATGGCTCGGACGCGGCCGTCGGCGACAATCTCCGGCCACGCGAGAGCTGGGCGGCGTTCCGACGGCTTCCGCTCACGGAGGAGGAGATCGGACGGATCGCGGCGAACGAGGCGCCCTCTCTCCGCTGATGCTCCCGCTCCGGATCCGGGAGGATGTGATGCTCGAGGTAGCGGTGGCAGGCATCGATGAGCATTCGGCGCACTCCGCCCGATGAGCGTGAGCCCGAGCTTCCGGACCTTCGTGCTCGAGCAGCTCGGCCGGAGCGGCTTGCAGGTCCGCGGCCAGAGCATGTTCGGCGGCGTCGGGATCTATGCCGGCGAGCTGTTCTTCGCGCTGCTCGCCGATGACACGCTCTACTTCAAGGTGGACGACTCCACTCGGCCGGACTTCGAGACCCGCGGCCTGGACCCCTTCCGCCCGTATGGAGAGGGAAGCGAGGGGATGCACTACTTCCGCGTGCCGGACGACCTGCTGGAGGATCCGGAGGAGCTCCGGCGGTGGGCCGAGAAGGCGGTCGATGTGGCCCGGCGCGCCAAGCGACAGGGCTCACGGCGCGGCGGCGGCTGAGGTGTGAGAGATGCCCTCACCCCCACACCGCCCGTGGTGGATCCGGGTCCTGGCGAGCCTCGGGGCGGGCTTGGGCACGGCGATCCTGGTCGCCATTGCGCTCGCGGTGGTCGATCTGTATCTCAGCGGTCACGGGCTCCGGCCTCTGGGCACGCCGTGGCTCGAGTGGCCCGCCGCCGGGGTTCATCTCAGCCGGGCCGATGTGATCCTCCTGGGCGCCGTCCTGTTGGCGGTCGTCGTCACATGGCGTCGGTCGGCCACGAGCGGCCACTAGCCATCCCGCCAGAGATGTGCGTCATCGGTCCGTTCGAGCATGCTGTACGACTCACGCCGGAGGCGTCACGCGGCTCGCAATCGCGGTGACCGTGCTCCTGCGCCTGCCGGGCGCGCTCGGGCTCGGCTATGCCTGGCGGCGCGCCGCGTCGTCCGACGGCCCGGTCGGGCGCTGAGCCGGGTCGCACCGCCTCGTGCGCGCCATGGCCATCCTCGTCGAATATCCCTTCCTCGCGGCCATCGTCGGGATCGTATTGGTCGCGCTCGGACGGGCCCGTCGCCACCGCACCGCCGTTGGAGTCGGCGTCGTCTGGCTGCTCTATTCGGTCTATGAGCTGGGAATGAAGCACCGGTGGCTGTGCAGCGGTGAGTGCAACATCCGGGTCGACCTGCTGGTCATCTATCCCGCCCTGCTGCTCGGACTGGTCATCGCGGGAATCAGCCTGCTCAGGCGCCCCAAACCGCCGGCGTAGGAGCCTGACACCGTGAGTTGGATACTTCGCCAGCTCGTCGCCATCGTCGTGCTGCCCTTCACGGTCGCGGTCGTCATCCCCATATGGCTGGCGCGCCGAGATGGGATTCGGTTGGGCCTGGGCTCGAGCTGGGGCGACATGGTGGTACAGGCGTTCGGGATCGGACTCCTCGCCGTCGGTGTGGTGCTGTTCGTCGCCAGCCTCGGCCGCTTCGTGCGCGAGGGAAGGGGCACGCTCGCCCCCTGGGATCCGCCCCGACGGCTCGTCGTGCGGGGGCCGTATCGATACGTGCGCAATCCGATGATCTCGGGTCTGGTGATGGTGCTGCTCGGGGAGGCCGCGCTGCTCCTGTCGCGCCCTCACCTGCTTTGGACACTCGTGTTTCTCGGCGTCAACGCGGTCTACATTCCGCTGCTCGAGGAGCCGCTGCTGGCCGAGCGGTTCGGAGCCGACTACAGCGAGTACCGGCGGCACGTCCCGCGACTGCTCCCGCGGTGGCGGCCGTGGAAACCGTAGGAGGGAGGGACGATGACATCCACCAGTCCCACGCGGATCCTGCGCGCCGCGCCCTATTTCCTGGTCCCGGACGTCGCGGCCGCGGGCACGTACTACCGCGAGGTGCTCGGATTTAAGTGCGAGTATGCCGCCGGGGAGCCTCCGGAATTCGCCATCTATAGCCGGAGCGGATCCCCGGTCATGTTTCGGCGGGCCTCCGACCCAGGTCTCATCAGCCCGAACGAGAAGCAGGGTGGCACTTGGGATGTCTTCTGCTGGGTCGAGGCCCTCGACCCGCTGGTCGAGGAGCTCACGCAGCGCGGGGCCACGTTCGTCTACCCGCCCGTAGTCCAGCCCTATGGAATGAGAGAATTCGCGGTCCGCGATCCCAGCGGCTACGTCCTGGGCTTCGGAGAGGAATGGCCGGTCAGGAGGGCTGCACCCGGGGCCCAGCCTGCCGATGCCGGCGGCGGGTCCTAGATTGTCACGGGTCGTGTATCCCAAGCGCGTCGCGGCGGCCCTTCTCCTGGCGGGGGCCGTACTCGCGGTCGGCACGCCCGGCTACATCGCGCACGCCGCGCCCGATCTCGCGGGCTACCTGCTGCACCCGCCGCTCTACCTGGGGCAACTGGCGCCGTTCCTCCTATGCGCCGCGCTCTGGCTGCCCTGGCGGACCCCGGCGGCGGCGGCCACGACGGTGGTTCTCGCGGCCCTCCTGCTGCTGGCGAGCCTGATCCTGTACGGTCCCATGCTGTGGTCGCCGGCGAAGCACGGTGGTGACATGATCGGTCTTGCCTTTGTCGCGATCTCGGCGGGCATGACGGCGGGGCTCCTGGTGGCCTCCGCGGTGGCGTGCCTGGTGCTCTGGATGCGCCTCCGCGCCGCCCGCCGGCAGGGGCCTCGGCGAATGGCCGCGTGACCGCCGCGCCTGCCGCGTGGTCGCGGTGCGCGCCGGAGTTCTCGAGCTGGCCCTGGGCGGCCCGCTCGTCCGCTGGGTTACGTGGGCAGTGGCCGCGGCCTTTCTGCAGAGGGCCATCGGCGATTGCCGCTACGTGGGACTGTTCCGCCGAGTGCACGGGACCCCGTTCGCCCGGTGGGACGCCCGGCTGTACACGCCCCTCGCGCTGGGCCTGGGTATCGGCGCGGCCGTGATCGCACTCGGCGCCACCTAGTAAGCGGTGCGGGCCGCGGGCCACTAGACGTCGCTCGGTGGATTCGAAATCCTTGATTCGACGCTTGATCGGAAGGCTCACCGGGAGATCAGCCGTGGCATCCTCATCGTCCGCCGCTGCCGACGCCAAACGCGCCCGGGCTCAGGTGCGAGCCTATCTGGCTGCATTGCCGCCCGATGCGCGCCGGCATCTGAAACGGCTGGCCGAGCTCATCCGCTCCGCCGCGCCCGACGCGGTGGACGGCTTCAGCTATGGGATCCCCGGCTTCCGCCTGGAGGGCCGGCCGCTGGTGTGGTACGCCGCCTGGAGGCGGCACAGCAGTCTGTATCCCATCACCGCGGCGATCCAGCGAGCCCACGCCACCGAGCTCGAGAAGTACGAGACTTCCAAGGGGACGATCCGGTTCCCGCATACGAAGCCCCCGCCCGCAACCCTCGTGCGGCGGCTGGTCAGGGCTCGAGTCGCGGAGGCGCGCGAGAAGGGGAAGACTCGAGGACGAGGGCGATAGGTCGGTGGGACGATAGGACGGACTTGGAGGCCTAATGCCGGTCGAGGATCCGCGGGAGCGACGCACCCGGGATGTGATCTTCGCCGTGCTGCTCGCGAGCGGCTTGAGCGTCGGGTACGTCTTCCTGCTCGCTTTCCGCCAGTGGGTGAGCCCGCAGAGCGAGGGCGCCTTCGGCATCTACATCTTCGGGGCGCTCTCCTTGATCCCGACCGGCCTGGCCTGGCTCGCTTGTGGGCTGCAATCGTTGAGGGACCCGCGGGATCGGCAGGTCCGCTTCGGGGCCATGCTCGTCACCTGCCACCTGGCCACGTGGGCCGCCTTGATCGGTCTCCTCATGTGGATCACGCCGTCGGCGCCGGGCTGGATCATCGCTGTCCTCGCCCTGGAGCCGGGCGTCTTCGCCGTGGGCGCGATCTACCTCGCCGTTCGATGGTTCTGGATGCGTCGTCGCCACTTTGAGGGTCCAATGGCGGCCTCTCGAGGGGGCCCACGGACCGCGAGTACCACCAGCGTGAGCTGGTGGTCAGCGACTTGAACGGCCTGATCCGGGCCTTCGGAGAGGCCACGACCGAATCGAGTTGAGGAGTGTCGAATGGAACCCAGGTGGCGCCGCTGGCCGCGATTCTCGATCTCAATACCGACCTGGTCCTGAATTCCCTGGAGGGCCTCGGCGAGACCGATGCACGGTCACGCCTCATGGCTTTCCGATAGCCGGCGGCACCCTGGTCGGCATGCTCACGTTCCTGGCCCAGCACGACTCCTATCACGTGGGTCAAGTCGCCGCGGTCCAAGTCTGAGCTACGACGGTCGCCCGCCGGTGAACACGTCGGTGCCCAAGTACTTGAGGCCGGTGTCGGCCATCAACGTCACTACCCTGGCGCCGGGCCCCAGCCGCCGGCCCACCTGAATCGCCGCCAGGACGTTCGCGCCCGACGAGGTCCCCGCGAAGACGCCTTCCTCCCGCGCGAGCCGCCGGGCCATGGCCTTGGCGTCGTCGGTCGCGATCGGCAGGATCTCGTCGACCAGGCTCGGCTCCCAGAGCGGAGGCGCATACCCGACCCCGATGCCCTCGATCTTGTGCGGTCCCGGCGGCCCTCCCAGCAATACCGAGGACTCGGCCGGCTCGACCACGATCATCCTGACGCCCGGCCGGTGACGCTTGAGCACCGTGGCCACGCCGCGCGAAGACGCCGCCGTGCCGACGCTGTGCACGAACGCATCCACCGCTCCCGCGGTCTGGCTCCAGATCTCCTCACCCAGCGGGTAGTAACCGGCGATGCTGTCCTGGTTGTTGAGCTGGTCGGTCCAGTACGTATGCGGCTCCCGGCTCAGGGCTCGCGCGGCTTCGATCATGTCGAGGATCAGCTTCTTCGTGGTGCGGCCCCCTTCGCTCTCGACCAGCGTCAGGTCGGCGCCCAGGGCGGCCATCTGACGCAGCTTGTCCTGGCTGAACGCGTCCGAGCTGACGATGCGGATGCGGTACCCTTTGGCCGCGCAGACGAACGCCAGCGACGCGCCCGTGCTCCCGCCGGTGTACTCGATCACGGTGTCTCCGGGCCGCAGGCGGCCGTCTGCCTCCGCCATCGAGATTACCGCCAGCGCCATCCGGTCCTTCATGCTGCCGGTCGGATTCTCCCATTCGAGCTTCACCAGGATGTCCGCGCAATCGGGCGGGACGACCTTGCGCAGCGGAACGAGCGACGTATTTCCAATTGCGGTGAGGATGTCCACCGGGGTGCTCCCTCGGCTGAGTCCAGGACGTGGAGTCGCGCGATTCAATCTCGATCCGGCCGAGCCTGACGTCTACCGTGCCCTATGCCTTCCTGGCGGACCTCCTGCTCCTGCTTCACGGAGCGTTCGTCCTCTTCGTGATCGGCGGGGGACTGCTGGTGCTGCGCTGGCCCCGGCTCGGGTGGGTGCATCTGCCCGCGGTGCTGTGGGGCGCGGGCATCGAGTTCAGCGGGTTGGTCTGCCCCCTCACCCCGCTCGAGAAGGCCTGGCGCGGGGCCGCGGGCGGGCCGGTGTATGAGGGTGGCTTCATCGAGCACTACGTGACCGCGGCGCTGTACCCGGCCGGGCTCACCCGCGCCATCCAGGTGGCGCTGGGCGTGGCCGTGCTCGGGTTGAACGGCTGGGTATACTGGAAGGTATGGCGGCGGGGCGCCGGTCAGTCGCCCGCCTGACTCGCATCCAGGGGACCGCGCATGCGGAGCCATGTCACCTTCATCACTCGGCGCTTCAACCAGACCGAAGTGCATCCGCACTTCATCAACGATTGCTGCTTCGGTGAGGACTGCATCGCGTGGCTGGTGTCCGAGCTGCGGGCGCGGGGCTGGTCGGACCTCACGGAGCCGTGGCAGGAGGACTGGGGCTGGCAGACCAGCGGCGCGCGCGACGGCCGCCGCTACCTGCTGAGCGTGGGGCTGATTCCGGAGGACGAGCCGGAGTGGCTGGTGCACATCACCGAGCGGGCTCCACTGCTGGACCGGCTGCGCGGGCGCGGGGCGCTCACGGTGGTGCCGGCACTGGCGCCGGCCCTTCACGAGGTCCTGCGCGCGGCCCCTGACGTGCAGAATATCACCTGGCATTACGAGGACGCACTGAGACGCGGAGGAAGCCCCGGGGCGTCCGCACCGGACGCGCCGCGCGGCGCCGGCGAGTCCGCTGGCTAGCGCCCCAGGATCTTCTCGAACCAGTGGTGGGCGTAGGGATCCGCGTTGAAGGCGGGCACTTCGCGAAAGCCGGCGGTTCGGTAGAGGCGGATGGCCTCGTCCAGCGTGCGATTGGTCTCGAGCCGGAGCGTCGTCACTCCCAGACGCCGCGCCTCGCCTTCCAGCGCTTCGAGCATGCGCCGCCCGACCCCCAGCCCTCGCACTGAGCCGGCCACCCACATCCGCTTGAGCGACCCGACGCTGCTCGAGGTCAGCTTGATCGCGCCGCACGCGACCGGCTCTCCGTCCACCCAGGCGAGCAAAAAGGCCCCGCTTGGCGGCATGAGCTCGCGATCGTCCGCGGGCAGACTGGCCGCCGGATCGAACCCGGACTCGAACCGCTGATTCAGCTCCTCGAAATAGTGGCGGACGCAGACCCGCGCGGCCGGGCAGGCCGGATCCACCCGCTCGATCCGAAGCCCCGCCAGCTGCAGCAGCCGATGGACCTCTCCCATCGCCGCCACCAGGCGCGCGCGAGGCGCGGCGCCAAGCGACTTGAGCAGCGCCGCCGCCGCGGCGTCGGAGCGCCGATTCATCTCGCGGACCTCGCGCCGCCCCGCGGCCGTCCACCGAGCGGTGCGGACGCGCTGGTCGCCCGCGCCCTGCTCCAGGCGAATCAGCCCCTTCCTCCGCAGGGCGTTGGCCAGCCGGCTCACATAGCCGGAGTCGAGGCCGAGCCGCTGCCGCAGGTCGCGCAGGTCGGCGCCGCCGGGTCCGATCTCGTACAGCAGGCGCGACTCGCCCAGCGGGCGATCCCGCCCGAGGAAATGGTCGTCCAGCACGCCCGCCCGCTGGGTGACCAGCCGGTTGAAGCGGCGAACCTGGGAGATCTCGTCGGCTTGCATTATCTGACTTTAGTCAGAAAACTACCTTTCGTCCAGAGGACGGGGCGGCCGGTGGTTTCGCCGCTCTCCGCCCCGTGTTACCATGTGCTGCTCCGACCGGAGGAGGCCACCGTTGTCCAAACTGCGCTTTCAGATCTCGATATCACTCGACGGCTTTGCCGCGGGGCCCAAGCAGAGCCCGGACCATCCTCTGGTGCCCACCCTGCTCGGCGCCGGCGAGCGATTGTTCGATGGCGTCGAGAGCCTCGGCGCGCTCCGGCTGGAGCGCACGGTGGCGGCGCCTGGGGTGACCCACCTCAAATTCGCTCGGAGCCGAGGATCAGCGACGTGACTGAGGGCGCCTCGGCCCCCAAGCGGGCATGGCCGCTCTTCCTCCTGGCCGGTGCGGCGTTTGTCCCCGGTTTCGGCGTGTTCTTCGGAGCGGCTGCGGTCACCTGGGCGCTGGTCTCGGATCGCCCGCGCGCGCTGGTCGCCGCGGGCCTTGGTGCGGCCGGTGCGATGCTCAACCTGATCGGCGGCGTGCTGATCGTATGGCACGCGGGGAAGAACCCCGCCTATGCCTCCGCCGGAGTGGCCAACGCCCGGCGCGATCTCTCGAGGCTGGTCGGCGCGATCGAGGCCTACCATCGTGAGCAGGGACGCTACCCGGTCCGCTTGGCGGCGTTCACCCAGCTTCCCTACTCGCTCCGACTGATCAACATCCAGGACTTCTCGGCCGGGGTCTTCAGCCGGCCGAGGGAGTACCACTATGACCTGGCCCCCGACGGGCGGACCTACACGCTCTTCGCTGTGGGGGCCGACGGCCGGCCGGGTACGGCCGATGATCTGTTCCCGGAGCTCCCGGACTCGGCGGCCCGACACAGTGGTTACCGATCACCCTGACGGCTCGGGGCCAGGCGGTTCGCATGGCAGTCGTCTATCAGATCGACCAGGACAGACAGCGAATCCATACCCGCTGCGTCGGCGAGGTCACGCTCGAGGCGGTGCAGGAGCATTTCACCATCCTGAGCCGGGATCCCACCTGTCCGGCGGTGCTCGACGTGCTGCTGGACCTCAGCGAGATGACCAACCTTCCCTCGAGCGATGAGCTCAGTGCCGTCACCGTCGAGCTGGCTCGCGTGGCGCCCCGGGTGCGGTTCCGCCATTGCGCCATCGTCGCCTCACAGCAGGCGCTGTTCGGGATGGCGCGAATGTTCGAGGTGTTCGCGGAGAAGTACTTCGTCGCTACGCGGGTCTGCCGGACCCTGGCGGACGGCGAGCGGTGGCTGGACGCTCCCACCTTCTGAATGGCGGTTTGCTCCGCGCGCGTCAGCTTCAGGCGTCGTGCCGACCGCTTATGTTTGGCCCTCGACGACACTCACCGCGAGGATCTTGATGTTTCGATTTTGCACGTGCGTCAGCCTGCTTCCGAGCGCCGTTGCGCTGACGCTCGCCCCGATCCACCCCGTCGCCGCCCAGACCTCCACCGCCGAGACCACCGCCTCCCCGCCTCACGGCGTGGACATGGCGGGCATGGACCGGTCGGTCAAGCCCGGCGACGCCTTCTACGAGTACGCCAACGGGACCTGGCTCAAGCAGACCGAGATTCCGGCGGATCGCAGCACCTTCGGGACGGGAGCCATGCTCACCGAGGTCGTGGACCGCCGGGTGGCCGAGCTGATTCAGCAGGCCGCGGCGGCGACCGCGCCGGCCGGATCCGAGCGCCGGAAGATCGGCGACTTCTATGCCAGCTTCATGGACACGACGGCCATCGACGCCGCCGGACTCAAGCCGCTCAGGCCCACGCTCGATTCCATCGCCGCGATCCACGACCGCATCGGGCTCGCCCGCTTCCTCGGCTCCACCCTTCGGGCCGACGTGGACGCGCTCAACAACACCAACTTCTACACCGAGAACCTGTTCGGCCTGTGGGTAGCGCAGGACCTGGACAACCCGACGCGGTATTCGCCCTTCCTGTTCCAGGGCGGTCTCGGCATGCCCGAGCGGAGTTACTACCTCGATTCATCCTCGGCGATGGGAACCATTCGCGCCAAGTACCAGGAGCACGTCGCGGCGATGCTCGGCCTGGCCGGAATTCCGGACAGCGCGCGCAAGGCCGCGGCGATCGCGGGCCTCGAGACCCGGATCGCCCAGGCGCACTGGACCCGCGAGGCGTCCGGCAACGTCCAGAAGGGCAACAACCACTGGGCCCGCGCCGACTTTGCCTCGAAGGCGCCGGGGCTCGACTGGGACGCCTACCTGGCCGCGGCGGGCCTGGACCAGGCGCCGCGGTTCGTCGTGTGGCAGCCAAGCGCGATCACCGGCATCGCCGCGCTCACGGCGAGCGAGCCGCTCGAGACCTGGAAAGCCTATCTGACCTTTCACGCGATCCAGTCGCGCGCGGCCGTGCTGCCCGGACCGATCGTCCGCGAGTCGTTCGCCTTCTTCGGCCCGGTGCTGACGGGCGCCAAGCAGCAGCGCGACCGCTGGAAGCGCGCCGTCGCGGCCACCAACGACGCGCTCGGCTTCGCCGTCGGCCGGCTGTATGTGGCGCGCTACTTCCCACCGGCCGAGAAGGCGCGGGCGCAAGCCATGGTGGCCAACCTGATCGCGGCGTTCCGCGCGCGGATCGACCGGCTCGACTGGATGGCCCCGGCGACCAAGCGCGAGGCCAAGGCCAAGCTGGGCGTGCTCAAGGTTGGGGTCGGCTATCCGGACGCCTGGCCGGAGTCCCACGATCTCGAGGTCGTGGCGGGCGACGCCTACGGCAACACCGAGCGGGCCCGCCTGCTGCAGCTCAAGCGCAGCCTCGCCCGCCTGGGCCGCCCGGTGAATAGGAACGAGTGGGTGATGACGCCCCAGACCGTGAATGCGGTGAACCTGCCGGCCATGAACGCGCTCAACTTCCCGGCTGCCATCCTGCAGCCGCCCTACTTCGACGCCAGGCGTCCGCTCGCCATGGATTACGGCGCGATGGGCGCGATCATGGGCCATGAGGTGAGCCACAGCTTCGACAATTCCGGCGCGCTGTTCGACGCCAGGGGACAGATGCACAACTGGTGGACCCCGGAGGATTTCAAGCACTTCAAGGCGTCGTCGCAGCAGCTCGTCGCCCAGTACGACACCTACAAGCCGTTCCCCGACCTCGCGGTGAAGGGCCAGCAGACCCTGGGCGAGAACATCGCCGACCTGGCCGGCCTGACCGCGAGCTACGACGCCTTCCACCGGGCCCTGCGCGGCAAGCCTGGGCCCGCCGTGGACGGGTTCACCGGCGATCAGCAATTCTTCATTAGCTATGCCCAGAGCTGGCGGGGGAAGACACGCGACCCCGCACTCCGGCAACGCATTCTGACCGACGGCCACGCGCCTTCGCAGTATCGGGCGCTTACGGTCCGGAACATCGACCCGTGGTACCGGGCATTCGGGGTGAAGGCGGGAGAAGCGCTGTATCTCGCGCCGGCCGATCGCGTACGGGTCTGGTAGGGGACGACTCGCCCTCTTCATCCCTCGCTTCGCTCGGGATGAAGCAGGGTAGTCGAACCTACGCCGCCGCCCGCACCGCCCGCGTGCGCTTGCGGTACCACCGCCGACCCTCCCGTACTAGCCAGATCGCCGTCGCGAGCGCGAGCGGCAGGAGGAAGTACACCAGCCGGTAGGCCACCAGTCCGATCAGGACCGAGGCGGTGCTGAGCGCCGGCGTGAGCCCCCAGAGCATCACCGCCTCGAACACACCGAGGCCGGCCGGCACCTGCGCCACGAGTCCCGCGATCTGTCCCAGCAGGAATACCGCGAAGAACACGTGGAATGGCACCCGGGGCGGCAGCAGCACGTAGAGCGCCGCCCCCGAGAACACCCAGTCGGCGAACGACACGCCGATCTGCGCCAGCGCCCGGCGGAACGACGGCCGGGGCAGCTCCCAGCGCCAGAGCTTGAGATCGCCGCCCTTCCGGCTGCTCCATACGAGATAGCCGGCCACGACCGCCAGGCACGCGAAGCCGAGCGGCCGGGCGGTGCGGAGCGGCAGCCGGAGGAATCCCGGCACCAGCACCGGCTGCAGCGCGAATGCGAGTCCGGCCGACGCCAGCAGGCCGACGACGTAGGTGACGGTGTTGAGCGTGATTACTCGGGCCGCATCCACCCGCGCGATGCCCCATTGCGAGTAGAGCCGATAGCGCACCGCGGCGCCGGTCACCACCGACAGCGGCAACGAGTTGGCGAAGGCATACCCGAGGAACGCGGCAATGGCCACGCGCCGGAACGGCAGCCGGCGGCCCAGCGCGGCGAGCGACACGGCGTCGTACCCGGCGAGGGCCAGGAAGCCGAGCACGGTGGCGGCGAGTGAGAGGATCAGCCGGAGCGGAGGGAAGCTGCGGAGCTCAGCCAGGATCTCGTGAAGCGGATGGTGGCGCAGCTCCGAGTGCAGCACATACACCGCTCCCCCGAACAGCAGCAGGCTCGCGGCCGCGCCGAGGAGGCGGCGGCGAGTGGCGGACGTGCGGGCGCTCATCGTTCACGGGTACCGCCGAGTGGCGGGCGGCGCGGTGAGTGGGGTCACGCGACCGGCTCCCGGGCCGGATGCGGCGGCATGAAGACGCCGCCAACAGCGGCTGCTGTCGGCGGCGTTTCGACTCGCGCGGGACCTGCGCTTGCCTAGGCCTTGGCCTTCTTGAACAACGGCAGGTACTGCCCGTACCCCTCCACCTCGAGCTTGTCCACCGGGATGAAACGCATGGCCGCCGAGTTCATGCAGTACCTGAGCCCGGTGGGCTTCGGTCCGTCGTCGAACACGTGTCCCAGGTGCGAGTCCGCGTGGGCCGAGCGCACCTCGGTCCGCTCCGTGAACAGCTGGTGATCGGTGTGGGTGGCGATGTTCGCCGGCTCGAGCGGGCGCACGAAGCTGGGCCAGCCGGTGCCGGAGTCGTACTTGTCGAGCGAGCTGAACAGCGGCTCGCCGGACACCACGTCCACGTAGATGCCCGGCTCGTCATTGTCCCAGTACGCGTTGTGGAACGGCCGTTCGGTGCCCTCATGCTGGGTGACGGCGTACTGCTCGGGCGTGAGCGTCCGCTTGAGGTCGGCGTCGCTGGGCTTGGCAAAGGTCATGGCATTCCATCCCGTGGTGTGCGTGGTGGTGGCGGTCTGCGCCTGGGCCGCGGCCGTGCCGGCGAGCCCGACGACGAAGAACGTCGTCGCCGCCAGCCTACGCATCATGTCGGAGAGGCGGCTCATCGGGCCGCCTCCTTGGCGACCGCGAGGTCGCCCCACAGCTCCTTCAACCGCGCGTCCCGGCGGCAGCCGATCCGATAGGCCTCGTAGTGCGCCGGGTTCTTCTTGTAGAACTGCTGGTGGTACTCCTCGGCCGCGTAGAACGGCGAGGCCGGCTGGATGGCCGTCACCACCGGCGTCCGAAACCGGCCCGACCGGTCGAGCGCCGCCTTCGAGGTCTCCGCCGCGCGCTTCTGGTCGGCGTCGCCGTAGAAGATGATCGAGCGGTACTGCGGGCCGCGGTCGCAGAACGCCTGATTGGGCGTCGTCGGATCGATGTGGTGCCAGTAGATCAGCAGCAGGCTGTCGTAGGTGATCTTGGCCGGCTCGTAGACCATTTGGACGGATTCGGCGTATCCCGTCCGGCCGGTCTCCACCTGCTCGTACGTCGGGTCCTTGACCGTGCCGCCGGCGTAGCCCGCGGTGACGCTGGCAACGCCCGGAACGCCGTCGAACGCCTTCTGCATGGACCAGAAGCATCCGCCCGCGAACAGGGCGGTGTGCTGGGCCGGTGGCGGACGGAACCCGACCGCCAGGGCGCCGGCGATGAGCAGCGCGCCGAGACCGGCGATCCGGTGGCTGGTGTGAGGCATTGGGATGTTCAGCATGTATGTCCGTCGGTTCGAGTTACCCTATAAACGTAGCAGGGTTCCCGGCGGATCCATGGCGGGATCACCGGGTCAGAGCACACCCGTAACCATCTGGGGGACAGAAGCTTGCGGGGTTGCCATCAGGGAGGTCTCTTACCCCTGGTCCAGCCGCTCGGGAGGGCGTTGCTGCGATAGCATCCGCTCGGTGAAGTCAAGCCGCTCCTGGGTCTCTCCCAGCTCCTGCCGCAGCGAGCCTACCTCGTTCTCGAGCGCCTGCAGGCGGTCCGTCGTCTCGGGGTCGTCACCCTTCTTGTGCTGGGCCTGGATGGTCGCGATCCTGACGGCTCCCCAGGCCAGGATGGCGGCGATCGGGATGAACACTCCGACGGAACCTGGGTCCATGCGTGCCTCGGGTCGCCGTGGCCGGCTGGGGGATCGGATCGAAGGCGTCTCCGTCAGAACGGAAGCTACGGGCGGGGCGCGGAGGGATCAACCGCTAGCGGCGTAGGGCGGCTCCCGCGTCAGGGCGACAGGGACACCGAATCCGGGGTGGCGCCCAGCGGCCGTTCGGCCGAGTCGAATATCCGGCGCGCGCCCACCAGCACCTCGAGGCGGCTCAGCGTGGCGGGAACTTCGAGCGTGTAGCGCCCGGCCGGGCGTCGGTTGTCCACCGCGATCCGGCCATCGCCAACCTGATACGCCACGTCTCCGCCATAGGCTCGGAGTGCGGCGTCAGCTCGGGCGCCGGCGCTCACGGTCAGCATGCCACCCGGCTCCGGCGCGGCGAAGCTCACCACGAGCGAGCGCGGGGTCGGGATGTCCACGCCCGCCGCCTGTGCCGGCGGCGTGCTTGCCGGCGCTGGACCCGGAGACGCGACCCGGGGCGCGGTGGGAGGCGCGCCGTCGAGCCGGCTTCGGATCCAGCGGTTGAGCGAGGTGCCCGGCACCGCCGCAGCCGCCGCCCCCGCGAGCAGCAGGGCGAGCGACGCAGCGACGGCCGTGTGGCGGAGGCGGGGGCGTGACGGGGCCGCGGGCGGGCGCAGCACCGGTGCCGCATGGTCGAGCTCCCCGAGCAGCGTAGCGATCTCCTTGTCCGCCTGGCGGAGCCCGGTCTCCGAGGCCACGCACGCCGCGCAGCCGGAGAGATGTGCCCGGACGGTGGCCGCCGCGTCGTCGTCCAGCTCGCCGTGGATCAGCGCCAGCAGCGTCGCGTCATTCGGATGCATCGTGCATCTCCTGGAACGCCGCGCGAAACGCCTGGCCCGCCCGAACCAGCGTAGTGCCCACGCTGGTCTCGGCGAGCCCGAGCGCGGCAGCGATCTCGCGGTAGCTGTACCCGCCGTGGCGAAGCAGCAGCGCTTGGCGGTCGCGCAGCGTCAGCCGGTCCAGTGCCGCCCGGACGGCGCCGATCCGCTCGTCCCGCTCGAGCTCCGCCGACGGGTCCGCGGCGGGCGCGCCGGACGGAGCCCGCGACGGCTCCGCGCTCAGGAGCCGGAGCTGGCGGGTGACGCGGCGCTGCTCGTCGCGCACCAGGTTGTTGGCGACCGCCACCAGCCACCCCCCTGGCTGATCTGGCATCTCACCCCGACGGTTGAGTCGCACGAATGCCTCCTGTGCCACGTCGGCCGCGAGATCGGGATCGCCGGTCAGGCGGTCGAGGTAGGCGAACAACGGCGCGAAGCGCGCCGCGTAGCAGGCGCGGAAGGCGGCCTCGAACGAGGCGTCATCCACGGCGCGACCGCAGTCGGCGCGGCGGGCATCGAATCTCATCGGGGCGAGCGCGAGCGACGCGGCATGCACGTCGAAGGAACGCCGGGGCCGCCGGATTTGTGACGGGCGGGACAGCTTCGGGCTTCAGAACCGCCAGCCCACCTCGAGCCGGAAATCCCGGCCCACCCCCCGGATGGCGCGGAGGCCGCCGTCCGATCGCGCGACGAGACCAAGGATATTGATGCGGTCGAGGGCGTTGGTGAGCGAGACGGCGGTGGTGAGTGCGTTGCCGCGACCCAGGCCGGGCAGGCGCCAATCGCGCCGCAGCCCCAGATCCAGCCGGGCGTAGGTCGGCAGCCGCGCGCTGTTGATGTCGCCGGGGAGGTTGATGGGCGTCCCGGCGAGGCCACCTTCCTGAACCGGCTGGTACTCGAAGCCGGGTTCGACCACCGAGGCGGGCTCGTGCGCGCCTCCGCGGAAGCGGAGTTGCAACCGCGTATCGCGAAGCAGCCGGTAGCCGAGGTCCACGCCGATGGACGCGCCGTTGCCGTACCCTGCGTCGTACCGGGTCGAGCCGGCCGTGCGCACGTCGCGGGCGAGGGCCACGGAGGCGCGACCCGAGAGGCGGTCCCCGTCGAGGCTCAGGGTCCCGATCACCCCGGAGGCCTCGCCGGAACCGATGACGAGGCTGTCGCCCGGGAAGAAGTCCCGCGTAGAGGCCGCGCCCAGCGCAAGACCATCGGTGCGGCGCAGGTAGGCAGCGAGCGAGAGGTCGAGGCCTCGGCCGAGCCGGCGGCCGGCGAACGCCTCGAGCTGGTCGGCTCGCGCCACGGGCACCCGGCCGGCGCTGGCCGCCACCGGCAGGTCGAAGCCGAGCAGCAAGCCGAGGGCCGATTCGTCGTTGACCACGGACTGAAGGATTTGGTGGCTGCGACCGATCGCGACGCCCAGGCGCGTGCGGCCGTCCGGCTCCACCACACCGCTGATGCGAGGCTCGAGTCCCGTCCACTCGCCGAAATCGGTGCTGGCGCGCAGGCCGGCCGAAACCAGCAGCGGCGCGGCCGGGCGCCACTGATGCTCGGCGAACACCGAGCCCACGGTTGGTGCAGCATCGAGGGCCAGCCCGCCGGCGCCCGTCACCGCGTAGCCGGTGCTCGGCCGGATCAACGAGGCGCCCACGCTGGTCCCCCCGTCGCTGGACGGCCACGCTACCCGCCCGGACAGCCCCAGCTCCGCCAGGCGGCTGCGCAACCGTTGCGGTCCCTCGGCCCCGCGCCAGGCCACGTCGGCCGAGCTGCCGGCCAGCCAGGCGGCCGTCTCTAGCTTGACTCGCGTGTTGGTCCGGTTCCAGGTGAGGCCCTCGCTCCAGCTGGTCCAGGCGACGTCGTTCCGCGCGACCGTCGCGTATTGGCCATGGGCGCCCTGGTAGGCGGAGGTGTCGCCGAAGGCGGGAAACGCCAGGCCGTTGCCGGAGAAGAACGAGAGCGCCCGGAGCCGGCCCCCGGCGAGGTCGCTGGTGGCGACGGCCAGCAGATCGCGATAGCCGCTCCCGTCGGTGGCGTCGCCGTCGTACCCCTCGCCCATGAGGGCGTTGCGATAGGTGGTCCGCCCTCCAACCGAGATGCCGGTGCGCAGCGCGGGGATGTACCCGGCCACACTCTGGCGGACCTCACCCGACCCGAAGGCGCCTCGCGCCGAGAATGGATCGGGTCCCGCGTCGCGGGTCTCGAGCTCCACCACACCGGCGAGGTGCTCGCCGAATCGCGCCGAGGTCACACCGGGATGGAGCTCGGCGCCGGCGACGGCGTCAGGATTGACCGCGCTCGCGGAGCCCGCGTAGTGCACCGCCGAGAAGACGGGAATGCCGTCGAGAAGAACCAGGTTGTCCGAGGATGCGCCGCCGCGCACGTGCAGCCCGGCGCCCCGCTCGCCGCGCGCCTGCATCCCGGGCGCGTCCGCCAGGGCGAGGAGGATGTCACCCTCGCCGGCCATGCGGCGGTTGAGCCAGTCGTCGTCCAGCCGGACTCGGCCGAGCTCGGCGTCGTCTGCCGGACGGCCGGCGGGCGCCGGGACCGGCACGGCCACCACCTGCAGCGTCGCGAGGCGGACCGGCTGCGGCACCAGCTCGGCGTCGATCCGGGCCTCGCCCGAGTCGGGCAGCAGCACGCCCACCGCCAGCGTGTCGTACCCCTCGCGCACGAATCGCAGCTGGTGCGGACCGGGCGCGAGGCGGTCCAGCCGGTACCGACCGGCCGAGTCGCTCAGCGCGGCGATCCGGCCGGCCTCGGTCACCGCGACATCGGCCAGCGGGCGCTGGGCGGTGCCGTCCCGCACGGTGCCGGACACGGCGCCGGTGGGCGTGGCCGGAGGCAGCGCGACCGCCGTCTGCAACAGGACCAGTACCGGTGTCAGGAGCACCAAACCCTCGGCCGAATGAGGACGGCAGCCGGCCACGGCCGCCTCCATGGCAATATATAGGAGATCGATCGCCGCATTCCGAACCCCACACCGCTCGGCCGGATTGTCCCGGGCGAACCGGGCCGCCGCCGGCCACCTGCCGTCCGCTCATGCCCAGCGCTAACTTGCCGCATGCACGAATTTCCGTCGCTGCCGTGCTACCCCTGTCCTCATCAATCGTCCTGCTGCGCCTACGGCGTCACCCTGAGTGACAATGAAGCCGCCGCCATCGCCCGCGCCCACGGCGGCGACTCGATCTATCGGACGCGCTGGGGTGAGTGGCGCACGCGCATCCGGGGCGGCCGATGCGTCTTCCTGCGCGACAACGTGTGCACCATCCACGCCGAGTCGTACTATCCGGCCGTGTGTCGCGGCTTTCCGTGGACCGACGCCGAGACCGGCGGTCCCTACGAGTACGACCGGACGATCTGTCCCGAGTTTCTCACCCGGCCGGAGCTGATCCAGCTCAGCGGCCTGCCCATGCCCGGCTCCCAACTGAACGGTGACGCGTGACGATCCTGCGCCCGGCCTGCCTCCTCGGCGCTTCCTTCCTCCTTCGGTCCTTCGCGATGCCCGCTGCCGCCGACGCTCAGGCGACTCCGCCCCCGCCGGATGCCGCTCTCGCGCACGCCCGCGCGCTGCTCCGGTCCACCCCGCTCATCGACGGCCACAACGATCTCCCCTGGGAGATCCGCCGAGCCAAGGACCATCCCTTCGACGTCGCCGCCTACGACCTTCGGAAGGCGGCGCCCAAGCACACCGATCTCGCGCGGATGGAGGCCGGGCAGGTGGGGGCGCAGTTCTGGTCCATCTACACCGACGGCGAGATGAAGGACAGCGGGTATGCCCGGGTGCAGCTCGAGCAGTTCGACATCGCGCGCCGGATGATCGCCCGGTATCCGGACCGGCTGGCCCCGGCGCTCACGGCCGACGACATCGAGCGCGCCTTCAAGCGGCATCGGGTGGGCTCGCTGCTGGGGATGGAAGGCGGCCACGCGATCGAGAATTCGCTCGGCGTCCTGCGGTCCTATTACGCGCTGGGCGCCCGCTACATGACGCTCACCCACAACGTCACCCTCGACTGGGGCGATGCCGCGCTCGACAGCGCGAAGCACGGGGGGCTCACGGAGTTCGGCAAGGAAGTCGTGCGCGAGATGAACCGGCTCGGCATGCTGGTGGATCTCTCCCACGTCTCTCCGGGCACCATGAGCGATGCGCTCGATGTGACGGAGTCGCCGGTCATCTTCTCGCACTCCGCCTCCCGCGCGCTGGTCGATCATCCGCGCAATGTTCCCGACTCGATCCTCGCGCGGCTTCCGAAGAACGGCGGTGTGGTGATGGTGACTTTCGTCCCCGCCTTCGTCTCCTCCGAGGTGGCCGCGTATGAAACGGCGGAAGAGGAGGCCGGGAAGCAGATCGACTCGACGGTCACCGACAGCACCGAACGGGAAAAGCGGCGCGACGAGTGGACTGCCACGCACCCGCGCCCCTCGGCGACACTCTCGCAGGTGGCCGACCACATCGAGCATGTGCGCGACGTGGCCGGGGTGAATCACGTGGGCATCGGCAGCGATTTCGACGG
>JBOHSB010000136.1:0-4702 GCA_050733015.1 Gemmatimonadales bacterium
GCTCAAGGCCTGGCGGAGGGAGGAGGCCAGGCGGCAGGGAAAGCCGTCGTACGTCATCTTCCACGACAGCACGCTCGAGGCGCTCGCCGCCGTGCAGCCGCGCAACCGCGAGACGCTCCAACGGGTCCGGGGGATCGGACCCGCCAAGCTCGAAGCGTATGGCGACGCACTGCTCGATCTGCTCCGTTGAGGGCTTCAGAAGTCACTTCGAGACATGTTGGGAAGTGATTTCCCCCCTTGAATTTACCGTTCATCTCGGCCATCTTTCCGGGCTGGCGGCACGGGGACAGTCTCGGGAAGGTGCATACGAATGATTCGGGTGACAGCGGTTCAACCGGCGTCGATCGCGGATGAGCTCGGGCTGGTGGCGGGCACCGAGCTGCTGCAGGTCGACGGGCGGGCGCTCGAGGACTTCCTCGATTGGGAGTTTCTCACCGCGGAGGAGGCGTTCCTCCTCCACGTGCGGCAGCCCGACGGCGAGGAGATCGAGTTCGACATCGAGCGGCCTCTGGGCGAGCCCATCGGGGTCTCGCTCGAGCCGGCGCGCATCCGCCGCTGCGCTAACCGATGCGATTTCTGCTTCGTGGACGGCCTGCCCGACGGCCTGCGCGACGTGCTGTACATTCGGGACGACGACTACCGGCTGTCCTTTCGCTACGGCAACTTCGCGACCCTCACCAATCTCAAGCCGCGGGACGAGGAGCGGATCATCGCGTACCGGCTGTCCCCGCTGTACGTGTCGGTGCACGCCACCGATCCCACGGTGCGGCGCTACCTGCTCCGGAATCCCACCGCGCCGGACATCCTGCCGCAGCTGCGCCACTTCGCCGACCACGGCATCCAGTTCCACACCCAGGTGGTGCTGTCGCCCGGCGTCAACGACGGCGCCGTGCTCGAGCAGACCCTGCGAGAGCTCTACGAATTCGGCCCGGCGGTGCTGGGCTGCTCGGTGGTGCCGGTCGGCCTCACCGAGTACAGCAAGCACCACCTCGTGCGGGAGCCCACTGCGGACGAATGCCGCGCCGCCATCCGCCTGGTCGAAGCGCGCGCGGCGACCGCGCTGCGGGAGCGCGGCACCCACTGGGCGTTCGGTGCCGATGAGCTGTATCTCCGCGCCGGCGTCGACCTGCCGCCGGCGGAGATCTACGACGGGTTCGATCAGGTCGAGAACGGTGTCGGCAGCGTGCGCTGGCTGCAGCAGCGGATCGCCGAGGGCGTCGAGCTGCTGAAGGGGTGGGAGGGCCGCCGGATCGGCGTGGTGACCGGCACCGCCATGGGGCCACTCATGCCGATGGTGCTCGAGCCGCTGGCCCGGGCCACCGGCGCTCGGTTCGAGCTCATCCCGGTGGTCAACACGCTGTTCGGCGCCTCGGTGACGACCGCGGGCCTGTTGCCGGGCACGGCCCTGCAGACCGCGCTCTCTGGGCGGCGCGATCTCGACCTGGCGCTGCTGCCCGGCGAATGCATCAACGACGACGGCCTCTTCATGGACAGCATGAGCCTCGCGCTCCTGGCGGCGGCGGTGCCGATGGAGCTGCGGCTGTCCAAGGATTTCGTCGACGCGCTACACCAGCCGGTGGCCGCGTGAGCCGGCCCACGGTCGCCATCGTGGGCCGGCCCAACGTGGGCAAGTCCACCCTATTCAACCGCATCGTCGGCGGCCGTCCAGCCATCGTCTCCGAGCGGCCCGGCACCACGCGCGACCGCCACTTCGGTGACGCGGAGTGGCAGGGCCGCCGCTTCTGGGTGGTGGACACCGGCGGCCTGGTGCCCGAGTCGAACGAGTCGATGGATCGCGCCATCCGGCAACAGGTCGAGTTCGCGCTCGATGAATCGGACGTCGTGGTGTTCGTGGTGGACGGGCGCGAGGGCATGAACCCGGTGGACGCGGCCATCGCCGAGCGGCTGCGCACGGCCCAGCGTCCGGTGGTGCTGGCGGTGAACAAGCTGGACGATCTCGAGCGCAGCACCGCGCAGTTCGACTTCTACCGCTTGGGCTTCGGCGATCCGTTCGGCGTGAGCGCCGCCGTGGGGAAGGGGAGCGGGGACCTGCTCGACGCGGTGGTCGAACGGCTGCCGCCGCGGGATCCCGCGGAAGACGAGTCCACCATCGCCGTCGCGGTGGTGGGCCGGCCCAACGCCGGCAAGTCCTCGCTGGTCAATCGCCTGCTGGGCGAGGAGCGGCACCTGGTGGCGCCCGACGCCGGTACCACGCGCGACGCGATCGACTCCCTCTTGCGGTATGACGGCGAATCGCTCAACTTCATTGATACCGCAGGCTTACGCCGTCGTGCTAAAGTAGAAGATGACCTGGAGTTCTACGCCACGCTCCGCACCGAGCGGGCCATCGAGCGAGCCAGCGTGTGCGTGCTGGTGGTGGACGCGACCCTGGGCCTGCACAACCAGGATCTCCGCATCGCCACCCAGGCGTGGGACCAGGGCTGTGCGCTGATCGTGGTGGTGAACAAATGGGACCTGGTCGAGGAGAAGGACGCGAACACGGCGAGGCGGGGCCAGGAGGCGCTGGTCGAGAAGGCGCCGTTCCTCCGTTACGTGCCCTTCGTGTACGCCAGCGCGCTCACCGGCCAGCGCGTGCGCCGGATCCTCGACCTGATCCTCGAGGTGGCAAACCAGCGCCAGCGCCGGGTGCCCACCGCCGAGGTGAACCGGGTGCTCTCCGCGCTGCTCGAGCGGAACGCGCCGCCGCAGAAACCGGGTGAGGAGGTCAAGCTCCTGTATGCCTCGCAGATCGCGGTGGCGCCCCCCACGTTCGCCATCGTGAGCAACCGGCCCGACGACGTGCCCGATGCCTACCAGCGCTATCTGGTGCACGGCTTCCGCGAGGCGTGGCCGTTCGCCGGCTCGCCGCTGCGCCTCCGCTTCACCGCGCGCGGGTCGAAGCGGTGACCGCCGCCGCCGCGGCCCCCTGGCTGGTCGCTTCGTACCTGCTGGGCGCCATCCCGACGAGCTATCTGGCGGGGCGGCTGTTCCGGGGCATTGACCTGCGCGAGCACGGCAGCCGGAACCTCGGCGCCACCAACCTGTACCGGGTGCTGGGCTGGCGTTACGCCGTCCCGGTGGGCCTGCTCGACGCGGCCAAGGGCTTCATCCCGGTGGTGGCGTTCGCGCCGAGCGTGTCGTCGTCCGACCTGTTCGCGCTGGTGTGTGGCCTCACCGCGGTGCTGGGCCACGCGTTCTCGGTGTTCGTGGGATTCAAGGGAGGGAAGGGGGTCGCGACCGCCGCCGGCGTCATGCTGGGTCTCGCCCCCGTCGCGCTGGCGGTGGCCACCGCCGTGTGGGTGGT
Organism: Gemmatimonadales bacterium; assembly: GCA_050733015.1. Taxonomy (GTDB): domain Bacteria; phylum Gemmatimonadota; class Gemmatimonadetes; order Gemmatimonadales; family GWC2-71-9; genus CAVVWJ01. Next base: position 3,305 of record JBOHSB010000136.1, read on the forward strand.
GCTCGTGTTCACGACCGGCTACGTGTCGCTCGGCAGCATCGCGGCCGCGGCCGTCTTTCCGATCGCGGTGGTGCTGTTCGACCGGCCGACGGAGCCGGGCATGCTGTGGCTCGACGTGGCGGTGGCGGCGGCGATCATCTGGTTTCACCGGGGCAACATCCAGCGACTGCTCAAGGGCACCGAGAACCGCTTCGGTCGCCGCACCGCATGACCGCGATCGCGGTGCTCGGCGCCGGCAGCTGGGGCACCACCCTCGGCAACCTCCTCGCCGCCAAGGGCGAGACGGTGCGGCTGTGGGCCTACGAGGCCGAGGTGGTGGAGGCGGTCAACCGGTCGCACCGGAACCCGCTGTTCCTCGCGGGGGTCCCGCTGTGCGCGTCGCTGCGGGCGTACGGGGACCCGGCCGACGCGGTGCGGGGCGCGCGGGTCGTGCTCTCGGCCTCGCCCAGCCACGTGGTGCGCGGCGTGGTGCGGCGCGTGGCGTCGTCGGTGGAGCCGGGCGCGCTGGTCGTGAGCGCCACCAAGGGCATCGAGACCGACACCCTGGCGTTGATGTCGGAGGTGTTCGCCGAGTGCCTGCCGCAGGGCCGGTTCGTGGCGCTCTCGGGTCCGAGCTTCGCGATCGAGGTGGCGCAGGGCCAGCCCACGGCGGTGGTCGCCGCGGCGGCGGACGAGTCGGCCGCGCTCGACGCCCAGCGGCTGTTCGCGACCTCCACCTTTCGGGTGTATTCCGGGAGCGACGTCGTCGGCGTGGAGCTGGCCGGGGCGCTCAAGAACGTCATTGCGGTCGCGGCCGGCATCCTCGAGGGGTTGGGGCTGGGCCACAATCCTCGGGCCGCGCTCATTACCCGCGGGCTGGCGGAGATCACCCGCCTCGGCATCGCGATGGGAGCGGATCCGCTCACCTTCGCGGGGCTCGCGGGCATGGGCGACCTGGTCCTCACGACGACCGGGAGCCTGAGCCGGAATCGTGCGCTCGGCGTCGCGCTGGCGCAGGGCGAGACGCTGGAGCACCACCGCATCACGCACCGCACGGTGGCCGAGGGCGCCAACACCTCGCGCGCCGGCGTGGCGCTCGGGGCGCGGCACGGCGTGGAGCTGCCGATCATCCAGAAGGTCTGCGAAGTCCTGTTCGAGGGGAAGCCGGCGCGGGATGCCGTGCCCGAGCTCATGGAACGCGAACTCAAGGCGGAGCAGTGGCGATGACCACCACCCGGCCGGTCCAGGAGTTTTATTCCATCGGTGAGGTCTGCGCGCTCACCGATCTCAAGCCCCACGTGCTGCGGTACTGGGAAAGCCAGTTCCGGTTCCTGAACCCGGCCAAGAACCGCTCGGGCAACCGGGTGTACAAGAGCCGCGAAGTCGAGCTGATCATGCTGGTGAAGCACCTGCTGTACA
>JBOHSB010000137.1:0-1537 GCA_050733015.1 Gemmatimonadales bacterium
CACGGCCCACGATTCGTTTCGAGGCCTATTCCGACACCACCTGGAACGGCTGCGCCCGCTGATCCTTCCGACCCTGGTCGTCGGCTACCGTCACCTCCAGCACGTAATTGCCCGGCTTGAGGCGGTCGAGCTGGAGCCCGCGGTGGGCCGATTCGAGTCGGTCCGCCGCCTGCGCGTCGAACTTGAGGCTGAGCGCCGCGCCGCCGCCGCCGAAGATCTTGCGGAACAGCCCCCCGCCCCCGCCCTGTCGCCTGACCGCGAGACGGACCTCGTAGGGCTGTCCGGTCCGGAGTCCCTCGACCTCATAGTACAGCTGCATCTCGTCACTGCGCTTGAAGGTCTGCAGGGGGTTGAACAGGACGGTGTCCTGCTCGGTCCGCCGCCAATTGAGGTTGGCGGTGCGGCTACCCAGCACGAGGTCGCTGAGGGCCAGCCCGTTCGGGCCTTCGCCGACGCGCACGGTATCGCGCGGCAGGACCACGCCGGCCTCCTCGCCCTGCTGGATCGCGAGGCGATACTCGTAGCGGCCCGACGGCACGGGGACCGCCACCCGGCCGACCAGATGCTCGCCCTCGGGCACCGGCTCGGGCGCCACGAAGTGGCGGGTCGTGTCGAGCGCCGCGACGATCCGGCCGCTCGGGCTGGTGGCCTCGAACCGCACGCGAACGGAGTACAGGTACCCGCGAGTCACCATGACCGGCTCCAGGCCCTTGCCTGAAATGGCGTAGGTGATCTGGACCATCGAGCCGGCCGAGTCGTGGCCCACCGCCAGGACGTCGCTCCGGACCCGGAGATCCTGGGGGAACCGAAGCTGGTAGCTGTCGGTGGTGGTTCCGACCGCGATGCTCGCCTGCCCCATCCGCCGCTCCTGCGCCTGGTACTGTCCGCTGCCGATCTGTCCGGCCGACTGCAGGCGCCCGTAGATGGGCGACAGCTGCTCGCGCGACAGGAGGAGCTGCTCCGCCACTGGATTCTGGCCCGCCTTGTCCTCCCGCAGGGCGATCTGCTGGCTGAATCCGAGGACGTCGAACAGGCTCTCGACCAGCTTGAAGTCCTGCACGTCCTCGCGGGCGACGAAGTGGAACAGCAGATCGCCTTCCGGCCGGGTGTAGCGCCACGACTCGTTGGGCTCGAGCCCGGGAGCGGCGTAGGTGGCGCGGCTCGCCGGCTCGCCGTGGCGGATGTAGATCACGCCGCGGTCGTCGAAATCCCGGCTGCCGGAGCGGTACCGTTCGACGATGTCATAGTGGCGATTGAGGGCGGTGAGCTGGAAATTCTTTCGGGCGTAGAACAGGCGGCGGTAATGCTCCCGCAGGCGTTCGCCGTCGGGGCGGAGCTCCGCGCGGTCGCGGGTGGTCCAGAAGTCCTTGAGGTAGGCCACCCGCCGGGCCCCCCGCAGGTGATCGAACTCGCGGAGCACGCTGTCCGAGGCGATGGTGGCGAGGTCGGCGCGATAGGCGGCTACCGAGGTCGAGTCGTCCGACGCGGCTCCCTCGTAGTACGGCAGGACCCCATCGAACCGGCCCAGCAGAAACAG
>JBOHSB010000138.1:0-2043 GCA_050733015.1 Gemmatimonadales bacterium
GCACCGCCCCGATCACCAGGTCGGCCCGGCTGATGGCGGCGAGGATGTTGTGGCGGTTGCTGTAGGTGGTATCGACGTTGGCCGGCAGCACGTCGTCGAGGTAGCGCAGGCGGTCGAGCGAGATGTCGAGGATGGTGACGTGCGCGCCGAGCCCGGCGGCCATCTTGGCCGCGTTGATCCCGACCACCCCACCGCCGATGATCACCACCTCGCCCGGCGCCACACCCGGCACGCCGCCGAGCAGGATGCCGCTCCCGCCGAACACCTTCTCCAGGTACTTGGCGCCTTCTTGCACCGCCATCCGGCCGGCGACCTCGGACATCGGGGTGAGCAGCGGCAGCTCGCCACTCGGGAGCTGCACCGTTTCGTAGGCCACCGCGACGGCCCCGGAGGCGATCACGGCCCGGGTGAGGTCCTCGGCGGCGGCGAAATGGAAGTAGGTGTAGACCACCTGCCCCTGGCGCATCCGCGGCCACTCGGGCGCGATGGGCTCCTTCACCTTCATGATCATATCGGCCCGCTTCCAGACCTCGTCGGCGGTGGGCAGGATCTCAGCACCCACGCCCTGGTACGCGTCGTCGGGAAACCCGCTGCCGAGCCCCGCGCCGGCCTCGATGAAGACGCTGTGTCCCGCGGCTACGAACGCCTCGGCGCCCGCTGGCGCCAGGGCGATGCGGTTCTCGTTCGTCTTGATCTCCTTCGGCACGCCGATGAGCATGGGACCTCTGGGTGGTGTGTCGTGGTGTGTGGTCGCGCGCCCTGGAGCGCGTCGGGTATTTGAGTCGTCGCGGACCTGAGTCGTCCTAGGTCCGAGTCATCCTAGACCTGAGTCATCCTGAGCGCCGCGAAGGAGCCATGCGTCGGCTGATGCCCCCTTCGCTCCGCTCAGGGTGACTCAGGATGCCGGTCCCAGGCGCACGACCGTCTGCCGCTCCGGGGCGAAGAATTCGGCCGCGACGTCGGCGATCTCGTCGGCGGTGACCGCGTCGATCTCCGCCAGCATCTGATCCAGAGGCCGATACTCGTCCTGGTGGAGCACGAAGCCGGCGAGCCGACCCATCCGCGCGCCGGGGCTCTCGAGCGACAGCATCACCTGGCCCTTGAGCTGCTGCTTCCCGTCGGCCAGCTCGTCGGCCGGCAGCGCGTCCGTGGCGAGCCGCTCGTACTCGGCCTGGATGGCCTCCGCCGCCGCGTCCGCCGTCCCCGGCTGGGTCCCGATGTACACGCCGAGCTGGCCCGACGACTGGTAGAAATGCTTGTAGGCGAAGATCGCGTAGGCCAGCCCGAGCTCCTCGCGCACCCGCTGGAACAGCCGGCTGGACATGCCCCCGCCGAACACATTGGTCAGGATGGCCAGCGCGAACCGGCGCGGGTCGTGCAGCGGAAAAGTGTCGGTGCCGAAAACGATGTGGGTCTGGGCCGTGTCCCGCTCCTCCTGCCGGCGGCCGCCCTGCACGGCAGGCGACGGCGCGACGGGCGCGCGGGCCGGCTCGGCGGCGGCGCCCTCGAACCAGCCCTCGCGCTCGAGCACCGTGAGGAGCTGCTCATGGTTGACGTTGCCCGCCGCCGCGATCACGAAGTTTCCCCGATGGTATCCGGTCGAGTGCAGGCAGCGGAGGTCGTCGGCGGACATCGCGGCCAGGGTCGCCGGGCTGCCCAGGATCGAGTAGCCGTACGGATGGCTGGGCCACAGCTCGGCCGCGTGCAGCTCGAAGACGAGGTCGTCCGGCGTGTCCTCGACCCCGTTGATCTCCTCGAGGATGACGTTGCGCTCGGGCTCCAGGTCGCTCTCGCGCAAGAGCGGCCGGCGGGCGAGATCGGTCAGGATCTCGACCGCGAGCGGCAGGTCGGCGTCGAGCGTATGGGCCTGGTAGCTGGTGTAGTCGCGGCCGGTGAAGGCGTCGAGGCTGCCGCCCCGGACCTCGAGCTCGAGCGCGAGCTCCTTGGCCGAGCGGCGCTCGGTGCCCTTGAACACCATGTGCTCGAGCAGGTGGGAGATGCCCATCTGCTCACGGCGCTCGTGGGCGCTCGCCGTGCGTATGT
>JBOHSB010000139.1:0-13895 GCA_050733015.1 Gemmatimonadales bacterium
GCACCCGCAGGAGCGTGCTCTTGCCCGCGCCGTTGGGCCCGGCGACGGCCAGCACCTCGCCGGGGGCGAGGATCAGATTGATGTCGTGGAGAACTCGGACCCGGCTGAACGAATGGCGGAGACCGCGGGCGGCGAGGAGGGGCTCGCCGTCACGAAACGGCATCGATGCGCGCGCCGAGCTCGTCGAGACGGAACGGTTTGACGATGTAACCGGAGTGGGGGAGATTGAGGACCTTGAGCTGGGGCTCGATGCTCATGTAGGCGGTGGTGATGATCACGGGCAGGTCGGGCTGGCTCAGCCGGATGCGCCGCAGCAGCTCCACGCCGTCGGTATCGGGAAGCCGCATGTCGAGCACCGCGACGTCGGGCCGGTGCTGCTCGAGCTGCTCGAGTGCCTCGGCGCCGGTCGAGGCGAAGATCAGCTCGTAGCGTGGCTCGAATGCGCGCTGATAGCTGGATCGGAGCGCAGGCTCATCCTCGACGATCAGGACGCGCCGGCGGCGCTTCGCCTGCGTCATGCCTCGTACTCCGCGACGCGGTGCCCGAGGGCGCCCGCTGAATGAGAACGGCCAGGGGCATACACTAATTGGTTCCGGAGGAGCCGTCCATAGCGCAAACGCCCCCCATGAAGGCGGGGTGCTCGCTCAGTCATAGCTGGATTCGACGGTGAACAGGTCGTACAGCTTCGTGATGGTGAGGAGGAAGCGGATCTCCTCGCTCGGATTGCGGAGCACCACCGGCTGACGCCGCTCGGCCGCGAGGCGCTGGATCAGCATCAGCGCGCCCAGCCCTGCCGAGTCGACTTCCCTGGTGTGCGTGAGATCGATGACCAGACGGCCGGAGCCCTCGGGCATCTCATCGAGCAGCTGTTCCGCCGCCTGGCGGATCGCGACACGTGTCTCAAGGCCGAGCGTCTCCGGCGCGGCCAGTCCACGTTCCAGCCCCTGCGGGGTCCTCACTGCATCCTCCTTCGGCACCGAGCTATCTCACCATCGTCAGGTGAGACCTCTAGTTTTGCGGCCCCGGATCACTCCGGGTGTGCTCTTATCGGGCGGATCGACGCCTCGCCGCAGGTCAGTTTGCGGCTGCGCCCCCGAGAAAGGCGAGTCTGGTGCCAGGCGCGCCAATTCAATGTTACGTAATGACTTACAGGCTGGATTTTATCCCGCGGTGCGACCGGTTGCGCCGTACTCCGCGGCATTCTACCGCAAAAGAGGCTGGAGGGTAAGAGGAGCGCGCGCGCGACAGTCGTAGAGCCGAAGACACATGTTCTGGACAGTGGACGAGTCACCGTAAATGACTCAGGCGCAGGGTGGCTCCCCGCCCCGCCCTAGAACTGGATTTGAGCCCCCAGCTCCACCACCCGGTTGGGCGGGAGCCCGAAGAACGCCGTCGCCGAGCGCGCGTTACGGGTCATCAGGATGAACAGCTTCTTCCGCCACAGGGACATGCGCCCGACGCCCGTCCCGTCCGCTGCGGCCGCGCTGGTGGCCCCGCCGCGCATCGCGATCAAGGTCTCCCGCCCCAGATAGAAGCTGGTTTCCATCACCTTGACGCTCACCGGCTTCCCGTTGGCCCCCACCCGCCCGAGCGCCTGCAGCACCGCCGGCACGTCCGGCGACTCCATGAAGCCGTAGTGGGCGATGACCTGATAGAAGCCTTCGCCCAGCTCCTTGCAGGCCACCCGGCTCTCCGGATCCACCTGGGGAATCTCCTCCGTCACCACCGACAACAGCATCACCTTCTCGTGCAGCACCTTGTTGTGCTTGAGATGGTGCAGCAGCACCGGGGGAGCGCCGGCCGGGTCGGAGGTGAGAAACACCGCCGTCCCGGGCACCCGGAGCGGCTTCCGGCGGGACACGTCGGCCAGGAACAGGTCCATCGGCAGCGTGTTCTCTCGCACGATGGCCGCCAGCCGAGCCCGTCCCCGGTTCCAAGTGGTCATCAGGGTATAGATGCCGGCCGCGACGACCAAGGGGAACCAGCCGCCCTCCCGGATCTTGACCAGGTTCGCGGCGAAGAACGCGCCGTCCACCACCAGGAGCAGGGTGGTGAGTGCCCAGGCGCGGGGGGCACGCCACTCCCACAGATCCCGGGCGACCGTGTGGAACAGCATCGTGGTGATGAGCATGGTGCCGGTCACCGCGACGCCGTACGCGGCGGCGAGGTTGGTCGAGCTCCGGAAGCCGATCACCAGCGCCAGGCAGCCGACCCACAGCGCCTGATTCACCTCGGGGATGTAGATCTGCCCCATCTCGGTCTTGGAGGTGTGCACGATGGTGACGCGCGGACTGTAGCCCAGCTGGACCGCCTGGCGGGTGAGCGAGAACGCGCCCGAGATGAGCGCCTGGGATGCGACGATCGCCGCGGCCGTGGACACCACCACCATGGGATAGAGTCCCCACTCGGGCACCAGCGAGTAGAACGGGTTGTGCGCCGCGGCCGGCCGCTCGAGCAGGAGCGCGGACTGCCCGAAATAGTTGAGCAGCAGACAGGGCAGGACCAGCGCGAACCAGGTCAGCTTGATCGGCCGCCGACCGAAGTGCCCCATGTCCGCGTACAACGCCTCGGCGCCCGTCATCACCAGCACCACCGACCCCAGCACCAGGAAGCCCTGCACGCCGTCGCGCCTGAACAGGTCGATGGCGTGGGCCGGGTTGATCGCGCCCAGGACCGATGGGTGCAGGAGGATGCCACGGATGCCCAGCACCGCGATGCAGATGAACCAGACCGCCATGATCGGCCCGAACACCTGCCCCACACCCATGGTCCCCTTCCGCTGAAACAGGAAGAGCACCGACAGGATCACCACCGCGATCGGCCAGACGAATCGGTTGAACGCGGGCGTCGCCACCCCGATGCCTTCGATGGCACCCAGCACCGAGATGGCCGGGGTGATGACGCCGTCCCCGTAGAGCAGCGCCGCGCCGAACAATCCGAGGCTGATGAGCAGCGCCCTCGCGCCGATGGCCCGGGTCCGGGGACGGACCAGCGCGAGCAGCGCCAGGATTCCGCCTTCGCCGCGGTTGTCCGCCTGCAGCACGAAGCTCACGTACTTGAACGACACCACGAAATTGAGGGACCAGAACACCAGCGACATCACGCCCATGACGTTTTCGCGAGTCGGCGGGATGCTGTGGTGCCCCGCGAAGCACTCCTTGAGGGCGTAGAGCGGGCTGGTGCCGATGTCCCCGTACACCACCCCGAGGGCCGTGAGACACAGCGCCAGGAGCGCGAGCCCCTTGCGCGGGGCCTTGTCGGTTGCGGTGGACACTACGCGAGTCCGGCGCGAAGCCGGCGCAGCTCCAGCAGGCCGAGAACCAGGATGGTCACGATGATGGCCGCCGACCCCAGGCACCAGCGGCACATGGCGTGGATGACGAAGAGCTCGAGGAAGGTGAGATAGGCGGTAAACAGCACGCCGCCCGCCGCCAGCGCGGTCAGCAGCAGCGGGGGCCGGCGGCGCTGCACCTGGCTCGACTGCAGCCCCAGCAGGGCCACGGCCAGGAGGGCGGCGTACCCGATGAGCCCGATGAGCGCGACGTCCACGCCGAGGAACCGACTCCACGGGCTGGTCTGGACCGCCTCACAGGCCCCGCTGCCGCACGCCAGCGTCCCGATACGGCCGATCTTGTAGAGGTAGAGGTAGGCCGACACGAAGAGCCCGAGCAGGCTCGTGAGCGCCGCACCCATGCGGTAGATCATTTGGCGCTGGTCGGCTTCGGCGCGAGCGAGTCCACCAGTCGGGTGATGGCGTCGGAGTCGAGGCGGCCCTGGTACAGCCGCCCGCCGATGAGCAGCGTCGGCGTGGAGCTCACCCCCACGCGCACGGCTTCCTCATAGCTGGCCTGGATCCGGCCGGCGTGAATGCCGCCGGACATGCAGGCGTCGTACTTGGCCAGGTCGAGGCCATTGGCCTGGGCGTACTGGCGGAAGATCGGCGCCGCGTCCCGCGCGGCCGCCCACTCCGCCTGGCCGTCGTAGATCTTCTGATGCTGGTCCCAGTACTTGCCCTGGTCGTCGGCGCAGGCGGCCGAATGGGCGGCCACCCGCGAGAACGGGTGCTGCTGCAGCGGGAAGTCGCGGTAGCGCCAGCGGAGCCGGCCCGTCTTGATCAGGCGCTCCTCGATGGTCGGCATCTGCAGCGTCGCGAACGTCTGGCAGAACGGGCACTGGTAGTCGGCGTACTCGGTGATCTCCACCGGGGCGTTGGCATCGCCCTTCACGTAGCCATGGAATCCCGCCGTGTCCTTGACCCCGATCTGCACGTTCGCCGGGATGCTCACGGTGGCCGGCTTCGAGAGCTGGTAGCCGAGCAGGCCGATGCCGACCACGGCGACGGCGGCCAGCAGGCTGTAAAAGCGCTTCATTCCGACGGGCGATGCCGCCATGGTTCCTCGTCCTCCGGATCATCCGGGTGAAACGGGTCCTTCCGCTGCGCCTCGTCCACGATACGCCGGTTCTCGGCGACCTCGGGAGTGTCGTAGGTGGAGCGGACCTCGTAGTGGAACATCTCGCTGCGCGCGTCGCCCATCAGGCGGAGCAGCTCCGGCACCCCGCCGAGCAACTGGCCCGACCGGTCCAGGTCCCGGATGCGCTCCGCCAGGGCGCGCAGCATCTCCGCGAGCCGGTCGGCCCGCGCGTCGTCGTACACTTCCTCATGCTCTGCCATGGCAACCTCGAGGAGTGGCGGAACCCCTCGGTCAAGTTCATGTGAATGTTGCCGATAAACATAATCAGGAGCCCCGCGGCGGAGCCAAACGGGTGGGTTTGCACCAAAAGGTGCAACCGGGTTACATTCCGACGCGGGAAATCCCGTGTTTCACCGCGGAGTTTGACACTTTAAAGGATGGTAAATGAACAAGAAGAAGACCCGGCGTGACCCCGAAGCGGTGGCCTTCGCACAGGCCCGCGACGAGATGTTCAGTCATGTCCTCCGATGCGGCGTCATCGACGCCCTTCCGGAGCACCAGAAGGACTGGTTCGACGATACGATGCTCTACCTGGCCGACCGGTACGAGGATCTGAGCGAGGAAGAGCTGGCGCAGCTTCGCCAGTTGGGGGAGCGGTTCTGCCAGCCGGTCCAGCGGAAGGTGGAGACGGTCGAAACCGGCGCCGCGTAAGCGCCTGGTGAGTCACGCCGCCGCCCCGACGCACGCCTGGTGCGTCGGGGCGTTTGTCTTTCTCCCGGCTCACTCCGCCGGCCGCCCCGGGGGCAGCCGACGCCACCGGTATCCCAGTGCCAGGCGCGCCCCGCCACCGACGCCCGCCTCGGCGAACCAGCCCGATCGGGCACCCGGCCGGCCCTCGACGCCGAGGGTCAGAACGACGTAGCCCTGGTCGACCGGCCCCCCGGCGACCGCGATCCCTCCCGCCCCGTACACCCCTGCCCCTTGTAGCCGCGCCGGATTGAGAAGGAAGTGCGCCAGCAGCTCGCCACGCCAGGCGGGGTCCCCATCACTCACGCCGGCCGCGAGCGCCGCCGAGACCCGGGTGCGAAACGAGGTCCGGATCGCGCCATAGACCCCGGCCACGCCGACCGCCGGATCGGCCGCCGTCGCGATGCCCTGCACACCCAGCTCGAGCATGCGTTGAGCGGACGCGGGCCTGGCCAGCGCAGGAACCACCAGGAGCACCGCGACGACGGCGTACGCTCGACGAAGGTGGGGGCTGGACGGCTTGTGCGGAGGCCGAGCGACCGCGGGTCGTGGCCCTCTAGCCGAGCGACAAGCCATGCGTAACGCGGATGTCCGGCGCCAGCGAGTGCACCACCGAGCAGTACTTGGTGATGGACAGATCGATCGCCCGCCGCGCCTTGGCAGCGTCCAGGCCGTCGCCCCGAAGGTGGTAGTCCAGGTGGATGCCGGTGTAGCGGCGGGGCTCCTGCTCGCGGCGCTCGCCGCTGGCCTCGATCCTGAGCTCATGCAGGGTCACCCGCATCTTCTCCAGGATGACCACCACGTCGGCGCCGGTGCAGGCGGCGGCCGCGAGCAGCAGCGTCAGCATCGGGCCCGGCCCAGCCGCGTTGTCGCCGTCGATGGTCGTCTGGGGTCCGCCGGGCTCGCCGCCGCGAAACACCAGGTGGTCCTGCCAGGCCAGGGACACGCGCTTGGTCTCGATCGTCATCAACCGTCGCCTCCACCCACCTGGCGCTCGGCGGTAGGAGCCACGCGGTAGTAATCCCAGATCGCGTAGAGCGCCACCGCGGTGGTGGCCCAGGCGAGCGGGCGCAGGGTCGGTGAATCGGCGAGGAACGCCAGCAGCGTCAGCACCTGGGCCACGGTCACCGCCTTCCCGCCGGCGCGCGCCGGAATGGCACGCGGCCGGCGCCACACGTAGGTGGCGACGAACGCGATCGTCGCGATGATGTCGCGCAGCAGGACGCCGAGGATCTCGTACCACTCGAGCCGGCCGCTGAACGCCACGACGCCGAAGGCGGAGGCCATGAACAGCTTGTCGGCCACCGGATCGAGCACGGCGCCCAGCGACGAGCTGCCGAAGCGCCGCGCGAGCTGGCCGTCGAGCAGGTCGCTCGCCGCCGCCGCGGCGAGCAGCGCGAGCCGCACGTCGTTGGAGCCGAACGGAAACGCGATCGCGAGCGGGATGCGCACGGCACTCAGCAGGTCCGCCGTGCTCCAGCGCACGCGACCTTGCTCGGCCTCCAGGCGCGGACTAGGTTCGGACGGCATGGCCTGCAAGATACTCGCATGATGCCGGACGCCGCGGTCAGCGCCGCCGGCCGCACCCCCTCTCCATCCAGCGCCTGACAGCCGGACCGGCCGCGTGGACGCCGAATTCACCTATCACCTCGACGAGCTCACCGGCATCAGCGGGGCCCGGCTGGCCGACCCCGCCGGACTCGCGTCCGTGGTGGTTGCCGCGGCGGGCGCGGTCGGTCTCTCGCCGCTCGGTCCGCCGCTCGTGCGGGAGGGTCCGGGGGGCGCGGCCGTCGCCCTGCTCTGCCGCGACGGGCACATCGTGCTGCACACCGCGCCCCACGAGGGCTGGTGCTTCGTCGCCATCGTCGCCCGCGCCCCCGCCGATGCCGGCCGCGGGATGGAGGTCATCGCCCGCGGGCTCGCCAGAGAGACGGGGCGGCCCGCGCCGTAGTGGCGACGGGACCCGGCGTCATCGTGCGAATCCCCGGTGCGGATGGCGTGTCGGGGCGTCACCGCTCCGACACGAAAAAGGGGCATGTCCTTGGACATGCCCCGCTCCTCGGGGGACGCGCAGGATGCGACCCCAGTAGCATCGGCCGCCGCGCTCAGGACTGAAGCGCCGCCACCGGTGGCCGGACCACTCCCCGCCCCCGCACCACCCCTTCCGCCCGCCGCTCCGGATCGAGGAACTGGCGCGCCACCCGCTGGACGTCCGCCGCGGTGACCGCCCGGAAGGCCGCCGCGGGATCGATCAGCTCGGCGAGCCCCGCGCCGGCCACCCAGGCCTCCAGGATCTCCGCCGCGACCGCGCTGCCGCTCTGGCGGCTGACCTCGGCCTGCCCCGCGAGATAGTTGACCGCCTGCCCCAGCTCGGCGTCGCTCACCGGCTCCTGCGTGAATCGCGCGAGCTCGCGCAGCATCGCGTCGCGCGCCTCCTCCTCCCGCTCGGGTGAGGTGGCGATGTAGGTGACCAGGGCGCCCGCCCGCGCCTTGAGCCACGCCGAGGCCACGACGGTGTAGGCCAGCGAGCGCCGGTCTCTCAGCGCTTCGAACAGCCGGCCGCCCAGCCCGCTCGCCACCGCGGCCCACACCTGGGCTGCCGCGCGGTCGGGATGGCGGCGCGGCACACCGGGAAACACCATCGCGATCGCGGCCTGCGCCTTGTCGCGCGGGACCACGCGCGAGGGCGGCTCTTCGCCGGCCATCCCCGCGAGCCAGCCGAGCGCAGGCAAGCTGCCGACCGCCGGACGGGGAGTGCTGCCCCCGAAGACGCCGGCCAGCTCCACGGATGCCTGCTCCGGTTCGAGCTCGCCGACCGCGATCACGACCGGGCGCACCTCGCGCAGGGCGCGTCCCTGCCAGGCGCGCACGTCGGCCGTCGTGATCGCGGGCAGGGTGTGCGGCAGGCCCGCCACCGGCAGGCCGTACCCTTCCTCGCCGAACGCCTCGGCAAAGGCGAGCTGGAACGGGTAGCGGAACATGTCGTCGGCCACCTGCTCGGCCTCGGCCACCATGAGTCCGCGCTCGCGCGTGACGTCGGCGTCGTCGAGCCTGGGCGACTCGAACACCAGCCGCACGAGCGCCGCGGCATCGGCCAGGTGCTCGGCCAGCACGGAGGTGCCAAAGCCGAGCCAGTCCGAGGTCGCTGCCGGGCTCAGGGTGCCGCCCAGTCGCTCCAGGGCGAACGCGAGGCCGGCGGAGTCGAGGTCGCCCGCGCCCCGCACCGCGCTCCGCACGGTGAGCGCGCCGAGGCCCGCTTGCGCGGGCGGATCGAGCTCGAGCCGCGGCACGTAGATGCCCACGTGGGCGAGCGGAACCCCGACCTTCCGCCGGACCAGCAGGTCGGCCCCGGGCAGCGCGGTATGGACCACGTCGGCCTCGCGGCGCACAGGTGCCGTGCGCGACCCGCCCGACGCGGGCCGACGGGGCGCCGCCGGCGGCGAGGCCGTGGCCGGGCGCAGCTCGGTCACCGCGAAGGCGCGCGCCAGAGCGTCCGGCGTGAGCTCGGTGCCTTCATCCGTCGGCAGGTAGAGCACCGCGCCGAGCGCATCCGGCTGAAGGACCCGGGACGCGGCCGACCGCACGTCGTCGGCCCGGACCGCGGCGAGCGCCTCGAACTCGCGGTCGAGAAATTGATACCCGTCCAGCGCCTCGGCGGCCGCGAGGGCCGAGGCCCGTCCTTCCATGGATTCCAACCGCCGGGCCCACCGGGCGCGGAGGAGTGTGCGCGCGCGCTCGAGGTCCTCCTGAGGCGGGCCGAGCAGCGCCAGCCGGCTCACCGCCGACGCGACGGCGTCCAGCGCGGCGGAAACTCGCTCGGGAGACAGCTCGGCGGCCACCCCGAACAGTCCCAGCTCGGTGGGTGCGTAGTAGTGGGCGGTAATGGAGGTGACGAGGCCGGTCTCACGCAGCCCGCGATAGAGCCAGCTGCCCCGGCCGGCGCCCAGGACGGCGGCGGCTAGGTCGAGTGCGGGGGCGGCCGGGTCCAGCGGCGGGACGGCGCGCCAGGCCAGCGAGAGCTCCGCCTGGCTCACGTCGCCGCGCAGCGTGCGGGTGCGAACCTCGCGCCGCTCCGGCTCGGCGGGTGAGGGGTCCACGGCGCCGCGCGCCGCCGGCCAGTCGCCGTAGGTCTCGCGGGCCAGCGCCAGCGCCTGATCCGGGTCCACCGCGCCCACGATCGAGACGATGGTGCGCTCGGGCACGTAGCGCGACGCGTAGTACCCGTGCACGTCGGCGCGGGTGAACCCCGCGAGCTGGGCCTCGTGGCCGATGCGCCACCGCCGGATCCGGTGGCGGTCGAACATGACCTCGTGCAGGGTCTCGTAGGCGACGGCGGAGGGCGTGTCGAGCTTGCGCTTCGCTTCCTGGATGATGACCTGGAGCTCGCGCGCCAGCTCGGACTCGTCGATCAGTGAATGGCGAAGGGCGTCGGCCTGGATGTCCACCGCCTGCGCGAAGCCGGAGGCCGGCAGGACGGCGAAATAAGAGGTGTGATCGTAGGTGGTACTGGCGTTGAGGTAGCCGCCGGCGCTCTTGGTCTCGCGGGCGATGGCCCCGACGCCGCGCCGGGGCGTGCCCTTGAAGAACATGTGCTCGAGCACGTGGGAGATGCCGGCCCACCGGTCGGGCTCGTCGAAGAAGCCCGCCTTCACGTGGGTCACCACCGCCACGACCGGCGCCGAGCGATCCTCCTGCACCAGCAGGGTCAGGCCGTTCGGCAGCACCTCCCGGCGGACGCCGTCCGTCCAGCGCGTCCGCGCCACGCGCTATTGCACGATGCGCAGCACGCCCGCCTCGGCGCTGCCGCGAATGAAGGCCTCCGCATCCGTGGTGGGGATGACGACGCCGGTCTCGGCATGGCCCCGCCGCGCGAGGCTGGCCATGAAGTCGCTCAACGAGCCGCCGGCCCAGTCGCGGTCGGCCGCCTTCATCTGGAGCAGGATTTCCTCCCAGTCGCCCCGGATGGTCTGCCCGGCGAGGGTGACGACGAGGTGGGATTCGCCCTGTCCCGGCTTCTTCTGCATCGCGTGCAGCTCGCTCAGGAGGGTCCCGAACAGCTCCAGCTGGTGCGGGTCGCGCACCCCGCCGTCGGCCTGCTGGGCCTCGACCTCGGCCAGCAGCATGTCGATGGCGTCGGGCTCGCCGGCCACTTCACCCAGCCGGGTGAGCCAGGGCGCCAGCTCCGGATCCTCGTCGGGCAGGCGGTAGATGGTCTTCTTGAGCTCGATGTGGCGCCAGATGCCCAGCTCGTCGAAATGATCCTCGGGCTGGGTGCGCTCGAGGTGATGGAGCGCGGCCTCGGTCTCGCCCCGGTCGTAGAGCAGGTTGGCGAGATAGATCCGCGCTTCGGTGTAGGAGGCGTCGAGCTCGAGCGCCCGCCGGAGCCAGTAGAGCGAGCCGGCGTCGTTCCCCAGCCGGTGCGACGCGTAGCCCAGGCAGGCCGCGGCATCGGGCGAATCGGGATGGGCCGACGCGGCGAGGTCGAAGAACCGGTGCGCCGGAGCGATGTGCCCCTCGCGGAACAGCGCCCGGCCCACCTGCAGCATCAGCTCATGATCGTCCTGGAAGCCGAGCTGGAGGATGCGCTCGAACGCCCGCATGCCGCCGGCCCGGTCGCCCAGCTTGAGCAGGCTCTCGCCCAGCCCGGCCAGGCCGTCCTCGTGATCGGGATCCAGTCCCAGGGCGTGCTCGAAGCTCCGCCTGGACCAGGCGTACTCCTCCCGGGCCAGGTGCGCATAGGCCCGTCCGATATGCAGTTCGACGGCGTGGGGGTAGAGGGTGATGCCTTCCTTGAGGATCAGCAGCGCTTCATCGTACCGGCCTTCGTTGTAGAGTTGATGGGCTTGTTCGTCGAAGTCGTCGGAGCTGAGAAAGGCATCCGACATCGGCCGTCCTCCGGCGGGTAGGTTGGTGTAAACTAGGGACTTCCGGTGCCTTCAGCAAGGGAAGCGGCGGCCGGTGCGAGCCCTTGACGGGGCTCCCTGCTTGTGTATCTTACTGACCAGTCAGTTAATAATGTAGCCGGAGTCGCCTTTGTCCGAGCCCAGCTTCTCGTCCCCCGCCTCCCCGCGCTGGCAGCGCCGGCCCGAGGCCCGCCCCGAAGAGATCCTCGATGCCGCCTTCACCGTGTTCGGTGAGTCTGGCTTCGCCCGCGCCAAGATCGAGGACGTCGCCCGCCTCGCCGGCGTCAGCAAGGGCACCGTCTACTGCTACTTCGACTCGAAGGAATCCCTGTTTCGGGAGATGGTGCGCGCCAAGGTGGTGGCGTCGCTCGCCGAGGCGGAAGTGTTCGTGCGCTCGTTCGACGGCACCGCGCGCGGGCTGCTGGCCGAGCTGATCCGCCGGATGTACGGCCGGGTGCGGCGCGAGCAGATGATGCAGCTCGCCCGGGTGCTGCAAGGTGAGCTGCCGCACTTCCCCGAGCTGGCCCGGTTCTACTTTGACGAGGTCATCCTCCGCGCCCGGCGTCTGATCGAGCAGGTGCTGGAGCGCGGCGTGGCCACCGGGGAGTTCCGGCCCAGCGCCACCGGCTTCGCGGCGCGGGGCCTGTCCTCCATGCTGGTGCACACCGCGCAGGTGCAGTGCTTCTTCCAACGCTTCGACCCGCAGGCGCTCACCGAAGAGCAGGCGGTCGAAGGACTCATCGATCTGTACCTCCACGGGGTGCTCGCCCACCCCGCGGACCGTCCCTGAGGTCAGCGTTCATGCACCGCTCGCTGCTCTGCCTCGCGCTCCTCGCGTTCACGCCGTTGCTCGCCGCCACGCCGGTGGCCGCCCAGCAGCGCGGCGCGCAACAGCCGATCGCGCCGACCGGGCCAATCACGCTGCTGCAGGCGATCACCCTGGGGCGGAGCCAGGGTGTCAACGCCGCGATCGCCCAGCTCAACGTGGGCACCGCCGACGCCCGGGTCGGCCAGCGCCGAGCCGACCTGCTGCCGAACATCGGCGGCACCGCGGCCTACACGCGGCAGACCGTGAACCTCGAGGAATTCGGCTTTCCCGGCATCACCGGGGTGACCGACCCGTTCAACGTGTACCGTCTCCAGCTGAAGGCCTCGCAGACCATCTTCGATGCCTCGCTCATCGGCCGGCTGCGCGCCGCGCGGGACACCGCCGTCGCGGCCGGGCTGGATGCCCAGGCCGCGGGCGAGATCGCCGGCGCCACGGCGGGGCTGGCCTACCTCCGCACGTTGAGCGCCATCGAGACGGTACGCGCGCGTGAGGCGGACAGCACCATCGCAGCGACCCTGCTCGATCAGGCCCGCCAGCTGGTCGGCGCCGGGGTGAGCCCGGCCATCGACCAGACCAGGAGCGAGGTCAGCTTCGCGGCGGTGCGGACCCAGCTCGAGGTGGCGCGGAACGGCGCCGACCGCGCCCGGCTCGACCTGCTCCGCGCGCTCGATCTTCCGTCCGGCAGCCGCCTCCAGCTGGCCGACTCGCTCGGGCCGGGCGCCCTCACCCTGCCGCTCGACCCGGATTCGGCCGCGGGGTTCGCGCGCGAGCATCGGGCGGAACTGGCGGCCGAGCGGGCGCGCACCCAGTCCGCGCGGCGGTCGCTCGGGGCCATTCGCGCCGAGTATCTGCCCAGCCTGGGCTTGAGTGGCCAGTACCAGCAGAGCGGACAGAAGACCAGCACGCTGGAAGGCAGCTACAACGTCCAGCTGCAGCTCACCGTCCCCATCCTGGATGGCTTCCGCCGCCAGAACCGGGTCAAGGAGCAGAGCCTGCGCCTGCAGGTCCAGGAGATCCGCGAGCGCGACCTGGTCAACCAGGTCGAGACCGAGGCCCGCCAGTCGGTGCTCGACCTGGCCTCGGCCCAGCAGCAGGTGGCCATCGCCGGAGACCGGCTGCGGCTCGCCGAGCAGGAGCTGGAGCAGGCGCAGCAGCGGTTCCAGGCCGGCGTGGCCGGCAGCGTCGAGACCACCAACGCGCAGAGCTCGGTCATCGCCGCGCGCGACGCCTTGATCCAGGCGCGGGTGAACTTCGGAACGGCGCGGGTCAGCGCCTATCGCGCCCTGGGCGTGATCGACCAGATGCACTAACCGCGCTTCGGCGCAACCAGAGCAAGGCAGCGAGAACGACTATGGCAACCGATATCGCGATTGACGTGCCGGCCACCGCGGAGTCCGCCACGACCCGGAGCTGGACCCGGCGGATCCCCCTGATCCTCGGGATCGCCCTGGCGATCGCCCTGGCGACCTGGGGCGTGCGCCGCTGGATCTACAGCCGCAACCACGTGAGCTCCGACAACGCGCAGGTGGACGGCCACATCACGGCCATCGCGCCGCGCATCGCCGGCTTCATCGACCGCGTCCTGGTGGACGAGAATCAGCACGTCAGGCTGGGCGACACGCTGGTGGTGCTGGATCGGCGCGACCTGTTGAACCGGCTGGAGCAGGCGGAGGCGGACTTGAGGAACGCGCAGGCGGCGGTGAGCTCGCGGCAGGGGGCCGGCCAGGCGCAGGCGCAGCTCCAGGCCACCCGGGCGGAGGCGGCGTCGGCGCAGGCCACCATCGCGGCCGCCGAGGCCAACTGGCGCCAGGCGAATGCCGACTACGAGCGCTACCGCGGGCTGGCGGCATCCAAGGTCGTGTCGGCCCAGCAGCTCGACGCGGCCCAGACCGCGCGCGACGCCGCGGCCGCCAATCTCGAGGCCGCGCGGCGCCAGGCCTCCGCGGCCGGAAGCCAGGTCTCGGCGTCGGGCGCCGCGGTCCGCGCCGCCGACGCCAAGCTCGC
>JBOHSB010000140.1:0-4464 GCA_050733015.1 Gemmatimonadales bacterium
CCCCCCCGCCGCGGATCGCTCACGCCCTCCCACCCTCGCGCCGTCCGGATGATCGCCTCCACGTCCCCCCAATAGCCGCCGCTCCCGATGGCGTGCCCGCGCGCGCGCAAGCTGTCCAGCGTGGCCGGCGGGAAGCCGCCGCGCTCGACCTTCAGCGTGTCCGGCAGGCCCTGGTGGTGCATCCGCGGCGCCTCCACCGCCTGGGTCAGCGGCATCCGATGGTCGATCACGTTGGAGATCACGTGGTACACCATGGTGATGATGCGCGGCCCACCGGGCGTCCCCACCACCAGCAGGAGGCGCCCCGAAGGATCCAGCACCACGCTCGGCGTCATGGCGGACAGCATCCGCTTGCCCGGGGCGATCGCGTTGGCCTCACCCTGCACCAGCCCGTACATGTTCGGCTTCCCCGGCGCCGTCGCGAAGTCGTCCATCTCGTCGTTGAGCAGGAAGCCCGCCCCGGTCACCGTCACGGCGCTCCCGTAGCTGTTGTTGAGCGTCGTGGTGCAGCTCACGGCCAGGCCCTGCTCGTCCACCACCGAGTAATGGGTGGTGGAGGCGCCGGTGCGAGCAGCCGGCTCGAACTTGGGCGTGGGCGTGGCATGGTCGGCGATGCCCTTCCGCAGCTCGGCGGCGTAGGCCTTCGAGAGCAGGCGGTCGATCGGATTCCGGACAAAGGCCGGGTCGCCCAGGTAGGTATTGCGGTCGGTGAACGCGCGCCGCATGGCCTCGGCCTCGAGGTGCACCAGCGCCGGCGAGCCGAACGGGGGAAGCGGGTCGTAGCCTTCCATGATGTTGAGGATCTCGCCCATCGTGACGCCGCCCGATGAGGCCGGCGGCATGGAATAGATGGTGTAGCCGCGGTACCGGAGGGTGATCGGCTCGCGCCAGATCGCCCGGTAGCCCGCCAGGTCCTCGTGAGAGATGAGGCCCCCGCCGCGCTCCATCTCGGCCACGATCAGATCCGCGACCGGGCCGCGGTAGAACCCGTCGGCCCCGTGGTCCCGGATCGCTTCGAGGGTCGCGGCCAGGTCCGGTTGCCGGAGCATCGTCCCCGGCGCGGGCCGCGCGCCGTGGGGCAGAAAGCTCGCGAGCGACGCCGGAAACGATGCCAGACGCGCGCTGTCGCCGGCAATGGACTCGCTGCGATAGTCGTCCACCAGGAACCCGTCGCGCGCCAGCCGGACGGCGGGGGCGAGCACCGTGGCGAGGGGGAGCCGCCCGAACCGCTGCTGGGCCGCGGTCAGCCCCGCCACGGCTCCGGGCACGCCGGCGGCCAGATGGCCCGTCACGCTCCGGTCGGTCGGCTCGCCGCTGGCGTCGAGGTACATGTCGCGCGTGGCGCGCGCAGGCGCGGTCTCGCGGTAGTCGAGCGCGTGTGCCGTCCCGTCCCCGAGGCGGATCACCATGAATCCGCCGCCGCCGAGGTTGCCGGCCTCGGGATGCACTACCGCAAGCGCGAAACCCACGGCGACCGCCGCGTCCACCGCGTTTCCGCCTTGGCGCAGGATGTCCCGGCCGACCTGGCTCGCGATGCCGCTGCCCGAGACCACCATTGCGTGCGACCCCTCGGTCACCCGCGCGCGCCCGGTGAACGCCCAATCGGCCGCCCCGCCCGCGGTCGGCCCGGGAATGCCGGACGTGGGGGCGTGGCCGCAGCCGGCCGCGGGCAGCGCGAACGCAACAAGGAGGGAACGCAGGCGCACACGAACCTCGAGGGTGGGAAGGGGACGGCTGCCGGGAGGTTGCCCCGGGCGATGCACCGGCTCTAATTTAGCCGTGCCTGACGACTACCTCGACCTGCGCCTGACCGAGCGGCGCAACCCCCGCACCGCCACCATCGATACCGCGTCCGCGCTCGAGATCGTGGATCTCAGCGGCGCGGACGACGCCGCTGTGCCCGCGAGCGTAGCGGGAGCGCGGGTCGAGATCGCCCGAACGATCGACCTCATCGAGGACGCGTTCCGCGCCGGCGGGCGGCTGCTCTACGTCGGCGCCGGCACCAGCGGGCGGCTCGGCGTGCTCGACGCCGCCGAGTGCCCGCCTACCTTCGGCACGCCGCCCGAGATGGTGGTGGGCATCATCGCCGGCGGCCTGCCCGCCCTGGTCAAATCCATCGAAGGCGCGGAGGACGACGTGAACGCCGGGATCGGCGAGATGGACGCGCGACGGGTCGGCCCCACCGACGTGGTGATTGGCATCGCGGCGAGCGGGACCACCCCGTTCGTGCGCGCGGCGCTCGGCCGGGCCCAGGCGCTCGGCGCGCGCACGGCGCTGGTCTCGATGTCGGAGCCACCCCGGCTGCTGCGCGACACCTGTGACGCCTGCATCACGGTGCCGGTGGGGCCCGAGGTCGTGACCGGCTCCACCCGGATGAAGAGCGGGACCGCCACCAAGCTGGTGCTCAACACGCTCACCACCGGCGCCATGATCCGCCTCGGCAAGACCTACGGCAACCTCATGGTGGATCTCCGGGCCTGGAACGACAAGCTGGTGGACCGGAGCCAGCGCATCCTGATGGAAACCACCGGCCTCGGTCGCGATGAATCACGGGCGGTGCTCGACGCCGCCGGGAAAAGCGTCAAGATCGCGATCGTGATGGCCCGTCGCAACGTGTCGCGGGAGGATGCCGAGCGCCTGCTGGCCGAGCATGCCGGCCGCCTGCGCCTGGTGGTGGGCGACCCTCCCCCGGTTCACTCCCCATGAACGAGCGACCGACGCTGGCGGTCGGCCTCATGTCCGGCACGTCCCTCGACGGGATGGACGCGGCGCTGGTGCGGCTGGTGGGACCCACCCATGCCGAGCTGCTCAGCTTCGTTACCCGGCCCTATACCGACGAGGAGCGCGCGGCGCTCCGCCAGGCCCTCGCCGGTGGCGACGCGCCGTCCCTCGCGCGGCTCCACGTGCGCCTGGCGGAGTGGGCGGGTGAGGCGGTCGAGACGCTGCTGGTGCAGGCCCAGATGCCCGCGTCCGAGCTGGGGTTCATCGCCTTTCACGGCCAGACCATCTGGCACGAGCCGCCGGTCGTCACCTGGCAGCTGGGCGAGCCGGCGGTGCTGGCCGAGCGCTTCGGGGTGCGGGTGGTGAGCAACTTCCGGGCGCGCGACCTCGCGGCCGGCGGCCAGGGCGCGCCGCTGGTGCCCATGGCCGACGTCCTGCTCTTCGCCTCCCCCGACGGTCCGCGCGTGCTGCTCAACCTGGGCGGCATGGCCAACCTCACCTATGTGCCCCGCCGGGCGCAGGAGGATGGCGTCCTGGCCTTCGACACCGGGCCCGGGGTGGCCGTGATCGACGGCGTGGCCGGACGAGTGGACCGGCGGCGCTCCTACGATCGCGACGGGCGCATCGCGGCCGCCGGCCGGGCGGACGAGTCCGTGGTCGCGGATCTCCTGTCCGACGCTTTCTTCGCCGAGCCGCCGCCCAAGAGCACCGGCCGGGAGCGATTCGGCGATGCATACGCGGCGACGCTCCACGACCGCGTGCCCGGCGCCGACGGGGTCGCGACCGCGGTCGAGCTCACCGCGCGAAGCGTCGCCGAGGCCGTGGGACGATGGACGCCTCCCGGTGTGGAGGTGGTCGCCTCCGGGGGCGGGTGCCATCATCCGGGGCTGATGTCCGCGCTCGAGCGCCACCTGGCCGCGGCAGGCGGACACGCGCTGCGCCGGTTCAGCGACCTGTTCTTCCCGGGTGATGCCAAGGAGGCGGTGGCCTTCGCCCTTCTCGGCTATCTCACCCTTCACGGGCAGCCCGGCAACGTGCCCGCCGCGACCGGCGCGGGTGGCGCTCGCGTGCTGGGGACGGTCACCCCCGCATGACGGCGCGTCCTCCGACCGATCCCGGCCGCCTGATCGTTCCCGCGCTTCGCGCCGGCGCGGATGGCGGGTTCTCGCACGAAGCCGCCCGCCTCGCGGACGCGCTCGACCTCGGCGCGGGTGGCTTCATCGTGTTCGGCGGCACCGTCGAATCGGTACGCCGCCTCACGGCCGATCTGCTTCGTCGCGCGGGCCGGCCCCTCCTCATCGCATCGGACCTCGAGCGCGGCGCGGGTCAGCAGGTTGCGGGCCTCACCCAGTTTCCACCGCCGCTCGCCCTCGCCTCGCTCGGCGACGCGTCGGTCGTGCGCTGGGCGGGGGCGGTCACCGCCCAGGAGGCCCGAGCCGTCGGCATCAACTGGGTCTTTGCGCCGGTGGGCGATCTCGACGTGCTGCCCGACAACCCCATCGTGCAGACGCGCGCCTTCGGCGGCGACCCGAACCGCGTCGCCAGCCTGGTCCGGACCTGGATCGAGGGCTGCCAGGGCGCAGGCGCGCTGGCCTGCGCCAAGCACTTCCCCGGCCACGGCCGCACGACGGTGGACTCTCATCTCGCGCTACCCGTCGTGGCCGATACCGCCGCGACGCTCCGTGAGACCGATCTCCTGCCGTTCGCCATCGCGGTGGAGAGCGGGGTGGCGTCGGTCATGAC
>JBOHSB010000141.1:0-2233 GCA_050733015.1 Gemmatimonadales bacterium
GGTAGAGCCGCTCAAACAAGGCCACCCCGGCCGGGCCGCCATCGCATAGGAGGCGCCCGACGTAACCCGCCAGTGCTGGCTCGCGCTCAAGCCGGTCGGCAAACAGGCCGGCGAGAGTAGCGCTGCCGCCCTCCTCTGAGATTCTGGCCAGGTCCGCCAGCATCGATTCCAGAAAAGCTGCCGCCCGCTCCTCAAGCACAGCCCGGAGCTTCTCTTTGGAGCCGTAGTGGTGGATCACAAGTGCGGGCGAGACTCCCGCTGCCGCAGCGACCTGACGGACAGTCACATCGGCGTATCCCCGCTCGGCGAACAGTTCCATGGCCGCGATGCGTATCGCCGCTGCCGCTGTCAAGTCTTCCGGGTCTGAACTCATGTTCATATTATTAAACAATTGTACAGCCCGGATCAAGAGGGCCCAGAGCAGCTCGCGGACGGCCGGAGGCTGGCAAGAGCACAGTCGTTAGGAACCCGGGCCGGTTCAGGCGTACGCTTCTGGCGCAATCGTTGGCTCATGCGCCAGGAGATGCCGCGGATGCTCACCAAGATCTCAGACGTACCCGACTCGGTGCTGGGGTTCAGGGCCAGCGGCGAACTCACCAGCGACGACTACCGGAACGTGCTCGCCCCGGCGGTCGAAGCGGCACTCCAGAGCCAGGACAAGCTCCGGCTCCTTTACTTCCTGGGCGACGACGTCACCGGATTCACCCCCGGCGCCGCCTGGCAGGACGCCAAGGTCGGCATGACGCACCCCACCCGATGGGAGAAGATCGCCGTCGTGACCGACAACGAATGGCTCCGGCACTCGGCCGGCATCTTCGGCTACCTGATCCCAGGTGAGATCAAGGGCTTCAGGACAGACCAAGAAGCCGACGCCCGGGCCTGGATCCAGAGCTGACCCCGGCACAGCCCTACAGGTCGGTCCCAGCACAGCGAGCATGGTCTGGGTTTCCTTAGCCTAAGCACCGCCAGACACCCCAGA
Organism: Gemmatimonadales bacterium; assembly: GCA_050733015.1. Classification (GTDB taxonomy): domain Bacteria; phylum Gemmatimonadota; class Gemmatimonadetes; order Gemmatimonadales; family GWC2-71-9; genus CAVVWJ01. The sequence goes on from JBOHSB010000141.1 coordinate 980, forward strand.
CAGGCGACGCTCGCGATCACCGCTGTCCCCGCCGTACCCAGTAGGCGGTGCGGTACAACTTCGGTGCGACAGATGCTCAGTTCATCGGCGTTGATCTTGCCTGGCGGGAAGGCAGCGCCGACGTCGTGGCCAATGAGACCGGCGTGGCGGTGATCGACGGGGACGGCCAGATTCTGGACGCTGGCTGGACACGGGGCGTCGAGCAGACGATCGCCTGGGCGGACAGCACAGCCGGAGACGGTGACGCTGGGATGTTCGCCGGCGCGCCGCTCGTATTCCGCAACCAGACGGGCCAGTGGCTCTGCGAGACGCAGGCCGGGCAGAAGTACGGCCCGCTGGAAGGTCAGCGCCAATACGACGAATACCCATTCGGCGCGCCTGGCGGGCATTCAGTTCCTGCGGATGGCCGGACTGTCCGGCTGGCGATATTCCGACGGCAGCAACGGGCCACCGCACGAAGGCCGGCATGTCTCGGAACCTACCCGTACGCCACGCTGGCCGGCGCCGCAGAACTGGGCTACGGCACCGAACGGCCCCGCTACAAACGCAAGCCGCCCTGCCTTCCGGCCGCTCAGCGGCGGGCCGGGCGTGCTGCTAACTGCGACACGCTGATCAGGCGGTTCGGGCAGCTCGCCGACGCCGACCCGCTGCTCCTGAAAGCGCTCCTCCGCGAGCTGGCGCTCTCCCGGGATACGGCGCTGTGATGGACGAGCACGGCGATGCCGGCGCGCCGCATGTGCTCGGCGACGGCCTCCGTCGTGGACCGGGATTGGCAGAAGAGCAGGCTCTTGCGGCCCGCCGCGACCTGCGCCGCGTCGCGGGAGAGCTCAGCGAGGCCCGGGCGGTGGACGACGAGGATCTGCCGGGGCCTCGGCTCGCTCGGCGGACTGACGACGCGCCCGCTCCGGCCGGACGTGCCCTGCATCCAGGTAAGGATGACCTCGGGGTTGCCCACGGTCGCGGACAACCCGACGCGCTGGACGTCATGCCGGGAGATGCGCGCCAGGCGCTCGATCACGCTCATCAGGTGGGCGCCGCGGTCGGACCCGGCCAGCGCGTGGACCTCATCGACGATCACGGTCCGCAGGTCGGCGAAGAGCTTGCCCTCGTCCACTCGCGCCGACAGGAGCATCACCTCCAGTGACTCCGGCGTCGTCATCAGGAGCTGGGCGGGTTCCCTGAGGAACTGGCGCCGGGAGTGGTCTTGCGTGTCACCGTGCCAGGCGAAGCTCCGCAGCCCGATCATCTCGGTGT
>JBOHSB010000142.1:0-11518 GCA_050733015.1 Gemmatimonadales bacterium
GTTCGGGCTGGCATCGCTGCCCGAACCCGGACTCCAAAGCCGGATCCGACGAGTCTGCTTCTGACGTGAGCCTGGACCCGAGACCCGATGCCCGACTACTTCGCCCACGAATCCAGCTACATCGACGACGGTGCCGTCATCGGCCGAGGCACGAAGATCTGGCATTTCTGCCACGTGATGCCGGGCGCGGTCATCGGCGAGCGCTGCAACCTGGGCCAGAATGTCGTGGTCATGGGAGGCACCCGGCTGGGCAACAATGTGAAGGTGCAGAACAACGTCTCCATCTACGAGGGGGTGACGCTCGAGGACGACGTGTTCTGCGGACCGAGCTGCGTGTTCACTAACGTCACCAATCCGCGCAGCCACGTCTCCCGCAAGTCCGAGTACCGGCCGACGCTGGTCCGCCGCGGCGCCACCATCGGGGCCAACGCGACCATCGTCTCCGGGATCACCCTCGGCGAGTACAGCTTCATCGGCGCCGGCGCGGTGGTGACTAGCGACGTACCGGCGTTCGCCCTGATGGTGGGTGTGCCGGCGCGGCGGGTAGGCTGGATGTGCCAGTGCGGCGTTCGGCTCGTCGTGGCCCGCGAGGCGGCCACCTGCGGCGCCTGCGGGGCGCGATATCAGGAAGCCGGCGGTGTGCTCCGCCAGATTGACCCTCCTGCGCCGCGCGTCTAAGTTACACGGCTGCCAAGGGTTCCGTCTGTTTCCCGCTTTCTACATGGACTGACCGGTGAACGTTCCCCTGTTGGACCTGGTCGCGCAGTACCGTGACATCAAGGAGGAGGTGCTCGAGGCCGTCATGGCCGTGATCGAGCGCCAGACCTTCATCATGGGGCCCGAGGTCGGGCAGCTGGAGGCGGCCGCGGCGGCGCTGTCCCGGACCAAGCATGCCATCGCGTGCGCCAGCGGTACCGACGCGCTCCTGCTCCCGCTCAAGGCACTGGACCTCAAGCCGGGGGACGAGGTGATCACCGTCCCCTTCACGTTCTTCGCCACGGCGGGCGCGATCCACAATGCGAGCGGCACGCCGGTGTTCGTCGACATCGAGCCGGCCACCTTCAACATCGACCCGGCTGCCGTCGAGGCGGCGATCACCCCGCGGACTCGCGCCATCGTCTCGGTGGACCTGTTCGGCCAGATGGCGCCGATGGAGGCGCTGGCGCCGCTGGCCGCGCGGCATGGGATCGCGCTGATCGAGGACGCGGCCCAGTCGATCGGCGCGCGGCGCAAGGTGGACGGCGCCTGGCGGGTGGCGGGCGAGCTGGCGACCGTCGGCACGCTGTCGTTCTTCCCCACCAAGAATCTGGGCGCCTATGGGGATGGCGGGATGATCGTGACCCAGGACGACGGGCTCGCCGAGCGGCTCCGCCGGCTCCGGCTGCACGGCGGGGCGCGGATGTACTACCACGAAGAGGTGGGCTTCAACAGCCGGCTGGACACGCTGCAGGCCGCGGTGCTGCTCGCCAAGCTGCCGCACCTGGCCGACTGGAGCGCCGCGCGCGCAAGGAACGCGGCGCACTACACCGAGACCTTCTCGGGTCACCCGGACATCTGCCCGCCCCGTACCGATCCGGCCAACGAGCACATCTTCAATCAGTACACCATTCGGGTCCCGCGGCGGGACGCGCTCCAAGCCCACCTCAAGGCCAAAGGCGTCGGGAACTCGATCTACTACCCGCTTTCGCTGCACCTGCAGCCCTGCTTCGCCCACCTGGGCTACCGGAAAGGGAGCCTGCCTCACTCGGAGACCGCCTCCGAGCAGGTGATCTCGCTCCCGGTGTATCCCGAGCTCAGCCTGGAGCAGCAGCAGGCCGTGATCGACGCGGTGCTGGAGTTCTTCGCATGAGCGTAGCGGAGAACTTGATCACGCGAGCCGATCGCCGCGATCTCCTGTTCGGCATCGTGGGGCTGGGCTACGTGGGTCTGCCGCTGGCCATCGAGCTTGCCCAGGCCGGCTACCGGGTGCTGGGCTTCGACGTGCAGCAGAAGGTGGTGGACGGGCTGAACGCCCGGCACTCGCACGTGAAGGACGTGAGCGACGCCCAGCTCCAGGCCGTGGTGGACTCGGGCCGGTTCAGCGCCACGTCGGACATGATGCGCATGGCCGAGGCGGACGCGGTCTCGATTTGCGTGCCCACGCCGCTCTCCAAGTTCAAGGACCCGGACGTCAGCTACATCGTGGCCGCGACCGAGGCGGTCAAGCGGACCCTCCGGCGCGGTCAGGCGATCATCCTGGAGAGCACCACCTATCCCGGCACGACCCGGGAGATCCTGCTCCCGGCGCTCGAGAGCACCGGGCTCGCGGTGGGGGAGGACTTCTTTCTCGCCTTCAGCCCCGAGCGGGTGGATCCCGGCAATCCGCACTACGGCACCCGCAACACGCCCAAGGTGGTCGGCGGCATCACGGCCGACTGCATCCGGGTGGCGGTGGCGCTCTACCAGCCGGCCATCGAGACGCTGGTCCCGGTCTCGACCACCGAGGCCGCCGAGCTGGTCAAGCTGCTCGAGAACACGTTCCGCAGCGTGAATATCGGGCTGGTGAACGAGATGGCCATCGTGTGCGACAAGCTCGGCGTCAACGTGTGGGAGGTGATCGAGGCTGCCGCCACCAAGCCGTTCGGCTTCATGAAATTTCTCCCGGGCCCAGGCCTCGGTGGCCACTGCATACCGATCGACCCCCATTACCTCGCCTGGAAGATGCGCGGGCTCAATTACAAGACCCGGTTCATCGACCTGGCCGGCGAGCTCAACACCGAGATGCCGTTGTTCTGGGTCCGGAAGCTCTCCGAAGCGCTGAACCAGCAGGGCAAGGCCGTGCGCGGCGCGAAGGTTCTGGTGTTGGGCGTGGCCTACAAGCGGGACATCGACGACCTCCGGGAGAGCCCGGCGCTGGACATCATCCGCCTGCTGGAGGGCCAGGGCGCGCGGGTGAGCTACCACGATCCGCACGTGCCGGTGTTCACCGAGGACGGGCACGAGTTTCGCTCGGTGCCGCTCGATCCCGAGACGGTGGCTGCAGCCGATTGCATTATGATCGTCACCGATCACTCGGCCGTGGATTACCGCATGATCCGGCGGAAGGCGAAGCTGGTGGTCGATACTCGCAACGCCTTGCCGAAAGAGGACTGACATGCACGTGGCGGTGATCGGAAGCGGCTACGTCGGCCTGGTGGCCGGCGCCTGCCTGGCGGAGACGGGGAACGACGTGGTCTGCGTCGACAAGGACGCGGACAAGATCGCGCGGCTCCAGAAGAACGAGATCCCGATCTACGAGCCGGGGCTCGAGCCGATGGTGCGGCGGAACCAGGCGGATGGCCGGCTCACCTTCACCACCGATCTCGGAACTGCAGTGCGGGCCGCGCGGGTCGTGTTCATCGCGGTGGGCACGCCACCGGGCGAAGACGGCTCGGCCGACCTCCAGCACGTGCTGGCGGTGGCCAAGGAGATCGGCCGCAACATGAACGACCACAAGGTGGTCGCCACCAAGTCCACCGTGCCGGTCGGCACGGCGGAAAAGGTGCGCGCGGCGGTGAGCGCCGAGACCAAGCAGGCCTTCGCCGTGTGCTCCAATCCCGAATTTCTCAAGGAAGGCGCGGCGATCGAGGATTTCATGAAGCCGGACCGCGTCGTGATCGGAGTGGACAGCGACGAGGCCCAGGCGGTGATGGGCGAGCTGTACGCGCCGTTCACCCGCCAGGGTGGCGAGCGGATCCTGTTCATGGACATCGCGTCGGCCGAGGTCACGAAGTACGCGGCGAACGCGATGCTAGCCACCCGCATCTCCTTCATGAACCAGATGGCCCAGTTCTGCGAGCTGGTCGGCGCCGACGTGCACCACGTGCGTCGCGGTATCGGCTCGGACCAGCGGATCGGGCGGGCGTTCCTGTATCCGGGGCCGGGCTACGGCGGCTCGTGCTTTCCCAAGGACGTCAAGGCGATCATCCGCACCGCGCAGTCCCTCGGCCTGTCGCTCGACGTGCTCAAGTCGGTCGAGGAGGTCAACGAAGCGCAGAAGCGGGTAGTCCTGCGCAAGACGCTCAAGTACCTGGGCCCCGATCTGAGCGGCAAGACCGTCGGCATCTGGGGTCTCGCCTTCAAGGCCGAGACCGACGACATGCGCGAGAGCCCGACCATCCCGCTCATCGAGGGCCTGCTCGAGGCCGGCGCCCGGGTACAGACCCACGATCCCAAGGCCACCGACTCCGCCCGGGCCATCTTTGGCGACCGGGTGATCTACACCGCCGACCCCTACAGCGCCGCCCACGGCGCCGACGCGCTGCTCATCATGACCGAGTGGCTGGTCTACCGGAATCCCGACTTCGAGCGCGTGCGGAAACTGCTGCGGCGCCCCCTCCTGATCGACGGCCGCAACCTGTACGACCCGGCCAGGATGACCGCGCTCGGGTTCGAGTATCACGGGATCGGTCGGGGACGGCGGTGACCCGGATTCTCGTCACCGGGGCCGCGGGCTTCATCGGGTCCCACCTGGTGGAGGCGCTGGCGCGCCGCGGCGACGAGGTCGTGGGGATCGACAACTTCGACGGCTTCTATCCCAGGGCCGTGAAGGAGCGGAACCTCCGGGAGATCGGCCGGCTGGCCGGGTTCCAGTTCCACGAGCAGGACATGCTGGACGTCGCCGCGCTCGAGGCGCGGCTCACGCGGGACACCGTGATCGTGCACCTGGCCGCGAAGGCGGGGGTCCGTCCGTCACTGGCCGATCCGGTGGCCTACGCCCAAACCAACGTGACGGGCACGGCCACCGTGCTGGAAGCGGCCCGCCGGGCCGGCGTGTCGAGGATCGCGTTCGGCTCGTCCTCGTCGGTCTATGGCGACAGCACGCCGGTGCCGTTCCGGGAAGACGCGGCCGCGACCGAGCCGGTGTCCGTCTACGCCGCCACCAAGCGAGCGGCCGAGCTGTTCCTCGGCTCCGTGGCGCCGATCTACGGCTTCCGCAGCGCGGCCCTGCGCTTCTTCACCGTCTACGGTCCGCGCCAGCGGCCCGATCTCGCGATCCACGCGTTCGCCCGCCGGATGGCGGCGGGCGAGCCGATCACCCTGTTCGGCGACGGCACCCAGGCGCGAGACTACACGTACTGCGACGATATCGTGGGGGGCGTGTGCGCCGCCATCGACTGGACCGCGACGGCGCCGATCGGCATGGAGCTCTTCAACCTGGGCGGCAATCGTTCCGTCCGCACCGGGGACATGGTCGCCGAGATCTCACGGGCGCTGCGCATCGAGCCCAAGCTGCAGAGGGGTCCCATGCAGCCGGGCGACGTGCAGCAGACGGCGGCCGATCTGACCAAGTCGGGCCGCGTGCTGGGCTATGCGCCGGCAACGCCGTTTCCCGACGGCATCCGGAAGTTCGTCGCCTGGTTCCGGGAGGCCTATGGCCAGTCAGACTGAGCGCCTGCTGGGGCGCGCGCGCGACCGGTTCACGGTCCAGGACTACTATGGCGCGATCTACCTGCTCGAGGAAATCGTCGCGTCCGGCCGGGCCTTCGCCGACGTGCACCATCTGATCGGCGTGAGCCTCTCGCTCCTCGGCCGGTCCGAGGAGGCGCTGGGCCAGTTCGCCCGCGCGCTCGAGCTGAATCCGCGCTACCTGGAGGCGCTCATCCACCAGGGACTGGTCCTGAGCGAGCTGGGGCGCCCGCGCGAATCCGAGGAATCGTTCCGGCGGGCCGCGGAGAGCGTGGCGCCGCCGTCGGGCGGACTACCGGCGCCGGTGGCGGCCCGCCTCGCCAACCAGCATGCGGAGCTGGCCGACGCGTACGCCGAGGCCGGCGCGCTGGCCCGGGCCATCGAGCAGTACGGGCAGGCGCTGGCCCTCGGCCCCGGGTTCCAGGACCTCCGCTACCGGATGGCCCGTGTGCTGCTAGAGGCCGGCCGCCCGCTCGAGGCCCGCGAGGCCCTCGAGGAGGTGCTCCGGGCGCGACCCAACTTCGTGGACGCGGAGGCCGCGCTGGGGCTGGCGCATTTTCTCTCGGGGGACGGCGTCGGCGCTCGCGAAGTGTGGAAGTCCTGCCTCGCACGTCGGCCGGAAAACGCCAGGGTCGAGGCCTATCTCGCGATGCTGGGACGTAGCGGGGAGTGAGACGGGGGCGAGCCGCGCGAGTCGCGGGGCTCGGACTGGCGGCCGCGCTCGCCGCGGCCTGCGGCGGCGGCGCCGACCACGAGCGGCTGGGCGACCGGGCCTACGGCGAGGCCCGCTACGACGACGCGGTGGCCGAGTACCAGCAGGCCGTGCGGGGTCGGCCCGACGCGGTGCGATACGCCAAGCTCGGAGCGGCCGCCCTGCACGCGGGACAGCTCCGCGAGAGCGCCGAGGCCTACGTCCGCATGGCCGGCGATGACCCCACGCGCCGCGCGGAGGCCGCCGAGGGCCTCGAAGGTGTGGCTCGGTTGGCTGAGCGGGAAGACAACGCGGACGTGCTGCAGGAAGTGGTCGCCGGCCTCCAGGCCGTGGACCCGGATCGAGGCACGGGCCGGTACGCCCAGTCCCTGGTCCACCGGCCCGATCTCGACACCGCCGACCTCGTGGCGCTGCTGCCCGCGGCCCTGGCGTCGGGGGCCACGCCGGAGACCGTGGACTCGCTGCTGCTGCTCTACGGCCGGATCCTCCAGGCCACGGCGGGCTGTGGCCAGGCGTTGCTTCAATTCCGGGCCGTGCTCCGGCGGAGCCTGGACAGCGTCACCCGGGCGCCCGCGCGCCAGGGCGCGGCCGAGTGCGCCTTCACGCTCGGCGAGCGCGCCGACTCGGCGGGGCGCCTGGAGGATGCGGCGCTCTGGTTCGCCGAGTCCGCGCGGGTGGATTCCACGACGCCAACCGGACGCCGGGCACTGCTGGGCTACGGCGCCGCCCGCCTGGCCCAGGGCGACACGCTGGCCGCCGCCCTGGCGTTTCAGACGGTGGTGTCCGGCGACCGGACCGATTCGATGGGCGTGGCTGCCGCGGGGCGGCTGACCACCCTCGGCATGCAGTCACCGGCGGGCGACAGCGCCGCCACGGGAGCACGATGATTCGACGCAGTGTCTGGGTGCTGCTGGCCGGGGTCGCCGCGTGCGGGGGTTCGACGCCGACGCCGAAGGCGGCGCCCACGCCGGTCTCGAAGGTCGCCGAGACCGCGAGCGCGGCCGACATCGACAAGCTGTGGGAGCAGGCGGTCCGGGACGTGCGGCGCGGCAAGTGGAACGACGCGATCAAGCATCTGGAGCGCGCGCTGCTCGAGTTCCCACCGGGCGATCCGCGGATCCCGCAGGCGCACCTGTGGGAGGGCGAGGCGCAGCTCGCGCTGAGCAGTAACCTCGAGGCGGCCCGCGAGTTCCGAAAAACCTCGGACGACACGCCGAACGACCCGCTCGCGCCCGAGGCGTTGCTCCGGGTGGGCGATGCGTACGCCGATCTCTGGCGGCGTCCCGAGCTCGACCCCTCCTATGGCCAGACGGCGCTCGCCACCTACCAGGAGCTGCTCAACCGCTATCCGGGGACCACGGCCGCCAAGCGAGCCCAGGACCGGATCAACGACCTGCAGGAGCGGTTCGCCTACAAGGAGTACAAGGCGGCGCTGTACTACATGCGGCTCAAGGCCTACGACTCGGCGATCCTGTACCTCAAGGACCTGGTCGCGACCTACCCCCGGAGCGCGGTCGCGCCGGATGCGCTGATTCGTCTCGTGCAGGCCTACCGGACGCTGGGGTACAAAGAGGACGTGCAGGAGACCTGCGGGTACATCCGCCGGTTCCACGCCGAGGCGCCCGGCGCGGGGAAGGCGTGTCCGGTGGGAGCGGAAGCGTCGTGAGGGCTGGGGCCGGGCGCAGTGCATTCCGAGCGTCACCCTCATCCCAAGCGCGGCGAGGGATCTTGTTCGCGATCCGCGAAGCCTGCCTGGCTTCCGAGAACCGCGGCCAAGGTCCCTCGCTGCGCTCGGGATGAGGCTCAGGCCTGTTTCCCGTGCCTTCCATCGGCCTCTTCGGCGGCTCGTTCGATCCCGTCCATCACGGCCACCTGATCGTCGCCCGGGTCGCGGCGGAATCCCTGGCCCTGGACGAGCTGCGGTTTCTGCCGGCGCGTGAGCAACCCTTCAAGCAGGGGCAGCACGGGGCGCCTGCGGCCGATCGCGCCGTCATGCTCGAGCTGGCCATCGCTGGCAGTCCCGGATTCGCCCTGGAGCGAACCGAGCTGGACCGCCCGGGTCCCTCGTACACGGTGGACACCCTGGAAGCGGTGCGGGCCCGGGAGCCCGGCGCCAGCTTGACCCTCCTCCTCGGAGCCGATGCGGCCGCCGAGCTGGGCGCGTGGCACCGTGCCGCCGAGCTGCCCCGGCTGGCCCGGGTCATCGTGGTCGGCCGCCCGGGCGCCCCGATCCCGTCCTCGCCCCTGATCGCCGGGTCTGTCGCGGTCCCGGCGCTGGACATTTCCGCCACCGAGATCCGGAGCCGCGTCCGGGCGGGCCTCCCGATCCGCTATTGGGTCCCCGACGCCGTGGCCGAGTACATAGTCCGGCACCGCTTATATTTGGACCCAGAATGATCAAGAATCTGATGACCGCGGTCTTCGGGACCCGGTTCGACCGGGAACGGCGCCGAATCCAGCCCGTCCTCGATGCCATCCATGCCGAAGAAGAGCGGCTTGGCACCCTGAGCGAGGACGAGCTCAAGGCCCAGACCGCGAAGTTCCGTGCGCGCCTGGCCGAGCAGACCTCCGCCATCAAGACCGAGCTCGACGAGGTCCGGGCGGCCAAGCACTCCTGCGCCGACCCCGAGGAGCGCGGCCAGCTGGAGCAGCGCGCCCACGAGCTCGAAGTGAAGTACAAGAAGGCCCTGGCCGAGGGGCTGGACGAGTTGCTGCCCGAGGTCTATGCCACCGTGCGGGAGGCCTGCCGCCGGCTGCTGGGCACCACGGTCCAGGTGACCGGGCACGACCTCACCTGGGACATGGTGCCGTATGACGTGCAGCTCATCGGCGGCGTCGTGCTGCACCAGGGCAAGATCGCCGAGATGGCCACGGGCGAGGGCAAGACGCTGGTGGCCACGCTGCCGCTCTACCTCAATGCGCTCACCGGCCGCGGCGCCCACCTGGTCACGGTGAACAACTACCTGGCCCGCCGCGACTCGCAGTGGATGGGCCACGTCTTCAAGTATCTCGGCCTCAGCGTCGCCTGCCTGGACGACACCGAGCCCTCCTCGCCCGAGCGCCGGGCGGCTTACCTGGCCGACATCACCTACGGCACCAACAACGAGTTCGGCTTCGACTACCTGCGCGACAACATGGTGTTCTCGCTGGAGCAGCGGGTGCAGCGGGAGCACGCCTACGCGATCATCGACGAGGTGGACTCGATCCTCATCGACGAGGCGCGCACGCCGCTCATCATCTCGGGACCCGTCGGCAACGAGGCCGACGACAAGTACGCCCAGTTCAACCGCCAGGTGGCGGAGCTGGTGCGGAAGCAGACGGGGGTCGCCAACACCCTGCTGGCCGAGGCCGAGAAGCTGCTGGAGGACGAGAAGACCCGGCAGGAGGCGGCGCTCAAGCTGTACCAGGCCCAGCTGGGCATGCCGAAGAACAAGCGGCTGCTCAAGATGCTGAACGAGACGGGCATCAAGCAGCTGGTCCAGCGGATGGAGCTGGACGCGATCGCCGACCGCAAGCAGCCCATGAAGCAGCAGCGGATGCGCGACCTCGAGGACGTGCTCTACTTCGTGCTCGACGAGAAGGGGCACTCGGTCCACCTGACCGACCGAGGCGCGGAGGCGATGTCGCCCAACGAGCCCGACCTGTTCCTGGTGCCGGACATCTCCGAGGCGATCCACCGCATCGACCACGACCCCGACCTCTCGTCGCACGACCGCCTCGAGCAGCGCCGCGCGGTCGAGGCCGAGTACGCGACCAAGAGCGAGAAGCTCCACATCATCCACAAGCTGCTCCAGGCGCACGTGCTGTACGAGAAGGAAGTGGACTACCTGGTGCAGGACGGCCAGGTGCTGATCGTGGATGAGTTCACCGGCCGCATCATGGCCGGCCGGCGCTGGGCCGACGGGCTGCACCAGGCGGTGGAGGCCAAAGAGCAGGTGCAGGTCAAGGGCGAGACCCAGACCTTCGCCACGATCACGATCCAGAACTACTTCCGGATGTACGACAAGCTGGCGGGCATGACCGGCACCGCCGAGACCGAGGAGACCGAGTTCTACCAGATCTACGGGCTCGAGGTCAGCGTCATCCCCACCAACCGGCCGATCTGCCGAGCCGACCAGGCCGACCGGATCTACAAGACCCGGAAGGAGAAGCACGACGCGATCATCGACGAGGTCGAGCGGCTGCACGCCCTCGAGTGGCCGATCCTGATCGGCACGGTGAACGTCGACGTGTCGGAGACGCTGTCGCGCCAGCTCAAGCGCCGCGGGCTCAAGCACGAGGTGCTGAACGCGAAGTACCACCAGCGCGAGGCGGAGATCGTGGCGGGGGCGGGGCAGACGGGGGCGATCACGATCGCCACCAACATGGCCGGCCGCGGCACCGACATCAAACTCGACAAGGCGCTGGACCTCACGCAGCCCGAGGCGGGACTCCAGATCGTCGGCACTGAGCGGCACGAGTCGCGCCGCATCGACCGGCAGCTGCGGGGCCGCTCCGGCCGCCAGGGCGACCCGGGACAGAGCATCTTCTTCCTCTCGCTCGAGGACGACCTGATGCGTCTCTTCGGGTCGGACCGGATCGCGCGATGGATGGACAAGAGCGGGGCCGAGGAGGGAGAGGTCATCACCGGCGGGCTGGTGACGCGGGCCATCGAGCAGGCCCAGAAGCGGGTCGAGCTGCAGAATTTCCAGAGCCGGAAGCGGCTGCTGGAGTACGACGACGTGATGAACCAGCAGCGCGAGGTCATCTATTCGCTGCGGCTGTTCGCGCTCGAGCGCGGCGAGGAGATCAAGGCCGAGGCTCGGCGGATGATCGAGTCGGCCCTGGAGCGCGCCGTCACCCAGTTCATGGTGACGGCCGAGCACCCCGAGGAGTGGGACCGGGGCGGGCTCCGGGAGTCACTGATGCTCCAGTACCTCGTCACGGTGGACGCGCTCACCGACGCCGAGGCCACGCCCAGCATCGAGAAGATGGTGGAGCGGGCCCAGGCGGAGGGCGAGGAGACCTTCCGCCGCAAGATCGAGTATCTCGCGGAGTTCGGCCGGACGATCGGGATTCCGGACGTGGACGCCCAAGTGCTGTCGCAGGTGATGCTCAACGTGCTCGACGAGCGCTGGAAGGACCACCTGTACGACCTGGACCAGCTCCGGAACGCGATTCAATACCGGGCGTGGGGCCAGAAGGACCCGCTGGTCGAGTACAAGCGGGAGGCCTTCGACATGTTCCAGGACCTCATGCACGATATCCAGTCCACGTTCACCGAGCGGTTCTTCAAGATCCAGGTGAGCGCGGAGCGGCCGGAGCCGCCGCGGGCACCGCCGCCGCCCCCGCCGACCGCGATCGCGCACCAGGCCGCGCCGACGAGCGGCGCCGACGACC
>JBOHSB010000143.1:0-9343 GCA_050733015.1 Gemmatimonadales bacterium
GACGTGCGGAAGGATCGCCCCTACCTCGGCTACGACGGCTACGACTTCGATGTGCCGGTGGGAGAACATGGTGACATCTACGATCGCTACCGCGTGCGACTCGAGGAGATGTACCAGTCGACCCGCATCCTGGATCAGGCCCTGGATCGGCTCGCGGCCCTGAGGGGGGCCCCGATCAACGTCGCGGACCCGCGCGTGATCCTGCCGCCCAAGCACCGGGCGATGAGCGACATGGAGGCAATGATCTTCCACTTCAAGCAGGTGATGGAAGGCGTGAAGCCGCCGGTCGGCGAGGCCTACATGGGGATCGAGAACCCCAAGGGCGAGCTGGGCTACTATTTCGTGTCCGACGGCACGGCCAAGCCGGTGCGCTGGCGCATCCGCCCGCCGTCGTTCATCAACCTCGCGAGCCTGCCCAAGATGTGCGAGGGCGCGCTCCTCTCGGACGTCATCGCCATCAACGCGAGCGTCGACATCGTCATGGGAGAAGTGGATCGATGAGCGCCCACGGCGCCACGGCGCACGACACGACCGCGGCCTACCAGCCGGTGTTCGTCGGCGAGACCCGGGCGAAGCTCGACCGGCTGTTCGCCGACTATCCCACCAAGCAGGGCTGTCTGCTGCCGGCGCTCTGGATGGTGCAGGAGGCGCGCGGGTGGATCTCGGAGCCGGCGATCAACGAGGTGGCCGGCGTGCTCGAGCTGACGCCCGCCTACGTGAAGGGCGTGGTCACCTTCTACACCATGTATCACACGCATCCCGTGGGGCGCCACTTCATCCAGGTGTGCACCACCTCGCCCTGCAACATCTGCGGCGCCGAGGACGTGGTGAAGGCCCTGCTGCAGGCCACCGGATGCGGGGAGCTCGGGGCCACGAGTCCCGATGGCCGGTTCACTGTGATCGAGGTGGAGTGCCTCGGCGCGTGCGGCTTCCCCACGCCGATCCTCATCGACGACGATTTCATCGAGAGCGTAACCCCGGACGCGGTGCCCGGGCTGCTGCAGAGGTACGCGTAATGGGGTATCCGCATCCGAGCCACCCGAAGGAGACGGTCGTGCTCTCGCGGTACTTCGGCGACGCGGCCGCCCGCACCTATGATGGGTGGGTCCAGCGGGGCGGATACGAAGCGCTGCAGAAGGCCCTCGGCATGAGCCGCGAGGCCCTGGTCGAGGAAGTGAAGGCGTCGGGGCTCCGCGGCCGCGGCGGCGCCGGCTTCCCGACCGGGCTCAAGTGGTCGTTCATGCCCAAGGAAGTGGTGAAGCCGCACTACCTGGTCTGCAACGCGGACGAGTCCGAGCCGGGGACCTTCAAGGACCGCGAGATCATGCGGTGGACGCCCCATGCCTTGATTGAGGGCTGCGCCATCGCGGCCTACGCCATCGGTGCCGAGCGCTGCTACATCTACATCCGAGGCGAGTTCACCGAGCCGTGGAAGATCATGTCGGCGGCGGTGGACGAGGCGCACGCGAAGGGCACCATCGGGGCGAATGCCTGTGGGAGCGGCACGCGTATCGATATGGTGCTGCATCGGGGAGCCGGCGCCTACATCTGCGGCGAAGAGACCGCGATGATGAACTCGCTCGAGGGCAAGCGTGGCAATCCGCGCATCAAGCCACCGTATCCGGCGGTGGCCGGCGTGTTCGGGGTGCCGACCACCATCAACAACGTCGAGACCCTGGCCGCCGTGCCGCACATCATCAACCGCGGCGCGGCGTGGCACAAGTCGCTCTGTCTCGGGAACCCCAAGAGCACCGGCACCAAGCTGATCTCGATCTGCGGCCACATCCAGCGGCCGGGCAACTACGAGGTCACCATGGGCACCCCGCTCAAGGAGATCCTGTACGACATGGCCGGCGGGCCCAAGCCGGGCCGGACCTTCAAGGCGGTCATTCCGGGCGGCAGCTCGGTTCCGATCATGACCCGCGAGGAGGCGGAGGCGGCGCTGTTCGATTACGAGGGCATCGTCGAGCAGGGCTCGATGCTCGGCTCCGCCGGCATGATCGTGATGGACGACACCACCGACATGGTCTACCAGATCTGGCGATTGGCCCGGTTCTACGCCCACGAGAGCTGCGCGCAGTGCACCCAGTGCCGCGAGGGCACGGCCTGGACCACCAAGGTCCTCGAGCGGATTCTGGCCGGCAAGGGCAAGCAGGCGGACTTCCAGCTGCTCCTCGATCTGTCGGAGAACATGACGGGCAAGACCATCTGCGTGCTGAGCGACTCGTGCGCGGCGCCGGTCGTGAGCGGAATTCAGAAATTCCGGTCCGAGTTCGAAGCGTATATTGCCGGGGCGCGCGAGCCGGCGATGGCGGCGGTGTGAGCCTTGTCATGAGTTCACCCCGGACGCACGGAAGGCACGGAAGCCAGTCCACGGAAAACAAAAACATCCTCTGTTCTTCCGTGGCTGTCTCCGTGCCTTCCGTGCTTCAGTGGTGAAGAGCGCGGCTCGAGCAGTCGCGGAGCCTAACCAGAGAGACCGATGGCCGACGACCTGGTCAACGTAACGATCGACGGGATGCCCCTCAGCGTGCCGAAGGGCACCATGATCATCGAGGCCGCCAAGCAGGGGGGCGTACTCGTGCCGCACTACTGCTACCACCCCTCGCTGCCCAGCCCGGCCGTCTGCCGGATGTGCCTGGTCGAGGTG
The DNA here is from genome assembly GCA_050733015.1 of Gemmatimonadales bacterium. Taxonomy (GTDB): domain Bacteria; phylum Gemmatimonadota; class Gemmatimonadetes; order Gemmatimonadales; family GWC2-71-9; genus CAVVWJ01. Next base: position 2,651 of record JBOHSB010000143.1, read on the forward strand.
GAGAAGGCGCCCAAGCTGATGCCGGCCTGCGTGACGGCGGTCGCCGAGGGGCAGGTGGTTCACGTCAACAGCGCCAACGCCAAGAAGGCGCGCGAAGGCGTGCTGGAGCTCCTCCTCATCAATCACCCGCTCGACTGCCCGATCTGCGATCAGGCGGGCGAGTGCGAACTCCAGGACTACGTCTTCCAGGAAGGCCGAGCCGGTACCCGATACAAGGAGTACGCCAAGCGGTACAACCCGGTCGAGGACTTCGGCGAGGACATCCTCTACGTCCCCAACCGCTGCATCCTGTGCACCCGCTGCGTCCGGTTCATGGAGGACGTGGCCGACGCACCGATCCTCAACGTGAGCGAGCGCGGCGACCGGGCGTACATCGGCATCAGCGAGGAGCAGCGGTTGGATCACCCGTGGTCGGGGAACGTGGTGGATCTGTGCCCCGTCGGCTCGCTTCTCTCGAAGGATTTCCTGCACAAGGCGCGCGCCTGGGACCTCGACAAGTCCGCGAGCGTCTGCCCCGGCTGTACCCAGGGCTGCAATATCAACATCGACACCCGCGACGACGTGGTGGTGCGGCTCCGTCCCCGGCCCAACCTCGACGTTAACCGGCATTTCATGTGCGACCACGGCCGGATGGACTACCGGTGGATGAACCGCGGCGACCGCATCGAGGCTCCGCTCGTGCGCGATGGCGGCGGCCGCCACGTTGCCACCGACTGGGACAGCGCGCTGGCGAGGCTGGAGCAGGTCGTCCGCGGCGCGTCCGGCTCGGCCGTGGTGCTGGCGTCGGGGCGGGCCTCCACCGAGTCCCTCGGCCTGGTTCGGCGGCTGCTGGAGCGATTCGACGTGACCGCCGCCGTCCATGTGCCGCTGGGCGAGGAGGCGCCGCTGGCCGGCATCCCCAACCTCGCGCTTCGGCGGGAGCGCGCGCCCAACCTCGCGGGCGCCCGGCTGCTGGGCTACACGGCCGACTGGAGCACCGCCATCCGGCAGGTGGGCTCGGCCGCGGTGGTCATCGTGCTTGACGCGGAGCTCGCGCCAGCGGACGAGGCCGCGCTGGCGGCAGCGCCCGGCGTGGTCGTCGTGCTCGGCACCGTGATCGCGGAGGGTCTCCGGCACGCCGAGCTGGTGCTGCCGGTGACCACCATGGCCGAGGAGAATGGCACCTATGTGAACCGCGACCGGCGCCTGCAGCGGTTCCAGCAGGCCAAGAGTCAGCCCGGCATGGCCCGGCCCGCCTGGTGGGTGGCGGGTGAAGTGCTCGCCGGACCGGGACCGAGTGCCGACGCGCCATCGACGGCGGCCGAGGCCTTCCTGTTCCTGGGCGAGCGGTGGCCGGTGTTCGCCGGTCTGAGCCACGCCGATCTGGGCTTCACCGGACGGGTGCTGGGGTCGGCCGCGACGGCCGTCGCGGTCGAAGGAACACCTCGATGACACCTGAGATGAAGGGCTTCATCTTGTTGAGTGTCATCAAGATGGTTCTGGTGTTCACCGTCATCATGATCGGGGTGGCGCTGCTCACGCTGATGGAGCGGAAGGTGAGCGCCTGGATGCAGAACCGCCGCGGCCCCAACCGGGTGGGCTGGGCCGGGCTGCTCCAGCCGGCGGCGGACGGCGTCAAGAACATCCTCAAGGAAGAGACCTATCCGGCGCTGGCCAACCGGGGGCTGTTCTTCCTCGCGCCCGCCCTGTCGTTCATCCCCGCGCTGCTGCTCTCCGCGGTGATCCCGTTCGCGGCGCCCCTACCGCTCGACTTCGACTTCTCGCTCGGTCCGCTCGGACGGTTCGCGTACCACGGCCTCATGCCGATGGTGGTGGCCGACCTGCCGGTCGGCTTCCTGTTCGTGCTCGCGATCAGCTCTATGGGCGTGTACGGCATCGCGCTGGCGGGCTGGTCGTCGAACAGCAAGTACGCGCTCCTGGGCGGGCTCCGCGCCAGCGCCCAGATGATCAGCTACGAGGTGGCGATGGGGCTGAGCCTCATCCCCGTCCTCCTCATGAGTGGCAACGTGAACTTCGGCGCGATCATCCACGACCAGCAGGTTGGCCTGTGGTACGTGCTCCCGTTGTTCCTGTCGTTCTTCGTCTTCCTGATCTCGGGCTTCGCCGAGACCAACCGCCTGCCGTTCGACCTGCCCGAGGCCGAGTCCGAGCTGATCGCCGGCTACCACACCGAATACAGCGCGATGAAGTTCTCGTTCTTCTTCATCGCCGAGTACGCCAACGTCGTGACGGTGTGCGCGATGGTCACGACCCTGTTCTTCGGCGGCTGGGATATCCCGGGCCACTGGGACGAGCAGGGCGGGGTGCTCCAGACCCTGGTCACCGGCGCCGCGTTCTTCCTCAAGCTCATGTTCTGGATTTTCTTCGTCATGTGGATCCGGTGGACCCTCCCGCGGTTCCGCTACGACCAGCTCATGGCGCTGGGGTGGAAGGTGCTGATGCCCCTGGCTCTGGCCTACATCATGGTCGTGTGCACCGCGATCTACGCCATCGAGCACGTCGCCGGGATCACCAGTCCGAAGGTGGAAGCGCTGGCGCTGTTCGGGGTCAACGTGGTGCTGAGCCTCCTGGTCTTCGGGCTGCTCGACAGCGGCATGTTCGTCCGGGGCTCCGGGCGGCGGCCGGCAACCTCCGAGGTAACGGGCTGATGGCGATCGGCGTCAAGGTCATGAAGCGCCCCGAGCGGGAGGTCAGCTACGTGCGGGCCACGCTCAAGGGCATGGCGCTCACCTTCAAGCACATGTTCGAGCCGAAGGTGACGATGCAATATCCGGAGGAGAAGAGCACCGCCGACTGGAGCATCTCCCAGCGCTGGCGGGGCACCCACCGGATGCTGACCGACGAGCAGGGCCGCTCCAAGTGCGTCGCGTGCGGCCTGTGCCCGCAGATCTGTCCCGCCAACTGCATCAAGCTGGTGCCGGGCGAGGACGAGCAGGGCAACCGCTATCCGCTGATCTACGAGATCGACGAGTTCCGCTGCGTGTTCTGCGGGTACTGCCAGGAGGTGTGCCCGGAGGAGGCGATCCACGTGGGCGTGCACTTCGAGAACGCCGAATACACCCGCGGCCGGTTCGTGTACGACCTGGAGCGGCTGCAGTCGCAGACCCACCCGGTCTCGACCCTGTGGGATCCCTCCGACCCCCGGGGCGAGTAGATGACGCAGTTCATCTTCTACCTGTTCGCCTTCGGGGCGGTGCTCGGCGCCGTCATGTGCATCCTGCAGCGGAACGCCGTCGTGTCGGCCATCTGGCTGATGAGCACGATGTTCTCGCTCGCGGCCCTCTTCGTGCTGCTGGGCGCCGAGCTGATCGGCATCCTGCAGATCCTGGTGTACGTCGGCGCTATCCTGGTCGTGTTCCTGTTCGTCATCATGCTGCTCAACCTCACCCACGCCACGTCGGACCTGCGCGGGCCGGTCTCGCTCGGGGCCACAGTGGTGATCGTCGGGCTCCTGGTCGTCGAGCTGGCCGCCCTGTGGCGCTACACGCCGCGCCGGCTCGCGGCCGACATCGCCCAGTCGCCCATGCTGGCCGACCCGTCGTCCGTGTTCGCGGCCGGGGCCCTGAGCCGGCAGGAGGCCGCCACCCGGGGGGTAGTGGGCGCGCTGGCCGCGCCGCTGTTCCAGACCTACCTCGTGCCGTTCGAGATCACCTCGATCCTCCTCCTCGCCGCGATCGTCGGCGCGGTGGTGCTCGCGAAGCGGAAGATCTGATGCCCACGACCAGCTTCCTCGGCCCCGCGCTCGGGCTCTCCGCCATCCTGTTCAGCCTGGGCGTGGCCGGCGTGCTGCTCCGCCGGAACGCCATCGTGGTGTTCATGTGCGTCGAGATCATGCTCAATGCGGTGAACCTCGCCTTCGTCGCGCTGGCGCAGCTCCACGGGGCCAGCGGCTACATCATGGTCCTGTTCGTGATGACGGTGGCCGCGGCGGAGGCCGCCGTGGGCCTGGCGATCATCCTCGCGATGTTCCGCCACAAGCAGACGGTCGATCTCCAGACCATCAACCTCCTGCAGGGCTGATGAACCTCACGCACGTGGTCTGGCTCGCCGTCGCGCTGCCGGTCGCCGGGTTCCTGGTGAACGGGGCGCTGGCGCTGTGGCGCCCGCAGGCGAAGGGCGCGGTCTCGGTCGTGGGCGCGGGCGTCCTCCTCGCGGCCTTCGCCGTCTCGGCGGGCGTGTTCCTGGAGCTCTGGCGGGAGCCCCCGGCCGCGCCGGTGATCGTGCGGCTGTGGTCCTGGATGCCGGTCGGCAAGCTGCAGATCGACCTGGCGTTTCAGGTGGATCAGCTGTCCACCGTGATGCTGCTCATCGTGACCGGGGTCGGGAGCCTGATTCACCTGTTCAGCATCGGTTACATGAGAGAAGACCCCGGCTACGCCCGGTATTTCTCCTATCTCAATCTGTTCGTGGTGTTCATGCTGGTGCTGGTGCTGGGGTCGAGCCTCCCGGTGATGTTCATCGGCTGGGAAGGGGTCGGCCTCTGCTCCTACCTCCTGATCGGGTTCTGGTTCGAAGACAAGGCCAACGCCGACGCGGGCAAGAAGGCCTTCATCATGAACCGGATCGGCGATTGCGGCTTCCTGATGGCGATGTTCCTCATCTGGCGCGCGTTCGGCTCGCTGGACTTCACGGTCGTGACCGAGCGGGCGGGGGAAGTCCTCGCCCCCGGTGGCGCCATCGTCACCGCCATCACGCTGTTCCTGTTCCTCGGCTGCACCGGCAAGTCCGCCCAGATCCCGCTCTACACCTGGCTCCCCGACGCCATGGCGGGCCCAACTCCAGTGTCGGCGCTGATCCACGCCGCCACCATGGTGACGGCCGGGGTCTACCTGGTGGCGCGGACCAACGCGCTCTTCGCCATGGCGCCGCTGTCCAGCACCGTGGTCGCGGGCATCGGCGCGCTCACGGCACTGTTCGCGGCCACGATCGGGCTGCGGCAGTACGACATCAAGAAGGTGCTGGCGTACTCCACCGTCTCCCAGCTGGGCTACATGTTCCTGGGCGTGGGGACCGGCGCGTACGCCTCCGGCATCTTCCACCTGGCGACGCACGCCTTCTTCAAAGCGCTGCTCTTTCTCGGATCGGGCAGCGTGATCTACGCGATGCACCACGCGTATCACGCGACCCACTCGCACGAGGACGCCCAGGACATGCGCAACATGGGCGGCCTCCGGCAGTACATGCCAATCACCTTCTGGCTGATGCTGATCGCCACGCTGGCCATCGCCGGGATCCCGCCCTTCGCTGGGTTCTTCTCCAAGGACGAGATCCTGGCCGCGGCGTTCGCCCGTGGCGCCGACATGCCCGTGTTCTACGTGTTCTACGCCATGGGCGTGCTGGCCGCGCTGCTCACCGCGTTCTACATGGCCCGGCTGATGGCGATGACCTTCCTGGGCGAGAACCGCACCGGCGAGAAGGAGCGCGGCCACCTGCACGAGGCCCCCTGGATCATGACCGGGCCGCTGGTCGTGCTCGGGATCCTGAGCGCGGTGGGCGGCGCGCTCAACCTGCCGCATCTGGTGGGCGGACACGCCGCCCTGGAGCGCTGGCTCGAGCCGGTGATGGAGCCGGGCCGCAAATTCACCCACCTGGTGATGCCGGCGGGGTCGACCGAGCACCTCCTGGTCGGCGCCGCCGTGGCGATCGGCCTGCTGGGATTGTGGCTGGGATTCCGGAGCACGCTCACCCAACGGATCCCCACGGCGCACGACGCCCCGCCCGAGACCGGGTTGGCACGGGTGCTCAACCGCAAGTACTACGTGGACGAGCTCTATGACGCCGTCATCGTCCGGCCGGTGGCGTGGTTCTCCCGCGCCGTGCTCTGGCGCGGGGTGGACGAGGGGGTGGTGGATGGCGCGGCGGTGAACGGGGCGGCCGTCGTCTCAAGGCTCCTCGGCGGCGGCCTCCGCCTGCTCCAGACCGGGCAGGTCGGGGTCTACGTGGTCCTCTTCCTCGTGGGCGCGCTCTGGATTCTGCGCGCCGTGATCCGGTGACCCGATGACCGCCTTCCTTCAGTCCATCGGGTACGGGCAGTGGATTCTCCAGGCCCTGCTGCTGCTCCCGCTGATCGGCGTCGTCCCGGTCCTGCTGGGCGACGAGCGGTCGGCCAAGCGGACCGCGCTGGTCATCACCACGGTCGAGTTCGTGCTGTCGGTCGGGCTCTGGTGGTCGCTGACGCCCGGGCTCGGCGGCGCGCAGCTGGTGACCAACGTGGCGTGGATCCGGTCGTGGGGCATCGCGTACAAGGTCGGGATCGACGGGATCTCGCTGGTGATGGTGCTGCTGACCACCGCGCTCATGCCGCTCAGCGTGCTCGCCAGCTGGAGCTACATCACGACCAAGGAGCGTGGCTTCTACGCGCTCATGCTGACCCTGCTCACGGGGCTGGTCGGCGTGTTCATCGCGCTCGACCTGTTCCTGTTCTACGTGTTCTTCGAGATCATGCTGATCCCGATGTACTTCATCATCGGGATCTGGGGCGGCGAGCGCCGGGTATATGCGAGTGTCAAGTTCTTCGTGTACACATTTCTCGGATCGCTGCTCATGCTGGTGGCGATCCTATACGTCGGCTTTCACGTCGCATCGGGTCGCGGCGCCGGCGGCCCGCCGGATTTCAGTTATCCCGATCTGCTCGTGCGGCTCAGTCTCTCGCCGGCCACGGCGCGGTGGCTGTTCGGGGCCTTCTTCCTGGCC
>JBOHSB010000144.1:0-3541 GCA_050733015.1 Gemmatimonadales bacterium
GTGAACAGGCTCACCCGCGCTCCCGTGGCCGGCAACCGCTCGGCCACGCCGGCCGGGACCGTCAGCGCGTACCCCACGCCGCCGTCGGTCTCGACCACGATCGTGTCGCCCCCGCGCTCCGCCAGCACGCCGCTCACCCGGGCGATCACCGCGCGCCCGTGACCTGGCGGAAGAACGCCGTGCGTCGGGTGGCGATGAGCAGGTGCGCCAGCGCCACCGCCACGCCATCGGCGGCATCGGCGGGCTGGGGCGGCGTGCGCAGCCGGAGGAGCTGGGCGACCATGTATGCCACCTGACTCTTGAGCGCGGCCCCGCGTCCCACCACCGCTTTCTTCACCTGCGCCGGCGAGTACTCGGCGATGTCCACCCCGGCCTGCTCGGCGGCGAGCAGAATCACGCCGCGTGCGTGGCTCAGCACCACCGTCGTGCGCACGTTCTTGGCGTAGAAGGCGCTCTCCACCGCGACCGCGTCCGGCGCGTGCCGCGAGAGCAACGCCGTGGTGCCCTCGTAGATCACGCGGAGGCGGGCGGGCAGGGGATCGCGCGCGGCGGTCGTGAGGGTGCCGCATTCCAGCAGCCGCGGGTGGGTATCGCTTCCGCTCTCCACGACGCCGTACCCGAGGACGGCCGTCCCCGGGTCGATACCCAGCACCTTCACCGGCGAGCGCTCAGGCCTGCGCCTCGGCCAGTTGTGTGGCGTCGATGTCGAAGTTCGAGGAGACCCGCGAGACGTCGTCCAGCTCTTCGAGCACTTCCATCAGCTTGAGGATCCGCTCGGCGTCGGCGCCTTCGACCTTGACCGCGTTCTTGGGCACCATGGTGAGCTCGGCCGATTCGATCGCGAAGCCGTGCGCCTTGAGCGTCGCCTGCACCGCGTGGAACGTCGCCGGCGTGGTGGCCACCAGGTACTGCTCGCCCTCGCGCGCGAAGTCCTCGGCGCCCGCCTCGAGCGCCGCCTCAAGCGTGGCGTCGTCGTCGGACTTGGAGGCGTCGAGGTAGATCTGGCCCTTGCGATCGAACATCCACGCTACCGAGTTGGTGGCGCCGAGGTTCCCGCCGTTCCGACTGAACGCGTGCCGGATCTCGGCCACGGTGCGGTTCGGGTTGTCGGTCGTCGCCTCGATGAAGATCGCGGCGCCCCCGGGACCGTAGCCTTCGTAGGTCAGCTCCTGGTAGGACTCGCCCTCGAGCTCGCCGGTGCCCTTCTTGATGGCCCGCTCGATGTTCTCTTTGGGCATGTTCACCGCCCGCGCGTCGTCCACGGCCAGCCGCAGCCGCGGGTTGCCGCCCGGGTCGCCCCCGCCGGCGCGGGCGGCGACGGTGATCTCACGGATGATCTTGGTCCAGGCGGAGGCTCGGCGGGAATCGGTGACGGCTTTCTTCCGCTTGATCTGTTTCCACTTGCTGTGGCCGGCCATGGCCAACTCCTTGAAGCGGGCGATGTTGATGGGCGGAAACATAAGCGCGACAGCCGGTTGCGGCAAACCGCCGGGACTTGACCGAGGCCGAGCCAGCCGCTAGTCTCCCCGGCCTATGATCCCCTCGAAAATTCGCGTCCTCCTGCTGTGTGCCGGTTTGGCCGCGTGCGGTGACAAGGCGCCCAAGACGGCCAGCCTTCACGACGCGCTGCCGTTCATACCACTGCCTCCGCAGGCGACCTTCGTGAGCCGCAGCGGTGGGCCCGACGCCTTGCAAATCACCCTCCGGTCGCCGGCCAAGGCCGATGACATCACGGCCTACTACCGGTCCGTGCTGCAGAAGGGCGGGTGGCGCCTGGTGAGCGACGCGAAGGACAAGGACGGCGCCACCGTGCTGTTCGCCGAGAAGAAGGGGCCGCCGCTCTGGGTCCGCGTGCAGCCCGCGGAGGACGGGAAAGGCAGCCTGGTGCAGCTCTCGGGGGCGGTCGTGACGCAGAAGGACAGCGCGGCGGCCAAGCCGGCGACCCAGAGGGACAGCGCGACGGCCCCGGCGTCCTAGCGCTCCGATCGGGTCGAGACCGCGGCAAGGGGGCAGGCGCACGACGCGCCGGCCCCCTTCATGCTGCTAGCGTTCGGCGCGGACCGCGGCCCGGGCAGCGCGGACGGCCTGCGCCAGCGCCTCGCCGGCCTCGGCGCCGCCGGCCTCACGCGCCGGCGCCACCAGCTGGCTCAGCACCTGGGCGGTGGTTTCGGGGCGCGCGTCCTTGAGCTGACTGATGGCCGCGACCAGCGCGCGGCGCAGCGGCGGGGGAACGGTGAGGCTCGACAGCCGGTGCTCGAGGGCCTGCAGCCGGCGCCGGTGCGCCCGTTCGGCGGGCGGTGGGTCCCACAGGAGGTCCTGCGCCACGCGGACCGTGAGCCACAGCGCGAAGATTCCCTCCCGCCGAGGCCCGCGGGCGGTCTGCGGCAGGACGCCGAGCAGCGCGGTCGCGGCGGGATCCCAATCGCTCACGTCGCGAGCGTCCGGGTGAGGGTCGCGAACACCATGTCGGGCTGGATCTCCCGCATGCACAGGTGGTGCTGCAGCGGGCAGGCATCACCGCCATGACGGCTGCACGGCCGGCACTCGAGGTTGCGCTCGACGACGCTCGCATGGGCGTTATAGGGAAAGAAGCCGAACTGCCGCACCGTCGGCCCGAACATGGCGACGACCGGAATGCCAACACCGGTGGCCATGTGCATGGTCCCGGTATCGCCGCAGATGAGCGCCGCGGCCCGCTTGAGCACCGCGCCGGTCTCCTGCAGGCTGAGGTCGCCGGCCGCGCTCGCCACGTGGGTGCCGCCTCGGGCCGCGATCTCGGCGCCCATGGCCGAGTCCGCGGGGCCGCCCAGGGCGACCACGTCGGCCCCGGTGTTCGCGATCTGGCGGACCAGCTTGATCCAGTGCTGGACCGGCCACCGCTTGGTGGCGTGGGTGGCGCCCGGCGCGATGGCGACGAGCGGCCGCTTGGTGCCCACCCCCGCCCGCGTCAGCCAGGCGGCGGCCTTCTCCTCCGCGCTCGGATTGATGAAGAACTCGGGTGGCCCGCCGTCGACCTCGACATTCAGATCGCTCGCCGCCTCGAAGTAGCGCTCGGGGACCGGCACGTGCTCGTGGTAGCGGTTGTGCTTGAACCGGATGAGCAACTCGCGCGCGACGCGGCGGTGCGAGAAGCCGGACCAGGGCCCACGCGCCATGAGCCGGAGCGGGACGGTCCGGAGACCTCCCTGGAGATCGAGCATGTGGGTGTACTTGACCGTACGAATCTGGGACGCGATCCCGCGCACGGTGTCTTGCGGGGCGATGCCGAACGCCTCGGTGACGTTCGGGTTGTCGCTCACCAGCGACACGTACTGTCGCTTGGTGAGGAACGTCACCCGCGCCCCCGGCCACTTGGTGCGGATGGCCCGCAGCAGCGGCGTCGTGAGCAGGATGTCGCCGATCGAGCCGAACCGAACCACCAGGATGTCGGGGGAGAGAAAGATGTTGTACGGCACGGGGTGAATGTACGACGGAAGGAGGGAAGGACGGAAGGACAAGAGAGGACGGAAGGTTGGAAGACGGAAGGACGGAAGGACCAGCG
>JBOHSB010000145.1:0-2624 GCA_050733015.1 Gemmatimonadales bacterium
GCTCCCGTCCTGGGCCTGACGGCGCCGTCGGCCGCCGGCGACGTCGGCGTCCCCGTGGTGGCGACCTTCCATTCCTGGTTCCGCCGCTCGGCGTTGTGCCGGGTATTTCGCCGGCCGCTTCAGCGGCGACTCGACCGGCATGCCGCGGCCATCGCGGTCAGCCAGCCGGTGGTGGATGCCCACGCCAGATACTTCGACGCCGACTGGGAAATCATCCCGAATGGTGTCGACACCACCTTTTTCAGGCCGTCACCGCCCCCCGCCGCCGATCGCGCCGGCCCCGAGCTGCTCTTTCTCGGGCGACTCGACCCGCGAAATGGTCTCGATACGATCCTTTCAGCCATGCCCCTGGTTCTCCAGCGCTATCCCGAGGCGCGGCTGACGGTGGCCGGCGATGGGCCGCTGCGGCCGCTCTACGAGCACATGGCCTCCCCGCTCGGCCGGCGGATCACCTTTCTGGGCCGGGTCAATGGAGACCGCCCGAAGCATTTCTCGCGGGCAGATCTGTATGTATGCCCTACCACGAAGGCATCGTTCGGAGTCACTCTGCTCGAAGCCATGGCGTGCGGAACGCCGATCGCCGCCTCGGACATCACAGGGTTCCGGGAATTGGTGAACGGGGGTGAGGAAGCGGTACTGGTGCCCAAGGGAGAGCCCGCCGCGTGGGCGGAGGCGATCGTCGGCCTGCTCGGCGACAGCGCGCAGCGCGAGAGGATGCGTGATGCCGGGCTCGCCAAGGCCGAAGGCTACTCCTGGCCGCGGGTGACCGACCAGGTATTGCAGGTGTACCGGCGGGTGCTCGGATGCTAGCCGTGGCGGGCGCCATGGCAGGGCTGGCGGCGGGAGCAGCGGCCTGGGGAGCGTACGATCCCAACAGCCCGCTATACGGACCGGTGACCGGCAAGGGCCCGCCGGAACGGGTGGCGTATCTGACGTTCGATGACGGCCCGAATCCGGGGATCACCGAGCAGATTCTGGAAGTGCTCGAGGTCGAACGCGTCGCCGCAACCTTCTTCATGGTGGGCAGCCACGTCGACAGCTTTCCCGAGAGTGCCGCAGCGGTGGCTCGCGCCGGCCACGAGATCGGGAATCACACCTACTCCCACGCCAAGCTTCACCGGCTGGGTCCGCGCCGAACCGCCGAGGAGGTCCGGCGCGCTCACCAGTCGATCGTGGCGGTCACGGGGAAGGCGCCCCGCAGCTTCCGCGCGCCGCATGGATACCGGAGTCCCTTCGTGTCGCGGGCCATCGCACCCTTCGGATATCGGACCTTTGCCTGGACCTTCGGCGTGTGGGATGCTTCGCGGCCGGGAGCCGAAACGATCCGGCGGCGAGTGCGAGAGCGCCTGCGTCCGGGAGCGATCGTCCTCCTCCACGACGGTGACGGTTACACACCGCGGGGTGATCGGCGGCAAACCGCCGAGTCGCTGCCCGGCATCATCGCGGACACCCGGGCGGCGGGGTATCGATTCGAGGCGCTCTCGACGCTGGCGGTGGGGTGAGCCGCCGGACCTGGATCACGGCGCTCCTGATCGTCGTCGGCGCGGGGCTGACCATGCGGTTCGGCTTGAACTTTCCCTGGGCGAAGACGCTCCGCGCACTCAGGGATGCCGACTGGCTCCTGCTGGCGGCGGCCAGCGTGGTCAACATCGCGTCGCTCGCGGCGAAGGGCACGGCGTGGTACCTCATGCTCCGGCGGCTCGGTCCGTCGCGCCATGCCACCGCCCAGGCGGCCACGTTCGTGGGAGCCGCCGTCAACTCGATCAGCGTCTCGGTGAGCGGAGAGGCGACGCGCGCACAACTCGTCAGCGCCAAGGATGGCATTTCGTTTGGTGCCGCGGTCGCGTCGCTGGTAACCACCCGGGTCGTCGAAGCCCTCGGGTTGATCGTGTTTCTGGGCGTGGCGCTCGTGGCACTGCCCCCATGGCCATGGGCACGGCTCGTGGGCTTCGGACTCTGCGCCCTGGTCGCCGGCCTGGCGCTCGGTTACCGGATCATTCCATGGGAACGTCTTCTCACGGCCGCGGCGGGGCGGCGGCACGAGCCGTTCGTTCGCATGCTGGCCATGCCGGGCCGGGCCGGCCTGAGCACCGCGGTGGTGCTGACCACGCTGAGCTGGCTGGCGCAGTGGGTCACCTACCAGTGGACCATCGAAGCCACCCAAACGCCCGTTACCTCCGCCGCATCATTGGCAACACTGGTCGTGGCGAACTTCGCGGGGATCCTGCGGCTCACTCCCGGCAACATCGGGGTGCTCCAGGGCTCACTCATCCTGGTCATGCGCGAGTTTCATATTCCGCCCGCCAACGCGCTCGCCGCCGGCTTGGCGCTCCAGGCGGTTCAGGTGCTCCCGATCCTGGCCATCGGCATCGCCATCGCGGGGGCGCGAGGCCTTCGCGGACTCACCACGGCACCTGCGTCGTAGCCCCTGCCTTCACCGGCTTCGTCGCGTTGCGGAGCCGCTTGTCCAATACAATGGGCGGGGCGAAGTTACTCTCGTCGCGGGCCCTTAGCTCAGGTGGTTAGAGCAGCGGACTCATAATCCGTCGGTCCCTGGTTCGAATCCAGTAGGGCCCATAAAGCGAAACGCCCCTCGTTCGAGGGGCGTTTGCTATGTCCGGGCT